>NZ_CP084758.1:1875833-2214166 GCF_020535565.1 Shinella sp. XGS7 | reverse complement strand
CGAGAGCTCGATGGGCGAGAGCGGCCAGAGGTCATGCACCTCGTAGACCAGTTTGGCCTGGGCCAGACGGGCCACTTTGCGGGCCACCCACACATCCATGGGGTAGGTGCTGGAAGCGATCACCACATCGGGCGCGAACTCGCGGGCCAGGATGTCGGCGTCCTTGGCCACATGGCGGCAGAAGGCCCAGATATTGCGCAGCCGCCCGAAGCCATTGCCCGCGTAGGCGGGGGTCTCGTACCAGCAGTAGGCAATGCCATCGAGGGTCTGGCCGCCCGGCTGGGGCTGGCGGCTGCGCACATGCGAGTGGCTGGCGGCCAGCACCAGCACCTGGTGGCCCATGCGCACCCACTCCCGCGCCAGGTAGTAGGGCCGGTACTCCATGCCCAGTTCGGGCGTGCCGGCGTAATGATTGATCAGCAGAATCTTCATCGGGGGGCGACGGCGTGCGCCGGCGGGGGCGTGAGTTCGGTCAGGCGCGCCACAAAGCGCTCCACGGCCGGGGGAAAGAGTCCATGGTCGGCCACCCAGGCGCGGTTGGCGCGGCCGACGGCCTCGGCATCCAGGCCCTCTAGCGTGGCCAGGCTGAGTCGGGTGGGTTCCTCCAGGATCAGGCCCTGGCCGGCCTCGGGCGCGACCAGCTCGCGATTGGCCGGCAGGTCAGAGAGCAGGGGCACACACTCATGCGCCATGGCCTCCAGCACCGAGACGGCCACGGAGTCGCTTTCCGGCAGGCTCAGGTACCAACGCGCGCGGGCATACCAGCCGGCCTGGGTCTTGGCATCCAGGCGGCCCAGAAACTCCACGCGCTCGGCCAGGCCCAATGCGCGCACCTGGGCCTCCAGGGCCGGGCGCAGCGAACCGTCGTTGGCCACGGCCAGGCGCGCCTCGGGCTGCTCGCGCGCTACGGTGGCAAAGGCGGTGATCACCCGCTCGGGCCGGTAGAGGGGCTCCAGGCCACGGTTGGCAAAGAAGAGCCAGGGCTGCTTCTTCGCGCCCTGCTTGGGCAGGGCCTCCAGACCGAAGGGAAAGGTCATCACCTCGCCCGCGCCCAGCTCGCCCTGCATCACCGCCGTCATATGGCGCGAGTCCGAGGTGCACAGCCGCGCCGCGCGCAGCGCGCGCCGGGTCAGCCAGCGGTAGGCCGCGCCCTGGCGGGGCGTCACCAGGATGTCGCTGCCCCAGGCCGAGGCCGCGATCTGGGCGCGCAGGCGCCAGCCCGTGCGCGCCGCCCAGGCCAGGGTGCCGTGCGAGGTGAGGTAGTGGGCATTGATCCAGTCGGCGTCCACCTTGGCCAGCCAGGCGCCCAGGGCCGGCAGGGTCTTGATCACCGCGATATTGCCGCCGCCATGCGCGCTGGCGTGGCCCAGGGCCAGGCGGCGCTGGGGCGGCAGCAGACGCTCGAACTCGGGCAGGAAACCGCGGCTGGAGGCTGCCCAGAGCTCCACCCGCGGCGCCAGGGCCCGCGCCCACTTCAGCAGATGCGGGCTTTCGCCATCGCCCAGCAGGACCAGTCTCATCGGGGAACCTCGTTGGCCCAGGCCTGGTAGTGGGCGGCGAGCTCGGGATACCGGGCCAGCAGGGCCGCATCACGCTCGCGCACATCACCCACCTGGCGTGCGGGCTGGCCGGCCATGATGGCAAAGGCCGGCACCTCACCGCGCACCTGGGCATAGGCGCAGATCAGGGCGCCGCGGCCGATGCGGGTGTGGGCCTCGATCAGGCTGTGCGGGCCCACGAAGACATAGGGGCCGATCTCGATAGGCCCCTGGATATAGCCCGGCACCGGCCCGCTGTGGCTGGAATAAGCCCGACCCAGCAGGCGGATGGCGCGGTGCGAGCTGTGGGTGACGATGCTGCAGAAATTGCTGATCTGCACGCCCTCGCCAATCGTCAGCCCGGCCGTCGCGTCGAGAAAGTTGAACTGGCCGATGAAGACATGGTCGGCCAGGCGCAGGCCGGCCTCGCCCTCGATGCAGGTGCTGGGCGCGATGCGGCTGTGCGGCGCCCCACGCTCGCCAAAGACCATGCGGAAGAAGAGCTGGCGCCACAGGGCGCGGCGCACGCGGTTAAGCCAGGCTCTCATCGGCAGGCCTCTGGGCATTGGTGGTGGCGGTGGCAGTGGTAAAGGCAGGGAAACGCTTCCAGGTCGCCAGCGACCAGAAAAAGAAACCGAAGTACAGGGCCATGGCCGCGGACACGCCCCAGGCCGCGCCGATCAGGCCGCCCAGCTTGAGGCCCAGGGCCAGACCGGCCACGAAGAGCAGCTGCCCCACCAGGGCCAGGCGCAGGGCCCAGCCCTGGGCCTGCCAGGCCATGGTGGCCACCGACAGCGGCGAGGCAATGAAGTGCAGCGCGATATAGGGCGCCAGGGCCTGAGCCAGATGGCCGGCGTCCACCCAGCGCTCGCCAAACGCCCAGGCAAACAGCGGCCCGCCCCAGAGCAGCAGCACCAGCAGCAGCGGCAGGGCCAGCACGGTCAGGGCGGCCAGGGCCTGGCGCACCAGGGCCAGGGCCTCGGCCGGATCGCGGGCATTCACCAGACGCGGATAGAGGGTCTGGGACAGGGCGCCGCCCACCAGACCGGCCGGCGCCTTCAGATAGCGCAAGGCCAGGGCCCAGTAGCCCGCCGCGGCATCGCCGGCCAGGCTGGTGATGATGAGCAGGGCCAGGCTGTCCTGCAGCGCGCCCATAAAGGCATGCGGGGTGTTGAGCAGGGGGAAGTCGCGGTGCTTGCGCGCCAGGGTCTGCAGCGCCGCGCGCGGCTGCGCCAGCAGGCCCAGCCAGCCGCCCTGCGGTGCCGGGCGCGCCAGCAGGGCGGCCGCGGCCAGGCACGCCAGGCTGGCGCCCAGCAAGAGGCCCCAGGCGCCCAGGCCCGCCAGGCCCAGGGCCAGCTGCGCCAGCGCGCCGCCGCCGTACTGCAGCACGCGCGCCACGGCCAGCTGGGCGTAGCGCTGGGCGCGCGTGGCCCAGAGCGTGAGCCACTGGGCCGCGGCGCCGGCCAGCACGGCCAGGGGCAGGCCCAGGGCCAGGTCATAGCCCTGCCAGGCCAGCAGCACCGCGCCGGCCACGACGCTGGCCGCCGTCACGCCCAGCAGCACCCGCAGGCACAGGCCCATCAGCAAGGCGGCCGGCCCCTCCTCCCGCTCCAGCGGCAGGGCGAACTCGTAGCGCGCGCAGCCCACCACCGCCACATTGGTGGCCAGGGCCCAGAGCAGGGCAAACTGGCCGAACTCGGTGGGCGAGTACAGGCGCGTGAGCCAGGGCCCCAGCAGCAGGGGCAGGGCCTGGGCCAGGGCGCCACCGGCCAGCAGGGTGAGGGTGGAGCGCCACAGCCCCCCGGCATGCATGAAGCTCAGGCCTCCAGGGCGCGGCGCAGGGCCGCGATCACCTCATCCTGCTGGGCCTCGCTCAGATCGGGGCTCATGGGCAGGCTCAGCACCCGCTCGGCCGCGGCCTCGGCATGCGGCAGGCTCAGCTCGGGCCGCGCATAGGCCGGCTGGCGATGCAGGGGCTTGGGATAGTGGATGGCCGTGGGAATGCCCTGGGCCTGCAGGGCCTGCTGCACCGGGGCGCGGTGCTCCACCATCACGGTGAACTGGGCCCAGACGCAGTCGCGGTCCGGGCGCACGGCCAGGCGCTGCAGGGGCAGGCCGGCCAGGGCCTGCTGGTAGCGCTCGCCCAGGGCCAGGCGGCGCTCAATTTCCCAGTCGAAGCGCTCCAGCTTGGCCAGCACCACGGCGCATTGCAGCGTGTCCATGCGCCCGCCCACGCCCACGCGGGTGTGGGTGTAGCGCTGGCTCTGGCCATGCACGCGGATCTCGCGCGCCGCCTGGGCCAGGGCCGCATCGTCGGTGAAGAGCGCGCCGCCGTCGCCATAGCAGCCCAGGGGCTTGCTGGGAAAGAAGCTGGTGGCGCCGAAGGTGCTGAGGCCGCAGCTCTTGCGGCCCTTGTACGTGGCGCCAAAGCTCTGGGCGGCATCCTCGATCACCGGGATGCTGCCGGCCACGGCGCGGATCTCGTCCATATCGCAGACCTGGCCGTAGAGGCTCACCGGCATGATGGCGCGGGTGCGTGGCGTGATCAGGGCGGCGATGCGCGAGGCGTCGATATTGCAGGTGTCGGGCTCGATGTCGGCGTAGACCGGCACCGCACCCAGCAGGGCAATCACCTCCACCGTGGCGGCAAAGGTGAAGGGCGTGGTGATGACCTCGTCGCCCGGCTTCAGGTCCAGGGCCATCAGCGCGATCAGCAGGGCCTCGGTGCCGCTGGAGACGGTGATGCAGTGCTGCACGCCCACATGGGCAGCCAGCTGTTCCTCCAGCTCCTTGACCTCGGGGCCCATGATGTACTGGCCATGATCCAGCACGCGCTGGATGCGCGCGTCCACGCTGGACTTCAGCGCGGCGTACTGCGATTTCAGATCGATGAAGGGCAGGCTCAAGAGATCAGCTCCACATGCTCGCCGTTCAGGCGGTAGCGTTCGCCGGTGGCCGGGCAGCTCGCCAGACCCGCGGCATCGAATTGCAGGCGCTCGCCGTGGCGGCTCATCCAGCCGATGCGCCGCGCGGGCACACCCACCATCAGGGCATGCGGCGCCACATCCTTCTGCACCACGGCGCCGGCGCCGATGAAGGCGTATTCGCCGATGGTGCTGCCGCAGACGATGGTGCAGTTGGCGCCCAGGGTCGCGCCCTTCTTCACCAGGGTGCGGCGGTACTCGTGCTTGCGCACCACGGCCGCGCGCGGGTTGTAGACATTGGTGAACACCATGCTGGGACCGCAGAAGACCTCGTCCTCCAGGGTCACGGCGTCATAGATCGAGACATGGTTCTGCACCTTGCAGCCGTCGCCGATCCGCACATCGTTGCCCACATAGACGCCCTGCCCCAGCGAGCAGCCCGCGCCAATGCGTGCACCCGGGCTCACATGGGCGAAGTGCCAGACCTTGGTGCCTTCGCCCAGCTGGGCGCCTTCGTCGACGATGGCGGATTCGTGTTTCCAGTAGCTCATGCGGCGGGGCTCAGAAGACCAGGGGCAGGCCCACGCGCTGGCCGTCGCGCGCGCTGCGGTAGGCGGCGATCAGGATCTCCAGCGAGCGCAGGCCCTCGTAGCCGTCCACCTCGGCGTGAGCCTCGCCGCGCAGGGTGCGGATCACGTTGTCGTAGTAGAGCGGGTGGCCGAAGCCGTAGACGCTGCCGGTCTCATAGCTGGCGTTCTTGACCGCCTCATCGTCCGGATGCGGCTCGGCAAAGGCCCAGTGCTCGATCTTGTTGACCGCGGTGCCGCCGATCTTGACCGTGCCCTTCTCACCGAGGATGGTGATGGAGCCTTCCAGGTTCTGCGGCCAGGTGAGCATGGTGACGTTGATGGAGGCCAGGCCACCGTGGCGCAGGCGCACGCTCATCACGCCGGTGTCCTCGGCCTCGATATCGCGGGCCAGGGTGGCGGTGTAGGCATGGACCGAGTCCACCGGCCCCACCAGCCAGTCCAGCAGGTCCACATAGTGGCTGGCCTGGTTCATGAAGGCGCCGCCGTCCAGATCCCAGCGGCCGCGCCATTTGGCAGCGTCGTAATAGCTCTGGGGCCGGGTCCAGAACACATTGACCGTGCTCATGTAGATGCGGCCGAAGCGGCCCTCGGCTATGGCCTTCTTCACCAGCTGCACCGTGGCGTTCAGGCGGTTCTGCTTGACCACGAAGAGCTTGACCCCGGCGTCGCGGCAGGCCCGCACCATGGCCTGGCCTTCCTCGAACTTGGTGGCCATGGGCTTTTCGCTCAGCACATGCACGCCGGCCTGGGCCAGGCGCAGGGCTTGCTGCGAATGCAGGCCCGAGGGCGTGGCCAGCACCACGATATCGGGCTGGCTGCCGGCCAGCAGCGCGTCCAGCGAGGCAAAGCCGGCCGCACCGGTGGCCGCCACGGCAGCGGCCAGGGCCTCGGGCTGGGTATCGCACACCGCCACCAGCTCGGCACGCTCGCCATGCTTGGCGATGGCGGCGACATGATTGTGGGCAATGCGGCCGCAGCCGACCAGGGCAAAGCGGATCTTGCGATCCAGGATGGGGAGCGAGGCGGGCATGGAAGGCCGGATTCGAGCGGAACTCGGGATTCTAAGAGGCCCGGCTAAAATCGCAGCAAATTCAACGAGTTGATGATGACCCAGCACACCCCCGCCACGCCGCACCACGCCCCCGCCGCTGCGGACGAGAACCAGCTGATCACGGAACGCCGCGAGAAGCTGGCCGCCCTGCGCGCCAAGACCGCGGTGCCCTTCCCCAACGACTTCAAGCCCCAGCACCGCGCCCTGCCCCTGTCGCAGCAGTACGGCGAGCTGGACAACGAGACGCTGGAGCCGCAGGGCGTCCAGGTCAGCGTGGCCGGTCGCCTGATGCTCAAGCGCGTGATGGGCAAGGCCTCCTTCGGCACCCTGCAGGACGCCACCGGCCGCATCCAGCTCTTCGTCACCAAGGACGGCGTGGGCGAGGACAGCTACGAGAGCTTCAAGCACCTGGACCTGGGCGACATCGTGGGTGCCGAGGGCACGCTGTTCAAGACCAAGACCGGCGAGCTGTCGGTGCGCGTCAGCACCCTGCGCCTGCTGACCAAGAGCCTGCGCCCCCTGCCGGACAAGTTCCACGGCATGAGCGACCAGGAGCAGAAGTACCGCCAGCGCTATGTGGACCTGATCACCGACGAAGACGCCCGCAAGCGCTTTGTGGCGCGCAGCAAGGCCGTGTCCTCCATCCGCAGCTTCATGGTGGACCAGGGCTTCCTGGAGGTCGAGACCCCCATGCTGCACCCCATCCCGGGCGGCGCCAATGCCCGTCCCTTCGTGACCCACCACAATGCGCTGGACCAGGAGATGTTCCTGCGCATCGCGCCCGAGCTCTACCTCAAGCGCCTGGTCGTGGGCGGCTTCGAGCGGGTGTTCGAGATCAACCGGAACTTCCGCAACGAAGGCGTCTCGGTGCGTCACAACCCCGAGTTCACGATGATGGAGTTCTATGCGGCCTACTGGACGCACCATGATCTGATGGACTTCACCGAGCAGGTGCTGCGCCACGCGGCCATCGCCGCCACCGGCAGCGCCGCCATCAGCTACGCCGGCCGCCCCGTGGCCCTGGACAAGCCCTTTGCCCGCCTCTCGGTGCGCGACTCCCTGGTGGCGCATGCCGGCCTCAGCGAGGCCCAGGCCGATGACGCCGAGCTGCTGCGGGCCAAGCTCAAGGAGCTGGGCGAGGAAGCGCCCAAGCACTGGACCCTGCCCGAGCTGCAGTTCGGCCTGTTCGAGGCCGCGGTGGAAGAGAAGCTCTGGGAGCCCACCTTCATCATCGACTATCCCGTAGAGGTCTCGCCCCTGGCCCGCGCCTCCGACACCAACCCCAAGATCACCGAGCGCTTCGAGCTCTTCATCACCGGCCGCGAGTACGCCAATGGCTTCTCCGAGCTGAATGACGCCGAAGACCAGGCCGCGCGCTTCCAGGCCCAGGTGGCCAACAAGGAAGCCGGTGACGACGAGGCCATGTTCTACGACGCCGACTTCATCCGCGCCCTGGAATACGGCATGCCCCCGGCGGGCGGCCTCGGCATCGGCGTCGACCGCCTGATCATGCTGCTGACGAACGCCCCGTCGATCCGCGACGTCATCCTCTTCCCGGCGCGCCGGGAAGCCTGAGGCCCTCGCGGCCCCGACACGACAAAGCGGCCCGCGGGCCGCTTTTTTCATGCCCACTCGGGCGAAGTCCAGATGGCCGGAGGGGGCGGCCCCTTGCGGTGCCGCCCCCTCCTGGGCCGCTCAGATATTTTCCTGTGGACTTACTCAAGGTCTGCAGGAGACGGGCTCGCGAGAGCCCGGGCACTGTTCAGCGCTGCCAGCGCTGGTGTGCTTACTGGGCGCTCTTGGGCTGACCCGCCAGGCGCTCCACCGCGGCATGGCCGCGTTGCAGGGCCTGCAGCTCGGCCAGGCCGGGGTTGTTGCTGTTCAGCACGGCCAGCTCGCCGCTGGCACGGGCACGCTCCAGCTCGGCCACGACTTCGGCGCGGGTCTTGGTGGAGGCCACGGCACGCACATTGGGGCCATAGCTCTCGCTGTCCACCCGGGCGATCTCGCCAGCGGCGCGGGCGCGCTGCAGCTCGGCCAGCACGGCCTCGCGGGTGGTGGTGGACTTGCTGTCGTAGCTCACGCGGCCGCCGACATCGGGGTTCTCGCCCTGCAGGGCGACCAGTTCGCCAGCCTGGCGGGCACGCTGCAGCTCGGCCTGGACTTGCTCACGGCTCAGGCCCTGGGCCATGGCGGCGCTGGCAGCGATCAGGGACAGGGCAACAACACTCAGCTTCTTCAACATGATGGGTACTCCTTGGGGGTGGGTTGACGGGACCGGCTGCGGGGCGCTCTGCCTTGCGATCACCGTGTCCATGGCCGTAACTGTAAAAACTCACCACCAAGTAAAAAACTAGCCCAACATGAATTGACCATTCAAAGAATAAGAAGAATCCATGACAAGCCGCCCGGATTCAAACGCAAGTGCGAATAGCGCTCAGGATGTCGCGGGCCAGCCGCGGGCCAGGGCCTCGAAATCGGCCAGGGGCATGGGCCGCCCATAGAGCCAGCCCTGGAAGGCGTGGCAGCCCTGCTCGGCCAGCAGCTCGCGCTGATCCTGGGTCTCCACGCCCTCGGCGATCACCTCCAGGCCCAGGCTGTCGCCCATCTGGATGATGGCCCGGGCGATGGCGCGGGCATTGGGCTCCTCCAGCAGATCGCGAACAAAGCTCTGGTCGATCTTGAGCTGGCTCAGGGGCAGACGCTTGAGATAGGCCAGGGAGGAGTAGCCGGTGCCGAAGTCGTCCAGCGAGAACTTCAGGCCCAGGCCGCGCAGCTCGGCCATCAGGCGGATCACGGCCTCGGTGTCCTCCAGCAGGGCGCTCTCGGTGAGCTCGATCTTGAGCCGCCCGGCCGGCACATCGGCGCGCGCCAGCAGCTGCTGCATCAGGCCCAGAAAGCCCTTCTGGCGCAGCTGGATGGCGCTCAGATTCACCGCCAGGGTCAGGGGCGCCAGGGCCGGATCGGCCGCCCAGCGCGCCAGCCGGGCGCAGCACTGCTGCAGGGCCCACTCGCCCAGGGGCACGATCAGGCCGCTCTGCTCGGCCAGGGGGATGAACTCGGCCGGCGAGATCCAGCCACGCTGCGCATGGCGCCAGCGCAGCAGCAGCTCGCCGCCCAGCAGCCGGCCCTCGCGCGAGACCTGGGGCTGGCAGTGCAGCTCCAGATGCTGCAGGTCCACCGCCTGGCGCAGCTCGGTCTCCAGCGCGGTGCGCTCGGCCATGGCGGCCTGGGTGGCGGGGTCGAAGAAGCACAGGCGGTTGCGGCCCGCCGACTTGGCCTGGTACATGGCGTGGTCGGCATGCTTGAGCAGCTCCTCGCTGTCCCCGCCCTGCTCGCCCCAGAGCACGATGCCGATGCTGGGCGTGCTGTGGTGCTGCTGGCCTTCCAGCAGATAGGGCTGGCCCAGCACGCGCAGGAGCTTCTCGGCCGCGGCCTCGGCATGCAGGCTGGCCTCCTCGGGCTGGAGGCCCAGGTCCTGCAGCAGCACCACGAACTCGTCCCCGCCCCAGCGCGCCACCGTGTCGTCGGCCCGCAGCGCGGCCTGCAGGCGCCGCGCCACGCTCTGCAGCAGCTGGTCGCCCACGCCATGGCCCAGGGTGTCGTTGATGGACTTGAAGTTGTCCATGTCGATGAAGAGCACCGCGCCCTGGCGGCTCTTGCGCCGGCTCGCGGCCAGGGCCTGCTTGAGCCGGTCCAGCAGCAGGCGGCGATTGGGCAGGCCCGTCAGCGCGTCGTAGAAGGCCAGGCGTTCGATCTCGGCCTCGGCGTTCTTGCGCTCGGTGATGTCGCGGGTCAGGCCGATGAAGCGGGTGCGCCCCTCATGCTCCACGCGCGAGACCGCCAGGCTCATCGGGAAGATGCTGCCGTCGGCACGCCGGCCTTCGACATCGCGGCCACGGCCGATGATGCGGGGCGCGCCGCCACCCAGGTAGTGGGCGATGTAGTCGTCATGCCGGCCGCGGTCGGGCTCGGGCATCAGCAGGCCGATATTGCGCCCCAGCAGGGCTTCGGCCGCATAACCGAACATGGCACAGGCGGCCGGGTTGACCGACTCGATCACCCCGCGAGCGTCGATGGTCACCACCCCGTCCACCATATGGTCCAGGATGGCCTGGGTCTGACGCGCCTGGCTCTGCAGCCGCTCCTGGCCGGCGCGCAGGGCCGAGATGTCCAGATGCGTGCCCACCAGGCGCCGGGCACGCCCGCCGGGCTCGCGTGCCAGCACCCGCCCCTTGCTGAGCACCCAGACCCAGTGGCCCTCACGGTGGCGCAGGCGGAACTGGGCCTGGTAGTGGTCGCTGCGCCCGTCCAGGCAGGGCTTGAGGGCCGCCATGGCCACCGCCTCGTCATCCGGGTGCAGCAGCTCGCGCCAGGCCTCCACGCGGCCGTCCAGCTCGCCCTCGGCCAGGCCCAGCATGGCGCAGTAGCGCGCGTCGAAGCACGCCTGGCCGCTGGCCACCTCCCAGTCCCACAGACCCAGCTCCCCGCCCTCCAGAGCCAGGGCCACGCGCTCGGCGGCCTCCCGCTCGGCACGGCGCTGGCGCCTCTCCAGCCCCTCCACCTGGCGCTGGCGCCGCTGCCACAAGGCCAGCACCAGAAAGGCCAGGGCGCTGACCGGCAGGCCCACGCCCAGCACGGCGGTGCGCTGGCGCCGCCACGGGGCCTCCAGGGCCTGCACCGAGCGCCCCACGGCCACCACCAGGGCCTGATCGGTCTCCAGGCCGGGCGGCCGCACGCTGCGCGCCGCGCTCAGGCGCAGATCGTCGCTGATCAGGGCCGGCATCAGCAGCAGACTGCTGGGGCTGCCGGCGCGCAGATGGCGGGAGAGCACGCTGTCGGGCCGCGCGCTCAGATCGCGGCCCAGCCATTCGGGCGCCTCCGGCAGCATGGCGAAGAGCCGCCCCTGCTCATGCACCAGCACGCTCCAGGTCTCGTCCGAGGGCTGGGCGGTGCGCAGCACCAGGCGGAAGTACTCGGGGTCCAGCAGGGCCGCCACGGCGCCCAGCAGGCGCCCCTGGGGGTCGCGCAGGCCGCGCAGCAGGGCCAGGGTCTGGCCGCCGCCATGACCGCTCTGAGGCGGGGCCACATACAGCCGCTCGCCCCCGGACCACTCACGCACACGCTCGAAGCCGGCCCGATGCGCCTCTTCCAGCCCGGCCAGACGCGGCGCCGAGCTGGCGCGCGGCCGGCCCTCGGCATCCAGCACGCTGAGCGCCTGCACGCCGGGCATGGCCTCGGCCAGGGTGGAGAGCAAGGGTCCCAGGCCTTGCAGGGCCGCGCCCTCGCGCTCGCCGCGCTGGCCCTCGATGGTGCGCAGCGCGGTGTTGATGGACAGCAGCTGCTGGGCCACGATGCCGTCAAGGGCCTGCACCAGACCCTGCAGCTTCTCGCCCTCGTGGCGATGCAGGGCCTGCCGCTCCAGTTGCAGCCACCACAGGGCCAGGCCCCAGGCGAGCAAGAGCCCCAGGCCCAGGACCAGCCAGTGGCGGGTCGCGCGGGAGAGTTGCAGGGGAAGTGGAGGCAGGCGGGTCATCGAGCGGGGAAAGCGGGCCGGGCACGATAACCAGCCCCTCCCCCACCCCGCTTGACATGCATCAAGCGATGCCGCCGCCCGGGCTTCAGCGGTGCTTGAACTCGGGCTTGCGCTTGGCCAGGAAGGCGTCCATGCCCTCGCGCTGGTCGGCCGTGCCGAACAGGGCGTGGAAGTAGCGGCGCTCCACCTTGACGCCGTCGGTGAGCGGGCCCTGGTAGGCCAGGTTCACCAGCTCCTTGATCAGGGCCACCGAGGGCGCGCTGAAGCCGTTGATGGCCTCGGCCGCGGCCAGGGCCTCGTCCAGCAGGCTGGCGGCCGGCACCACGCGCGAGACCAGGCCGGCGCTCTCGGCCTCGGCCGCGTCCATCATGCGGGCGGTGAGCAGCATGTCCATGGCCTTGCTCTTGCCCACGGCGCGTGGCAGGCGCACCGTGCCGCCGGCGCCGGGGATGATGCCGAGTTTGATCTCGGGCTGGCCGAACTTGGCGCTGTCGGCGGCGATGATGAAGTCGCACATCATGGCCAGCTCGCAGCCGCCGCCCAGGGCGAAGCCGCCCACCGCGGCGATCACGGGCTTGCGCACCTGCAGAATGGTTTCCCAGTTCTTGGAGATCAGGCCGCTCTTGAAGGCGCTCATGAAATCGTGCGGGGCCATCGTGGGGATGTCGGCCCCGGCGGCGAAGGCGCGCTCGGAGCCAGTCAGCACGATGCAGCCGACGCCGTCATCGGCGTCGAAGGCCAGCAGGGCCTGGCCCAGCTCGTCCATCAGCTGGTCATTCAGGGCATTGAGCTGCTTGGGCCGGTTCAGGGTGATCAGGCCGGTCTTGCGCTCGCCGCTGCCACGCAGCTCGGTCAGGATGCATTCATAGCTCATCGGGGGTCTCCTCGTGTCGGTCCTTGGGAACTCGGCGCTCATTGTGCCGCCTGGCGTGGGGCGGCCCGGAGCATCAGATCGAGATAGGTCTGCTCGTCCTGGGCGATGCGCAGGCGCACCGGCAGGTACTGCAGGCTGGGCGCCAGCCAGACCTCGGCCTTGAGGTCATTGGGCCGGGTCTCGCGGTCCAGCAGGGGGCGCAGATGCCAGGCGGCGAGCGGCCCCATGGGCGTGTCCAGCGTCTCCTGGCCCAGCACCTCGTAGCGCCAGGCATAGAGCCGGCGCGGCAGGGCCAGCGGCAGGGCCACGATGCGGCCGGGCTCCAGTTGCTCGCGCCCGGTGAGAAAGAGCCAGGTCAGGTGCACGAACTGGCTGGCCGCATCCTGCACGCCCGCGGGCAGGGCCTGCTGGCTGCCGTCGGGCAGGCGCAGCTGGCGGGCTTCGCGATCGAAGACGATGCTGCTGCGGCGGCGCTCGCGCATCAGCACCTTGGTGTCCTCGTCATAGCGCAGCGGCGCGATGCCCTGGGCGCCCAGCTGGCCGTCGCTGCTCATGCGGCGCTGGATCAGGGGCGCGAAGCTCGCCCCCACCAGCACGTCCAGATGCACCTGGTAGCGCGTGCCCTGGCGCAGCCATTGCACCTCGGCCTCGCCCGTCACCTCGCCGCGGAAGTAGCCGTTCAGGCGGTAGCGCAGCTGGGTGGAGAGCGGCCACTCGGGGCCGGGCGCGTCGCCCGCGGCTGAAGCGGCGCTGGCGGCGGCGGCGGCGGCCAGCAGTGCAGACTCCGAGGCCGCCAGGGCGGGCTCAGCGAGCGGAAGCGCTTCGGGCGGCGTCTCGACGGGCGCGGGCTCAGGGGCTGAAGCCGCTGCGCCCGGCTGGGCCGGACCGCTGGCGGCCGTGGCCGGTGTGATCGCGGCGGCCTGCGGTTCGGCGACCGGCGGCGAGGGTGGCGGCCGCGGCCCCCGCACCCGCGGCGCATGCATGGGGGCCTGGGCCTGCAGCTCCTGCAGAAAGACCACGGCCAGGCGCTCGGGAAAGCGCGCCCGCTCGGCGCCGGGATGCAGCACCCACAGGGCCTGCCCCAGCAGGGCATGCAGCAGCAGGACCGACAGCAGGGCCAGCAGGAGCAGACCGAGGCGCCGCGGCCCGGGCCGCCAGGCGCCGGGTTTCAGCCGCCCAGCCATGCGCGGCGCAGGCTCTGGGCACGCGCCGAGGGTTTGTCGGCCGGGCTCAGGCGCACCGGTGCATCGGCCGGCGCCTCCAGCGGCAGGTCCAGGCCCAGGCTGAGCATGCGCTGGTCACGCGCCAGCAGCAGTTCCAGACGCTGCGGGGCCTGGGGCTGCAGGGTCAGCAGGGCCTCGTCCAGCTTGCGCAGGCGCCAGCCATTGCAGGCCAGCAGCTCGTCACCGGCCGACAGGCCCGCGGCCTGCGCCACCGAGCCCTGCAGCACCTGCTTGATGAGCAAGCCCTCGCCGCCTTTGTCCAGGCGCAAGCCCAGGCGCTGGGCCAGACCGGCCTTGTCGGCACTCCAGCGCAGGCCCAGGCGCTCCAGCAGGGCCGGCAGGGGCAGCTCGTCGCAGCCATGCACCCAGTGGCGCAGCTCCTCGGCACGGGCCGGGCCGCCCAGCTCGGCCACGCCGGCCAGGATCTGGGCCTCGCTGATGGGGCCGCCGCCGCTGCGCTGCCAGAGCAGACGCATCAGCTCGTCCAGACTGCTGGGCTGGGCCTCGCTGCTGCGCAGGCTCAGGTCCAGGGCCCAGGCCAGCAAGGCACCCTTGGCGTAGTAGCTGACGGTGCTGTTGGGCGTGTTCTCGTCGGGCCGGTAGTAGCGGACCCAGGCATCGAAGCTGGCCTCGGCCAGGCTTTGCTGGCGCCGCCCCGGCGTGGCCAGCACGGCACTGAGCGTGCTGCTCATCAGCTTGAGGTAGCGGGCCTCGTCGATCAGGCCGCAGCGCAGCAGGAAGAGGTCGTCGTAGTAGGAGGTGAAGCCCTCGAAGAACCAGAGCAGCTCGGTGTAGTTCTCCTGCTCGTAGTCGAACTGCGCGAACTCGGCCGGGCGCAAGCGCTTGACGTTCCAGGTGTGGAAATACTCGTGGCTGATCAGGCCCAGCAGGCGCACATAGCCCTCGCTGCTCTCGCGCTGGCCCAACACCGGCAGGTCGCGGCGCGCGCTGATCAGGGCGGTGCTGGCGCGGTGCTCAAGCCCGCCATAGCCTTCGTCCACCGCATTGAGCAGGAAGACATAGCGCGTGAAGGGCGGCGTGCCGCCGACCGCAGCATGACCATTGCGGCGGCCATGCCAGAAGGCGATCTGGGCCTCGCACAGGCGCTGGGTGTCGGCCAGCAGTCGCTCGCCGTCGAACACCGGCAGGGCACCGGCCACCACCAGCTCATGCGGCACGCCGCCGGCCATGAACTGGCCGCGCCAGAAGGCGCCCAGCTCGAAGGGATGGTCCAGCAGCTCGTCGTAATCGGCCGCCACATAGCGGCCGGGCTCGGCCGGGTTCATGGCCGTGGCCACCTGCCAGCCCGCGGGCAGCGGCCCCAGCTCGATGGCATGCGGCTCCTGCTCGCGGCCATGGGCCCGTAGGCACAGGCTGGTGGCATTGAAGAAGCCGCGCTGCGCATCCAGAAAGGCAGCGCGCACCGAGGGGTCGAAGGCATAGACCTGGTAGCTCAGCACCAGGGCCGCGCGGCCCTGGCAATCCACCTGCCAGGCGTTCTTGCGCAGCTGGCGCAGGGGCAGCTCGCGCGCGCCCTGGCGGGCGCTCAGACCCTGCAGATGGCGCGAGAACTCACGCACCATATAGCTGCCGGGAATCCAGACCGGCAGGCTCAGCACCTGCTGCTCGGCGGGCGCGGGAAGGGTCAGCGTGACCCGGAACAGATGCGCCTGGGCATCGGCAATCTCGACACGGTAAACAATCATCGTCAGCTGCCTGCCGCTCCCAGGAAGCAGCTCAGCGCGGCCACGGCGCTGAGGCGAAAACGCAGGGTCAGCCAGGCGCTGGCGCCCAGAGCCGGGTAGAAGCGGCGGTCCACCAGATAGCAGATCACCAGCACCAGGCCGTGCAGGGCCAGGCCGGCATAGGCGGGCATCACCACGCCCACCCAGGCCAGCAGGGAGGGCACCACGCCCCAGACGAAGGGAGCCGGCGAGGGGATCTGCTGGCGCATGGCCAGGCCCCAGTGGATGCCGCCCAGGAAGCTGATGATCACGGCCGCATAGGCCGAGAGCCCCAGGGCCACGAAGGCATGGGCCTCCAGGTTGTAGCCGGCCAGCAGCCAGATCAGCAATGCCCCCAGCACAAAGGGAATCAGGCCGGCATAGGCCAGGCGCAGGGCCACCGGGTTCAGGGTCGGCGGTCGGCCGGACTCGGCGGCAAGGGCGGCGGAGGGCATGGTGATCGAAACGCTGTGATTGAAGGAATCGTGGGAAGGCGCACGCGGCGCCGGATCAGGAGCCGGAGCCCGCGGCCTTGAGCGCAGCCAGGCGGCGCTCCAGCTGCTCGGCGCTGATGGCACCCGGCGCGCGGCTGCCATCCTCGAAGATCACGGCCGGCGTGCCATTGACCATGTGCTTGCGCGCCAGGGCCAGATTGCGCTCCACGGCGGCGTCATCGCAGCCGCTGCCGGCCTTGGGCGGCACCTTGCCCTCCAGCATCCAGGACAGCCAGGTGGCCTGTGAGTCCTTGGCGCACCAGATATTGCGCGACTTCTCGGGCGAATCACCGCCCAGGATGGGGATCAGGAAGGTGTAGACCGTGACGTCCTTGACCTCCTGCAGGCTGCGCTCGAAGCGCTTGCAGTAGCCGCAGTTCGGGTCGGCGAAGACGGCGATGCGGCGCGTGCCCTTGCCGCTCTTCCAGACCAGGGCGTCCTTGAGCGGCAGGCTGGCGAAGTCGATCTGGTTGATCTTGGCCAGGCGGTCCTCGGTGAGGTTGCGGCGCGATTTCAGATCGATCAGCTCGCCCTCGATCAGGAAACTGCCGCTGGCATCGGTGTAGCGGATCTCGTTGCCGGCGCGGATCTCCCAGAGGCCCGGCATGGCCGCCGGGCGCACCTCGTCGAGCTTGGGCCAGTTGGGCATGCGCTCGGCGATGCTCTTGCGGATCTGGGCCTCGCTGGCCAGGACCAGGGGGGCGGCGGCCAGCAGGCTCAGGGCCAGGCCCGTGTGTGTCAACAGCTTCATGTCTTGTGCTCGGTCGGGAGAACGAAAGAGAGCTGGGCCGCCTCAGGCGCCCAGGGCCCGCGCCGTCAGCCAGCGCTTCAGGGGCGGGAGTTGGTTCAGCAGACCCATGCCGCGGTTGCGCAGCTCGCGCAGGCCCGGAGTCTCGCTGGCGAAGAGGCGCAGCAGGCCGTCGGTGAGTTCGCCCATGGCCAGGGTGGGCGCCAGGCGCGCACGCTCGTAGCGGCGCAGCAGGCGCTCGTCACCCAGGGGGCGCCAGGCCTCGCGCTCGCGCAGCACCTGGGCCAGGGCGGCCACATCGGCCAGGCCCAGGTTCAGGCCCTGGCCGGCCAGGGGATGGACCACATGGGCGGCGTCGCCTAGCAGGGCCCATCCGGGACCGCTGACGCGGTCGGCCCGGCCCAGACTCAGCGGCCAGGCCGCCCGGCCGCCGGCCAGGCGCAGCGGGCCCACGGCCCCCTCGGTGGCTTCCAGCAGGGCCGACTCGAATTCCGCCGGGCCGGCGGCCAGCAGTTCCTGGGCGCGCTCGCTGGGCAGGGACCAGACCAGGCCATAGGAACACCCGGCTTGCGGCCGCTCGAAGGGCAGCAGGGCCAGCACATCGGGCGCGCGGAACCACTGGCGGGCCACGCCCTGGTGGGGCTGCTCCACCACCAGACGGGCGGCAATCGCCTGCTGGCCATAGCCATGTCGCTCGAAACGCACACCCAGGGCCTCGCGGGCCGCGGATTCCTTGCCCTCGCACAGGGCCGTCAGCGCCGCCGGCACCGGCGCGCTGACCCGCCGCACATGGGGCGCGAAGCTCAGGGCGGCGCCCAGCTGCTGCTCCAGGGTGGCGGCATCGACGATATGGGCCAGCTCGCCCACGCCCTGCTGCCAGGCCGAAAAGGCCAGACGGCCGGCGGCCTGGTCGCCATGCACCTGCATCTCGTAGACGGGGCTCCAGGCCTCGCGCGGCAGGGTCTCCCAGACCCGCAGCTCGCGCAGCAGGGCCACCGAGCCGGCGTTCAGGGCATAGGTGCGCAGATCCTCGCTCCGGGCGGGCTGCTCATGGCCCAGCAGGGCCACGCGCAGGCCCTGGGCCGAGAGCGCCAGGGCCAGGGCACGGCCCACGCAACCCTCGCCGCGCACCAGCACATCGAACACTTCTCGCTCTTGCATGGGGGGCATTGTAGGCAGGCCGCTAAAATCCCGGTTTTACATCCGGCCCCCAGCGAAAGTCCTCCATGAGCCTCAAATGCGGCATCGTGGGCCTGCCCAATGTCGGCAAGTCCACCCTCTTCAACGCCCTGACCAAGGCCGGCATCGCCGCCGAGAACTATCCTTTCTGCACCATCGAGCCCAATGTGGGTGTGGTGGAGCTGCCCGACCCGCGCCTGACCCAGCTGGCCGAGGTGGTCAAGCCCGAGCGCATCGTGCCGGCCATCGTGGAGTTCGTGGACATCGCCGGTCTGGTGGCCGGCGCTTCCAAGGGCGAAGGCCTGGGCAACCAGTTCCTCTCCCACATCCGCGAGACCGACGCCATCGTCAATGTGGTGCGCTGCTTCGAGGATCCCAATGTGATCCACGTGAACGGCAAGGTCGACCCGATCTCGGACATCGAGGTCATCCAGACCGAGCTCTGCCTGGCCGACCTGGGCACGGTGGACAAGAGCCTGGTGCGCTACAACAAGGTGGCCCGCGCCGGTGACAAGGAGGCGCAAGCCCTGGTCAAGGTGCTGGAGAAGTGCCAGGCCGCGCTGAACGAAGCCAAGCCGGTGCGCTCCATCGACTTCAGCAAGGAAGAGCTGGTCCTGCTCAAGCCCCTGTGCCTGATCACGGCCAAGCCGGCCATGTTCGTGGGCAATGTGGCCGAGGACGGTTTCGAGAACAACCCCTTCCTGGACCGCCTGAAGGAATACGCCGCCGCCCAGAAGGGCCCGGTGGTGGCCATCTGCGCCAAGACCGAGGCCGAGCTGGCCGAGATGAGCGATGAAGACCGCGCCATGTTCCTGGCCGAGATGGGCCAGGACGAGCCGGGCCTGAACCGCCTGATCCGTGCCGGTTTCAGCCTGCTGGGCCTGCAGACCTACTTCACCGCCGGTGTGAAGGAAGTGCGCGCCTGGACCATCCATATCGGCGACACCGCCCCCCAGGCGGCCGGCGTGATCCACACCGACTTCGAACGCGGCTTCATCCGCGCCCAGACCATCGCCTTCGAGGATTTCATCCAGTACAAGGGCGAGGCCGGTGCCAAGGAAGCCGGCAAGATGCGCGCCGAAGGCAAGGACTACGTCGTCAAGGACGGCGACGTGCTGAACTTCCTGTTCAACGTCTGAGCCCCGCGCGGCGCCGCCGCCCGCGTGGCGGCGCCCCCGGCACGCCCCGCGCATGGACCCGCTGACCGCCTTTCTGGTGGCCATCCTGATGATGCTGCTCAACGGCGGCGTCCTCGGCCTGATGCACCGCGACCTGCCCGCCGAGCTGCGGCCGGCCGCGGTGAGCTGGCGCATCGGCACCCTGCTGCAGGCTGGCGGCTGCATCCTGCTGGCCCTGCAGGCGCTCAAGCCTCCGGGCTTTGTGCTGCCCCTGGGCAATGCGGTGGTGCTGCTGGGCGTGGTGCTCTACTGGCGCGCCCTGAGCCAGTTCTATGGGCGCGAGCTGCCCTGGCCCCTGATGGTCCTGCCGGTGCTGCTGCAGCTGCCGGGCCTGTACTGGTTCGCCAATGTCGAGCCGGACCTGCGTGCCCGCATCGTCATCGCCACCCTCACCTGGGCCCTGCCCCTGCTGGGCAGCATCAGCCTGCTGGCGCGCGCCCCGGCCAGCGACGCGGCGGTGAGCCGCCGGGTGCTGGCGGGCATCTTCGGCGGCGTGCTGGCCTTTCTGCTGCTGCGCATGGTGTATTTCCTGCAGAACGGCGGGCCGGTGCCCAGCCTGCTGGACCGTGAGCACTGGATCAATCTGGTCACGCCCCTGATCGCCTCGGTGATGCCCGTGATCGGCACCACGGCCTTTCTGCAGCTCTGCTCGGAGCGCATACGCCGGCAGTGGGAGCATGCCGCCTCCACCGACCACCTGACCGGCCTGCCCAACCGCCGCATCCTGGCCGAGCAGGGCGCCGAGCGCCTGGCCCTGAGCCGGCGCCGCGGCGATGCCCTGGCCGCCCTGGTGATCGACATCGACCATTTCAAGCAGATCAATGACCGCCACGGCCACGAGGTGGGGGACGCCGCCCTGCGCCATGTGGCCGGCGTGATCGCCGCCAGCTGCCGGGTGGAGGATCTGGCCGTGCGCCAGGGCGGCGAGGAGTTCGTGGCCCTGATGGGCCAGCTCGATGCCGAAGGGGCCCAAGCCGCGGCCGAGCGCATCCGCAGCGCGGTGGAGACCGCGCCCCTGCCCCTGCCCGAGGGGCCGCAGCGCCTGACCGTCTCCATCGGCCTGGCCCTGCTGGCCGCGGCCGACCGCCATCTGGACGATGTGCTGCGCCGCGCCGATACCGCGCTCTACCGCGCCAAGGCCGAAGGCCGCAACCGCAGCAGCTTCGAGCCGGCCTGAGCGGGGCCTGCGAGGCCGGCGCGGCAGCGTCAAGACCTGACCCGCGCAGTGCGCCACAAACCCGGGTTCATGCGGAGCATGAGCGCCCCTGGGAGCCCGGCCGCTGGGCTAGGATCGCCGGGCATGCTCCGACAAACGTCATGACCCTGTCCGCCGCCTTCCGCTCCTGGCCTTTGCAAGCCCTGGCCCTGGCCGCGGCGTATATCGCGCTGGGCTTGATGGCGGTGCAGCTGAGCCTGCCCCCCAACTACGCCTCCCCGCTCTACCCCTCGGCCGGGCTGGCCCTGGTGGGGGTGCTGGTGCTGGGGCCACGCATGGTGCCCGCCGTCTGGCTGGGCTCCAGCGCCGTGAACCTGCTGCTGGCCTGGCAGCACGGCCACAACCCGGGCCTGCTGCCCCTGGTGATCGGTCTGGGTGCCACCCTGCAGGCCCTGATCGGGGCCTGGCTGGTGCGCCGTTTCGTGGGCCCCACGCCGCTGCTGACCGAGCCCCGCGAGCTGGCGCGCTTCTATCTGCTGGGCGCGGGCCTGGCCTGCCTGGTGAGTCCCACCCTGGGCAGCATGGCCCTGCTGGCCGCCGGGGCGATACGTCCCGAGCACTGGCTCAGCAACTGGAGCGCCTGGTGGCTGGGCGACACCATGGGCGTGCTGATCGGCGCGCCCCTGACCCTGTGCCTGATCGCCCGCCCGCGCGAGGCCTGGGCCTCGCGCCGGCTCAGCGTGGCCCTGCCCCTGCTGCTGACCACGGTGCTGATGAGCCTGTCCACGCTCAAGCTGGTGGAGTGGGACGCCCAGCGCGAACGCGACCTCTTCGAGCGCGAGGCCGGGGCCGCCGCCACCGCCATGGAGCATGCGCTGCGCGAGCCCCTGGGCGCGCTGGAGGCCACGCGCAGCCTGCTGCTGGTGGCGCCAGCCATCTCGCGCAGCGATTTCCAGCGCGGCACCGCCGCCTATCTGCTGCCCGGGGGCAATCTGCTGGCCCTGGGCTGGGCCCGCCAGGTGGAGCGCGACGCCCTGGCCGCCTTCGATCAGTCGGCCCGGGCCGAGGGCCTGGCCGGCTACCAGGCCCGTGACCGCCGCCGCCCCGGCGATCTGCAGCCGCCGCCGCAGGAGCCCATGCTGGCGATACGCCTGATCGAACCCCTGGCCCGCAATGCCGGCGCCCTGGGCGTGAACATACGCTCCGTGCCGCCCACCCGCGAGGCCCTGGAGCGCAGCCAGCGCAATGCCCTGCCGGCGGCCACCGGCGGCTTCCAGCTCTCGCAGGACAGCGAGTCCGCCATCGGCGTGGTGATCTATCAGGCCCTCTATGACGGCGAGCCGCGCAGCGTGGAAGAGCGCCAGCGCAGCCTGCGCGGCGTGGTCTTCGCCACCCTGCGCCCGGACCTGCTGGTGCGCAAGATCGCGGCCGACATTCCGGAGCACCTGGAAATCTGCCTGCTGGACCTGGAGCCCGGGGCCGCGGAGAAGCGACTGGCCGGCCCGCCGGGCTGCGAACAGCGCAGCGATGGCCGCAACCAGGTGCAGCGCACCGTGAGCTTCGGAGGGCGCAGCTGGGAGGTGCGCGTCTTCGCGCCGCGCGGCATGGGCATGAGCACCGGCTACGGCAGCTGGGCCTTCGCCATGGTGGGCCTGGTGAGCGCGGCCCTGCTAGGCGCCCTGCTGCTGACCGTGACCGGCCGGGCGCGCCGCGTCGAGACCCTGGTGGCCCAGCGCACCGCGGCCCTGGAGCATGAGGTGCTGGAGCGCGAGCGCGCCTCCGCGGCCCTGCGCAGCAGCGAGCAGCGCTTTCGCAGCATCTTCGAGCATGCGCCCATCGGCATCTGCTTCGCCGATCTGGACGGGCGGCCGCAGGAGATCAACCCGCATTTCTGCCGCCTGCTGGGCTACAGCCCGGCCGAGCTGCTGAGCCGCAGCATTCTCTCGGTCACCCATCCCGAGGACCGGGCCGAGGACGTGCGCCTGGGCCGCCAGCTGATCGCCGGGGAGATCGACACCTACAGCCGCCACAAACGCTACCTGACCCGCGAGGGCCAGGTCCTGCATGTGCGCGCCCGGGTCAGCCTGCTGCGCGACGCCGAGGGGCGGCCCGACCGCATGGTGGGTGTGGTGGAAGACATCAGCGACCTGCTGCGCATGCAGGAGCTGGAGCAGGCGCGCGAAACCGCCGAAGCCGCCAGCCGGGCCAAGAACGACTTTCTCTCGCGCATGAGCCACGAGCTGCGCACCCCGCTCAATGCGATGCTGGGCTTCACCCAGCTGCTGGAGATGGACCGCGAGCATCCGCTCTCCGAGCGCCAGCGCGGCTGGGCCGCCCAGGTGCAGCAGGCCGGCTGGCACCTGCTGGAGATGATCAACGACACCCTGGACCTCTCGCGCATCGAGTCCGGCTCGCTCAAGCTGGAGCCCTCGCGCCAGGACCTGCAGGCCCTGCTGGACGATGCCCTGGCCCTGGTGGACAAGCAGGCCGCGGCGCGCAACATCCGCATCGAGCGCCGCCTGGCGCCCGAGGCCCGCTACGCCCTGGGCGATGCCACGCGCATCCGTCAGGTGCTGACCAATCTGCTGAGCAATGCAGTCAAGTACAACGTCGAAGGCGGCCGCATCATGCTGGCCTCACGCCGCCAGCCCGGCGGCCTGGTGGAGCTCAGCGTCACCGACACCGGCCTGGGCCTGAGCCCCGCCCAGCTGTCCGAACTCTTCCAGCCCTTCAACCGACTGGGCCGCGAGCGCAGCAGCACCGAGGGCACGGGCATCGGCCTGGTGATCTGCCAGCGCCTGGTGGAGCTGATGGGTGGAGGACTGACGGTGAGCTCCACCGAGGGTCAGGGCTCCACCTTCTCGCTGCAGCTGCCCGAGGCCCGCGCCGAGGCCCCCGGCAGCACGGACCCTGCGGAGCGGGCCGAGGTCCTGCCCCCGGCCCAGCGCCGCCGCGTGGTCTATATCGAGGACAACGCCACCAATGTGGAGGTGATGCGCGGCATCCTGGCCCAGCGGCCGCAGCTGCAGCTGCAGGCCTATGCCGACGGCGCCAGCGGCCTGGCCGCGGTGCTGGCCGATCCGCCCGATCTGCTGCTGCTGGACATGCAGCTGCCCGACACCGATGGCCTGAGCCTGCTGGCCCGGCTGCGCGCCAGCCCCCAGGGCGCCGAGCTGCCCGTGGTGGTGGTCTCGGCCAATGCCCTGCCGGAGCAGATCGAGCGCAGCCGCGCCGCGGGCGTGCGCCACTACCTGACCAAACCCGTCGATGTTCGTGAACTGTTGAGCCTGCTGGACCGGCTGCTGCGCGGCGGCTGAACGTCGGCGGGCCGGCAGGCGTGCACAATAAGCCACTCTGCTTCCCTGACCACCATGAGCTCCACCGAACTCGCCCACGCACCGTCCACCGCCCTGGTCGCCACCGAAGCGGCCAGCCCCGCCCGGCAATGCCTGACCTTCCGCGTCGGCGGTGAGGAATACGGCATCGACATCCTCAAGGTGCAGGAGATCCGCTCCTACGAGGCGCCCACCCGCATTGCCAACGCCCCGGCCTTCGTCAAGGGCGTGGTCAATCTGCGCGGCGTGATCGTGCCCATCGTGGACCTGCGCCTGCGCCTGGGCCAGACGGCCGAGTACAACGGCTTCACCGTGGTGATCGTGCTCAATGTGCTGGGTCGCGTGGTCGGCATCGTGGTGGATTCGGTGTCGGACGTGCTGGAACTGGGGGCCGACGCGGTCAAGCCGCCGCCGGAGATCGGCTCGGCCATCGACGCACGCTTCATCACCGGCCTGGGCAAGATCGCCGAGCGCATGCTGATCCTGCTGGACATCGAGGGCATGGTCGCCAGCCCGGACTTCGGCCTGGTGGACTGAGCCGGCCCGCCAGTCATATTCGGGTTACTACCAGGCTTGCCGCAGCCGCCGCGCGAGCTTGTTAGTGCGCGCTCTCGCAGCAATCATTCACGAATCTTCACGACAGCCTTGCTATTTCCGGTTTAGCACTCAATCTGAGGGAGTGCTAATATAGGGACGTCGGGGAGCCCTGGGCTCCCGCTGGCTGGAGGAAATGGAATGAGCAACCCCACCGCACTGGCTGTTCGTGACCCCTGGGCCCTGGTGCCCTCGCTGGGCAATCTGGACGCCTATATCTCGGCCGTCAATCGCCTGCCGATGCTGACGCCCGAGGAGGAGCTGTCCTTTGCCCGCCGCCTGCGCGAACACGGTGATCTGGAGGCCGCCGGCCGCCTGGTGCTCTCGCACCTGCGCCTGGTGGTTTCGATCTCGCGCCAGTACCTGGGCTACGGCCTGCCCCAGGGTGACCTGATCCAGGAAGGCAATGTGGGCCTGATGAAGGCCGTCAAGCGCTATGACCCCGAGCAGGGCGTGCGCCTGGTCAGCTATGCCATGCACTGGATCAAGGCCGAGATCCACGAGTACATCCTGAAGAACTGGCGCATGGTCAAGGTCGCCACGACCAAGGCCCAGCGCAAGCTCTTCTTCAATCTGCGCTCCATGAAGCACAGCCTCAAGGAAGAGGCGGCCGAGGGCCAGACCCACCGCAACACGCTCACCGAAAGCGAGCTGGAGCATGTGGCGCGCGAGCTGAACGTCAAGCGCGAGGAAGTGCTGGAGATGGAAACCCGCATGGCGGGTGGCGACGTGGCCCTGGAGCCCCAGGGCGACGACGATGGCGAGCAGGCCTTCGCCCCCATCGCCTACCTGGCGGACGAGAGCCATGAGCCCACCCGCGTGCTGGAATCCCGCAGCCGTGACGAGCTGGCCGGCACCGGCATCGCCCGCGCCCTGGAGGCGCTGGACGAGCGCAGCCGCCGCATCGTGGAAGAGCGCTGGCTGAAGGTGAATGACGACAACTCGGGCGGCATGACCCTGCACGAGCTGGCGGCCGAGTACGGTGTGTCCGCCGAGCGCATCCGCCAGATCGAGGTGGCCGCCATGAAGAAGATGAAGAAGGCCCTGGTCGCCGCCTGATCCCGGCGCCCTGCCCTCCCAAGACAAAGCCCCGGCATGCCGGGGCTTTTCTCATTCCGGGGGGCGGCCGATGGCCGCCGGGCACGAGGCCTACTTCTCGGCCAGCAGCAGCTTGATGTCGTCCACCAGGGCCTGGGCGCCCGAGCCGTAGCGTGAGAACACGCGCACACGGCCCTGGGTGTCGAAGATGAAGCTGGCGGCCGTGTGGTCCATGGTGTACGAGCCCTCGGTCTTGCCCGGCACCTTGGCGTAGAAGACCTTGAACTCCTTGGCCACGGCCTTGGTCTGCTCCTCGCTGCCGCGCAGCGCCACAAAGCTGGCATCGAAGCTCTGCAGATAGGCCTTGAGCAGTTCGGGCGTGTCGCGCTCCGGGTCCACGGTGACGAAGAGGCCCTGCACCTTGTCCCCGTCCGGCCCCAGGGCCTTCTTCACCTGGGCCAGCTCGGCCAGGGTGGTGGGACAGACATCGGGGCACTGGGTGTAGCCGAAGAAGATCACCAGCACCTTGCCCTTGAAGTCGCCCAGGGTGCGCTCGCGGCCGTCCTGGTCGGGCAGCTTGAGCTCGCGCGCATAAGCCGCGCCGGTGAGGTCTATGCCCTTGAAGGCCGGCTTGCTGGCCTGATCGCAGCCGGCCAGCAGGGTCAGGGCACCCGCCAGAGCAGCGGACAGCAGCAGGCGGCGCGAGGGGGCGGAAGTCGTCATGGCATCAGATCCACAGGGGCATCAGGTAGTGATCCAGCAGCAGGGCCGCGAAGAGCAGTGCCAGATGCCAGATCGAGAAACGGAAGGTGGCGCGAGCCAGCTCGTCCGAGTACTGGCGCCACAGGCGCCAGGCGTAGTGGCAGAAGCGCAGGCCCAGCACCAGGGCCGCGGCCAGATAGATCCAGCCGCTCATGCCGGTGAGGAAGGGCAGCAGGGTGGCGGCCAGCAGCACCCAGGTGTAGAGCATGATCTGCAGGCGGGTGAACTCCGAGCCATGGGTCACAGGCAGCATGGGCAGGCCGGCCTTGGCGTAGTCCTCGGTGCGATACAGGGCCAGGGCCCAGAAATGCGGCGGGGTCCACAAGAAGATGATCAGGCACATCATCAGGGCCTCGGGGCCCACCTCGCCGCGCAGCGCCGCCCAGCCCAGCACCGGCGGCATGGCACCCGAAGCGCCACCGATCACGATGTTCTGCGGCGTCAGCGGCTTGAGGATCACGGTGTAGATCACCGCATAGCCCACGAAGGTGGCGAAGGTCAGCCACATGGTCAGCGGGTTGACCCAGATCCAGAGAACGGCCGAACCCAGGGCGCAGAGCAGGGCCGAGAACGCCAGGGTCTGGGGCCGGCTCAGCTCGCCCTTGGCCGTGGGGCGCCAGGCGGTGCGCTTCATCTTGGCGTCGATGTGCTCCTCGATCAGGCAGTTGAAGGCCGCGGCCGCGCCGGCTACCAGCCAGATGCCCGCCGTGGCCGCCAGGATCAGGTTCCACTCGGTAACGCTGGGCCAGCCCGGAATGGCCAGGGCCATGCCGATCACGGCGCAGAAGACGATCATCTGCACCACGCGCGGCTTGGTGAGCTGGTAGAACTGACGCCAGCGCGAGGCCGGCGGCGCAACAAGAGAAGCTTGGGTCATAGCGAAACAGGATGGGCGGCGCCCTGCCTCAGGCGCGCCAGCAGAAAACTCAGCAAGGTCAGCAGGGCCGCGGCCCCGCCGGTGTGGGCCAGGGCGGCCAGCAGCGGCCAGTCCAGCACCACGTTCGAGAGGCCGCTGATCAGCTGCCAGGCCGCCACGGCGAGCAAGCGCCGGGCCCAGCGGCGCGCCTCGGGGCCATGGCGCCACAGCCAGGCGGCCAGGCCCAGCAGGGCCGTGAGCAGGACCAGGGCACCCAGGCGGTGGGCCATGTGGATGGCCGTCAGGGCCGCGAAGGGTAGCAGGCCACCGCCCGCCTTGGCGCCCAGCTCGCGCCAGAGCGTGAAGCCCTGCGCAAAGTCCATGGCCGGCCACCACTGGTCGGTATGGCACTGCGGGAATGCGTCACAGGCCAGCACCGCGTAATTGGTGCTCACCCAGCCGCCCAGGGCAATTTGCGCCAGCGAGAGCCCGAACACCGCCCACACCGCTGCCTGCAGGCCGCGCCCCAGCGTCAAGGGCCGCGGTGCATAGCCCTGCGCCTGCCAGGCCAGCAGCACCAGCAGAGCCAGGCCGCCCAGCAGGTGCAGGGTGACGATGGCCGGGAAGAGTTTCATGGTCACCGTCAGCGCCCCGAAGGCGCCCTGCATGCAGACCCAGACCAGGGTCAGCGTGGCCCACCAGGGCGAGACGCCCTGGCCCGCGCGGCGCTGGCGCCAGCTCTGCACACACAGCACCAGGATCAGGAAGCCCACGCCGCTGGCCAGATAGCGGTGGATCATCTCGATCCAGGCCTTGCCATGGGTGACGGGGCCGGTGGGCATGGCGCTTTGCGCGGCCTGGATCTCGCTGTGTGCGCCCAGGGGGCTGAACTCGCCGTAGCAGCCGGGCCAGTCCGGGCAGCCCAGGCCGGAATCGGTGAGCCGGGTGAAGGCGCCGAAGATGACCAGATCAAAGGTCAGGAACAGGGTCAGCAGGGTCAGGGCGCGCAGGCGCTCGGGGCTGCCGCTGGGCGCACGCGAGCGCAGGCGCAGCCACAGCAGCGGGCCGCCCCCCAGCAGGGCACCGAAGGCCAGCATCTGGCCCAGGGGCGTGAGATTGACAAGGTCCAGCGTCGGATTCATCGCGATCTCAACGCCCCGGCTGATCCCAGGAGGCGCTGGCCCGCAGCAGGCGGTCCAGATCGCGCTTGAGCTTGGCCGGCTCGGGCTGGGCGGGCGCACGCAGCATCCAGCGGCCCATGGGGTCGATCAGGTAGAAATGGTCTTGCAGGCCGCGGCCCTCGGCGGGCTTGAGCCAGCCCTGCAGCTGCGCGCGCGGCAGGCGCAGCACCGTGACGCCCACGCCCTGGCCCAGGGCCTCACGCAGGGCCGGCGAGGGGGCCGGCGCGTCATCGGGCAGCAGCAGCAGCTTGTCCACCTTGTCGCGCTCCTTGCCCAGCATCTCGCGCAGCTGGCGCTGGGTGAAGAGGCGGCGGTCGCAGTCCGCATCGCAGGCCTGCTCCTGCACCAGGGTCAGCAGCCACTGGCCCTTGAGGCTGGCGGGCGGCACGGCCTGGGCGTCCAGATCCTGCAGCTGCAGCTCGGCGGGCAGCTCCACCGCCGGGTGGATCAGCTCGCCATAGGCATTGCCCTGGGGCTTGATCACATAGAAGGTGAAGTAGGAGGCGACCACCGGGGCCGCGCAGGCCAGCACCACCAGCAGCATCTGCAGGCGTCCGGCCTTGGTGCGCTGCTGGCCGGCCATGGCCCGGGGATCGGGCAGGCTGTGCACCGTCAGGTTCAGGCCCTGATCAGCGAGCTTGTCGGCGGGGACGGATGAGTTGGAACCAGACATAAAGACCCAGGATCAGCGCGCTGAGCGCAAACCATTGGAAGGCATAGCCATAGTGTTTCTGCAGGCCGGCATCGGGCGCCGGCCAGTCGCGCAGGAGCCCGTCGGCGGCCTGTGCTCCCGGCTCGCCCAGCTGCTGCACCGTCAGGGGCAGCAGGGGCTGGCGAATTTCCTGCGCGAACGCGGCGGAGTCCAGATTTTGCCGGATACGCCCCTGGCCCGCTGAGCCCAGCTGATAGAGCCGGGCGGGGGCCGGAATCAGTCGACCCTGGATCTGCACCTCGCCGGCCGGTGTGCTGACCGGCGGCAGGCGCTCGCGGTCCTGCGCGTCGCGCGGCACCCAGCCGCGCTGCACCAGGATGGCCTCGGGGCGTCCGCTGAGCTGCAGCGGCGTGACGAGGTAGAAGCCCACCCGCCCCGCCATGGGCCGGTTGTCGAGATAGATGCTGTGCGACGCCAGCCAGTGCCCGCGCAGCAGCACGCGGCGCTGCAGCTGGTCCCCGGGCTTGGCTGCCAGCAGCTCGGCCGCGCCCAGCGGCGGCATGGCCGCCCGCGCGGCCTGAGCCTGCTGCAGGGCCTGCTTCTGGGCCGCCCGGTCCAGCTGCCACCAGCCCAGGCGCGCCGTCAGGGCCGTGCCCAGCAGGGCCGCGCCCAGCAGGATCAGGGCTCGCCCCCTCATGCGCTGCGGCCCTCGGTGGAATAATCGATCGCCATGAAATTCGTCTTTCTGCTGGCCTTTGTGGGCATTCTCGGTGCGCTGGGGGCCGCGGGCCTGTTCATGCTGCGCCGGAGCAAGGGCCGCAGCAGCATGGCCCGCGCGCTGGCGCTGCGGGTGGCCTTCTCGGTGGCGCTCTTCCTCTTCATCCTGCTGAGCTACTACATGGGCTGGATCAAGCCGACCGGCGTGCCGCTCGGGCGATGAGGCCACCGCCCTCCCCGACTGGCTGACCGCCAAGAAAAAAGCGCCGCTCTGCGGCGCTTTTCATTGCGGGATGCAGCCGGGAAAGCCGTCACATCCAGTAGACGACGACGTAGAGACCCAGCCAGACGACGTCGACGAAGTGCCAGTACCAGGCGGCCGCCTCGAAGCCGAAGTGGCGGTCCTTGGTGAAGTGGCCCTTGTGCAGGCGCAGGGTGATGAAGAGCAGCATCAGCATGCCCACGAAGACGTGGAAGCCGTGGAAGCCGGTCAGCATGAAGAAGGTGGAGCCGAACACGCCGGAGCTGAGCTTGAGGTTCAGGTCGCGGTAGGCGTGGGCGTATTCATAGCCCTGCACGATCAGGAAGACAATGCCCAGCAGCACCGTCATCCACATGAAGGCAATGGTCTTGCCACGATTGCCGGCGATCAGGGCATGGTGGGCAATGGTGAGGGTCACGCCCGAGGTCAGCAGCAGGGCGGTGTTGACCGTGGGCAGGGGCCAGGGGCCGATGGTGCTGAAAGCTTCCACCGTGCCGGCCGGAGCGGCCGTGGCACCGGCCGCGACGCTGGGCCACAGGGCCTTGAAGTCGGGCCACAGCAGGGCATGCTCCAGATTGCCCAGCGTGGGCACCGAGTGCACGCGGGCCCAGTAGAGCGCACCGAAGAAGGCGGCGAAGAACATCACCTCCGAGAAGATGAACCAGCCCATGCTCCAGCGGAAGGAGACATCGATGCGGTCGCTGTAGAGGCCGCCCTCGCTCTCGCGGATGGCGTCACCGAACCACTGCTTGAGCACGAAGGCCCACCACAGCAGGCCGAAGGCCAGCGAGTAGGCGCCCCACTGATGCCCGTTGATCCACTGGCCGGCGCCCAGGATCACGAAGAACAGGCCGGTCGCGGCCATCACCGGGTGCCGCGAGGGACCGGGCACGAAGTAGTAGGGGGTTGCTCCGTGGGGAGTCGCTGCCGACATCTCTGTTTCTCCTCGAACTAAATCAATCAGTCCTGCCAGATCCTGAAAGCGCTCATGCTCCGGCGACGCCGCTGCCGATCACCCAGTTGACCAGCAGCACCAGCACCAGCACGAACAGCGCAGCCCCGATGACGCCGGCGATGATCACATGCACCGGATTCAGCTGGGCCACATCCCTGTCGTAGTCGGCGCGCCTGCGCACGCCGAAGAAAGCCCAGGCAATCGCCTTGACCGTCTGCAAGAAGGAACTCGGCCGGGCCGCGGCCTCCTTCAGATCTTGTCCCGGCTTCACAGGGCCGGGGCGACCGCGCGGGCCGCCTGTTTCTGTCCCTTGCCCGCCACCTCGAAGAAGGTGTAGGACAGGGTGATGGTCTTCACATCCCGGGGCAGCTTGGGGTCGATCACGAAGACCACCGGCCACTGCTTGCTCTCACCCGGGGCCAGCGTGTACTCGTTGAAGCAGAAACACTCCAGCTTGTTGAAGTGGGCCGTGGCCTGCTTCGGGGCATAGCTGGGAATGGCCTGGGCCGACATCACCTTGGGCTGCACATTGCGGAACTCGTACATCACGGTGGCGAGCTCGCCCGGATGCAGCTCCATATGGTTCACCGCCGGCTTGAAGTCCCAGGGACCGCGGGCATTGGCGTCGAACTCGATGGTGATCTTGCGGCTGTAGTCCACCTGGGTGTTCTTCAGATCGCTGGCCTTGACCGCGTGCTGACGCTCGGAAAGCGACAGCACATTGATGCCGAGTGCCGTGCAGATCGCGTTGTACAGCGGCACCAGGGCATAGCCGAAGCCGAACATCAGGGCCACGATGAGGCTGAGCTTGCCCACCATCAAGCGGTTCTCCCGGCGCAGGGCCTGGGAGATCCAGCCGGACTTGCCTGCCGTGCTCATGCCCGGGTCCTCAGGCGCCCAGCACGGCGATCTTGGCCATGAAGCCGATGGCGAAGACCGCCGCCACCGAGGCCAGGATCAGGGCCAGACGCCGGTTGCTCTTGCGCTGCTGCGGGGTGAGGGCCATGCCTGCCTCCTCAGCCCACGATGCGGGTGGCGCTGGCATCCAGCTTGGGCGGGGTCTCGAAGGTGTGGAAGGGAGCCGGCGACGGCACTTCCCATTCCAGACCCTCGGCCGCTTCCCAGGGCTTCTGCGGGGCCTTCTCGCCCTGGCCGCGCATCATGGGCACGACCACGAAGAGGAAGAAGTAGACCTGCATCAGACCGAAACCGAAGGCGCCGATGGAGGCAATGGCATTGAAGTCCGCAAACTGGGTCGGATAGTCGATGTAGCGGCGCGGCATGCCGGCGAGGCCCAGGAAGTGCTGCGGGAAGAAGATCAGGTTCACGCCGATGAACATGACCCAAAAGTGCAGCTTGCCGAGGAACTCGGAATACATGTAGCCGGTCATCTTCGGGAACCAGTAGTACCAGGCAGCGAAGATGGCGAAGACGGCGCCGAGCGACAGAACGTAGTGGAAGTGGGCAACCACGTAGTAGGTGTCGTGCAGGGCGCGGTCGAGACCGGCATTGGCGAGCTGGACGCCCGTGACGCCGCCGACGGTGAACAGGAAGATGAAGCCGATCGCCCAGACCATCGGGGTCGTGAAGCGGATCGAACCGCCCCACATCGTCGCGATCCACGAGAAGATCTTAACGCCCGTCGGAACCGCGATGACCATCGTGGCGAAGACGAAGTAGCGCTGCGTGTCGAGCGACATGCCGACCGTGTACATGTGGTGCGCCCACACGATGAAGCCGACGGCGCCGATGGCGACCATGGCATAGGCCATGCCGAGGTAGCCGAAGATCGGCTTGCGCGAGAAGGTGGAAACGATGTGGCTGACGATGCCGAAGCCGGGCAGGATCAGGATGTACACTTCCGGGTGACCGAAGAACCAGAACAGGTGCTGGAAGAGGATCGGGTCACCGCCGTTTTCCGGCGCGAAGAAGGCCGTGCCGAAGTTGCGGTCGGTCAGAAGCATGGTGATGCCGCCTGCCAGAACCGGCAGCGAGAGCAGCAGCAGGAAGGCGGTGATCAGAACCGACCAGGCGAAGAGCGGCATCTTGTGCAGCGTCATGCCGGGAGCGCGCATGTTCAGGATCGTGGTGATGAAGTTGATCGCGCCCATGATGGACGAGGCACCCAGGATGTGCATCGCGAAGATGCCGGCATCCATGGAGGGGCCCATCTGCAGGGTCAGGGGCGCGTACAGCGTCCAGCCCGCGGCGGGCGCGCCACCGGGCATGAAGAAGCTGGACACCAGCATGATGGCTGCGGGAATCATCAGCCAGAAGCTGAAGTTGTTCATGCGCGCGAAGGCCATGTCGCTGGCGCCGATCTGCAGCGGGATCATCCAGTTCGCGAAGCCCACGAAGGCCGGCATGATGGCGCCGAACACCATGATCAGGCCGTGCATGGTGGTGAGCTGGTTGAAGAGCTCGGGGTTCACGAACTGCAGGCCGGGCTGGAACAGCTCGGCGCGGATCAGCAGGGCGAGGATGCCCCCCACCATGAGCATGGTGAAGGAGAACAGCAGGTACAGGGTCCCGATGTCCTTGTGGTTGGTGGCAAAGACCCAGCGACGCCAGCCGCTCGGGGCATGGTGGTGATCGTCGTGGCCATGGGCGTCATGACCGTGGTGATCCAGCACTGCACTCATCATTGATCCTTTGTGACGTCCTGACTTACTTGCGGGCGGCGACGATCTCGGCCGGCTGCACCACCTGGCCGGTCTTGTTGGACCAGCTGTTCTTGGTGTAGGTGATCACGGCGGCGATCTCGGTGTCCGAGAGTTGCTTCCAGGACGGCATGGCCCCGTTGTTGGCGCCGTTCAGCAGGATCTGAACCTGCTTGCTCTTGTCGTCGGACTGCACGATGGCCGAGCCGTCCAGCGGCTTGATCGGGCCGGCGCCCGTGCCGTCGGCCTTGTGGCAGGCCGCGCAGTTGGCGGCGTAGACCTTCTCGCCGCGGGCGACGAGGGCGGCCAGTTCCCAGACCTTGCTCGGGTCATCGGCCTTGGCGGCCATTTCCTTCTTCTTGCCCTCCACCCACTTGCTGTAGTCCTCGGTCGAGACCACCTTCACGTGGATGGGCATGTAGGCATGCTCCTTGCCGCAGAGCTCGGCGCACTGACCGTAGTAGTCGCCCACCTTCTCGGCCTTGAACCAGGTGTCGCGCACGAAGCCGGGGATGGCATCCTGCTTGACGCCGAAGGCCGGCACCATCCAGGCGTGGATCACGTCATTGGCCGTGGTGATGATGCGCACCTTCTTGCCCACGGGCACGACCAGGGGGTTGTCCACCTTGAGCAGGTAGTTGTCGCCCTCGGGCTTGCCGGCGTCCGACATCTCGCGCTGGCCGGCATCGAGCGTGGCCAGGAAGCCGATGCCCTCGCCCTCGCCCTTCAGGTAGTCGTAGCCCCACTTCCACTGGTAGCCGGTGGCCTTGATGGTGAGGTCGGCATTGGTGGTGTCCTTCATGGCCACCACGACCTTGGTGGCCGGCAGGGCCATCAGGATCACGATGATGAAGGGCACCACGGTCCAGGCGATTTCCACCGTCACGCTCTCGTGGAAGGTGGCCGGCACCGCACCGCGGCTCTTGCGGTGCTTGAAGATGGAATAGAACATGACGCCGAAGACGGCAACAAAGATGGCCAGGCAGATGGCCAGCATCATGTTGTGCAGCCACATCTGCTCCGCGGCAATGCGGGTGACGGGCTCGTGCAGATTCAGCTGATTGACCTTGGGGCCTCCCGGCAGGTCATTCACCGCCCACGCGGCCTGGCTGGCCAGCACGGCCGGCAAGGCTGCCAGGCCTCCCGCCAGCTGGCTGATACGGCGCCCCAGCGGATGCACTCGTGCGTTCATCATCGTCATGGTCGTCACTTCTGTTTCCAATTCAGGCCACGGACATTGCGACGCCGCACGAAGCTGCACTGCCGCAACATCCTTCGCGTTCTCTCCACCGAGATCTGATCCATATGAACACCTGCCGGTGTTCCATCCATCTGCCGCCTCAGCCAACAAGGCGTCTGACCTGCGTCAAGCACCAACGACAGCTCAGCTGGCAGGAATCCGATCAATGCCGAATTTTAGCCCGACACCCCCTTTGAACCTTGTGGTCTTTGCACATCGTAGGTGCATGCCCTGATCAGGGTTTAGCCGAGCCGCGCACCATGTTGCGCATCTGATCCAGCGAGACGCGGGTTTCCCCGCTCACCGTCAAACGGGGGGCCGGTTTAAAGGCATGGCCGTAAACCAGCTCCAGACTCAGGTGCAGGCGGCCATCCGCCCCGCGCAGCGACTCCAGGGCCTCCAGCAGTCGGGCGCGCCAGGCCCGGCCGCGCAGGCCGGCATGGCGCAGCGGCGAGAGATTGCCGCCCAGGGCGCGCAGATCGGCCAGGGCCTTGGCCGGATCGCCCCAGGTCAGGTCGATGCGTTCCTGATCCATCACCGGATCGGCAAAGCCGGCATGCACCAACATATCGCCCACATCGTGCATATCGATCCACTCCGGCCCGGCGCTGGGCCAGCCCAGGCGCCCATAGAGCTCGCGCAGCTCGCGCCAGCTGTCCGGCCCCAGGCAGGAGAACATCACGAAGCCGTCTACCGCCAGGGCGCGCTGCCACAGGCGCAGCAAGGCTTCCGGATCCGGACTCAGATGCAGGTACATATTGGCCCAGAGCAGCTCGGCCGTGCCCTCGGGCACTTCGGTGGGCAGCCAGACCTCGGCCGGCTCGCGCCCGCGCAGCGTCGCCCAGAAGCCGCCCTTGCCCAGGGCGGCTCGGCTGCGCTCGCGCAGGGCCGGCAGAGGCTCGCTGCGCAGCTGGCGCGCTTGCGGATAAGCCTCGCGCAGCAGGGTCTCGCTGGCGCCCAGATGGGCCGACCACTGCAGCACCCGCTGGGGCTGCATCTTGATCAGGGGCAGGCGCTCGGCCATGCGGCGGGCGATATCGGCATGCAGCCAGGGCGGCTCGGCCTGGGCGGCCAGGCGCCGCAACTGGCGGCTCAGGGCGGTGGCGTCGATCTGCTGGCTGGGCGGTCGCTGGGCGGGCGCGGGGGCGGGGGAAGACATGGGCGGGCAGTATATTGAGGCATGGAGCACCGCGCCCTCAGCCCCTCCAAAGCCTCGCTGGTCGAGCGGGTGCTACTTCGCTTTCCGGGCCAGTGCGCGGTCTGCCGGGCCTGGTCGCCGGCGCGCATCTGCGGCGACTGCCTGCAGCGCTATGCCCGGCCCGCGCCGCGCTGCTGGACCTGCGGCCTGCGCCTGCCACCGGCCCTGACCGGGCGCCCCGAGCCGCGCTGCGGCGCCTGCCTGCGCGAGCCACCGCCGCTGGACCGCTGCATTGCCGCGCTGGACTACGCCTTCCCCTGGGACCGCCTGCTGCAGCGCTACAAATTCCACCAGGCCCTGGACCTGCGCCAGGCCCTGCTGGACCGCCTGGACCAGGCCCTCAGCAGCGCCCTGGCCGAGGAGCCCGACCTGCTGCTGCCCGTGCCCCTGGCGCCAGAGCGCCTGCGCGAGCGCGGCTACAACCAGAGCCTGGAGCTGGCCCGCGCGCTGGCGCGGCGCCGCCGCCTGCGCTGCGAGCCCCGGCTGCTGCTGCGACTGCGCGATACTGCGCACCAGCTCCAGCTGCCACCCGATGAGCGGGCCGCCAATGTGCGCCAGGCTTTTGCCGTGGAGCCGCTGCGCGCGGCCGAGCTGCGTGGCGCCCATGTGGCCCTGCTGGATGATGTGATGACCACCGGCGCCACCCTGCACGAGCTGGCCCGGGTGCTGCGCCAGGCCGGCGCCGCGCGCATCCAGGCCTGGGTGCTGGCCCGCACCGCCGACTAGAAGAAGACTCCCGCCCTCCCCTGCCATGTTCAATATCGTCCTGGTCCAGCCGGAAATCCCGCCCAACACCGGCAATGTGATCCGCCTGGCCGCCAACACCGGCTGCAGCCTGCACCTGATCGAGCCCCTGGGCTTTTCCATGGAAGACCGGCTGCTGCAGCGCGCCGGCCTGGACTATCACGAGTACACGCCCGTGCAGCGCCATGCCGACTGGGCCGCCTTCCTGGCCGCGGCACGACCCGACCCCACGCGGATGTTTGCCTTCACCACCCGCGGCAGCCGCCCCTTCGCCGAGGTGGCCTGGCAGCCGGGCGACTGGTTTGTGTTCGGTTCCGAGACCGCCGGCCTGCCGCCTGCGCTGCGGGACAGCTTCCCCGGCGAGCAGCGCGTGCGCCTGCCCATGCGGCCCGAGCAGCGCAGCCTCAACCTCAGCAACAGCGTGGCCGTCACCGTGTTCGAGGCCTGGCGCCAGAACGGCTACGCCGGCGCCGTCTGAGCCTTACTCCGGCTGAACGCCGGCCGCCTTGATCATCTGGCCCCAGCGCTCGCGCTCGCTCTTCATCAGGCTGGCCAGACCCTCGGGCGAGCTGGCGGCGGCGCTGAAGAACTGGCTCAGGATCTTGGCGCGCACCTCGTCGCTCTTGATCACCTTGACCAGCTCGGTGGAGAGGCGCTGCACGATGGGCGCAGGCGTTTTGGCCGGGGCCAGCATGGCCTGCCAGGAAATCGCCTCGAAGCCGGCATAGCCCTGCTCGGCCAGACTGGGCAGCTCCGGCAGCGCGCCCACGCGGCCCAGGCTGGTCACGCCCAGGGCCTTGAGCTTGCCCGCCCTGACCTGGCCCATGGCAATGCCCGGCACCATGAAGCCGGCCTGCACCTGGCCGGCCAGGATGGCGTTCACCACCTGCGGGAAGCCCTGGTAGGGCACATGGGTCATCTCGAAGCCGGCGCGGGCGCGGAAGGACTCCATGGCCAGGTGGGCGGCGCTGCCATTGCCCACGCTGCCGTAGTTGAGCTGACCCTTCTTCTCCTTGGCGATGCGCACAAAGTCGGCCAGGCTGTTGGCGCCCAGCTTGGGGTCCACCACCAGCACATTGGGGCTGGTGGCCACCAGGCCTATGGGCTGCAGGTCCTTGACCGGGTTGTAGGGCAGCTGCTTGCTCAGCAGGGGCGCAGTGACCAGGGGGCCCTGGATGGTGAAGAGCAGGGTGTAGCCATCCGGCTCGGCCTTGGCCACGGCACCGGTGCCGATATTGCCGCCGGCCCCGGGCTGGTTGAGGATGACGATGGGCTGGCCCAGGGCATGGCCCAGGGGCTCGGCCACGGCGCGGGCGATGATGTCCGGCGAGCTGCCGCCGGGAAAAGGCACGATCAGCTTGATGGGCCGTGCCGGCCAGGCCTGGGCCCAGGCGGGCAGACCGGCGGCGAGCGGAGCAAGCGCAGCGGCCTGCAGCAGGGATCGACGTTGCATCTGGGGCACCTTTTTCTTCATCGCATCAGTGTTCGGCACGGGACTCGCGGCTCATCAGCAGCTCCACGGCGGCGGCCGGGCTCAGACGGCCCTCCAGCACCTCGACCACCGCGGCCGTGATGGGCATGTCCGCGCCCAGGGCGCGAGCGCGCTCCAGCACCGTGGGCGCGCTGTACACCCCCTCGGAGACATGACCCAGCTCGGCGAGGATCTGCGGCAGGGCCTGGCCGGCCGCCAGGCGCAGGCCCACCTGGCGGTTGCGCGAGAGATCGCCGGTGGCGGTGAGCACCAGATCACCCATGCCCGAGAGACCCATGAAGGTTTCGGTGCGCGCGCCCAGGGCCAGGCCCAGGCGCAGCATCTCGGCCAGGCCGCGGGTGATCAGGGCGGCGCGGGCATTCAGGCCCGGCACGCCGTCCAGATCCACGCGCCCCGCGCGCTCGGCCTGCAGGCGCAGGCCGTCGGCAATGCCCACAGCAATCGCCATCACATTCTTGACCGCGCCCCCCACCTCCACACCCACCGGGTCCACCGAGGTGTAAATGCGCAGGCGCTCGCTGTGGAAGGCCTGCACCGCGGCCTGGGCCAGGCCCGCATCGCTACAGGCGGCCACCAGGGCGGTGGGCTGGCCGGCCGCCACCTCCTGGGCAAAGCTGGGACCGGACAGGATGCCCGCGGCCAGATCGGGGCGCAGCTCGCGCGCGATCTCGTGCCCCAGGCGGCCGCTGCCGGCCTCGAAGCCCTTGCACAGCCACAGCACCCGGGCGCCGGCCGGCATGCGCTCCAGCATGCCGCGCAAACCGGCCATGGGCGTGGCGATCACGATCAGACCCTCGCGGCCATGGGCCAGGGCCGCGTCCAGCGCGCTGCCCAGGGCCAGGGCCGGCGGCAGGGCCGCGCCCGGCAGGTAGCGGCTGTTGAGGCGCTCGCGGCGCATCTGCTCGCAGGCGTCGGCATCGCGCGCCCACAGCAGCACCTCGTGCCGCGCCGCGGCCTGGATGGCCAGGGCCGTGCCCCAGGCCCCGGCGCCCAAAACTGCAATCTTCATTTCCGGCTCGCTCGATGGCAAAACGCCCCCGCTGCTTGCAGCAGCCAGGGGCGTTGCATGACAGCTCAGATCAAGAGGCTATCAGTTGGCCGGGCCTTGCGCTTCGCGCTGGGCCTGCTGGGCCTCGAACATGGCCTGGAAGTTCACTTCCGACAGGATCACGGGCGGGAAGCCGGCGCGGGTGCAGACGTCCGAGACCACGGCGCGCAGATAGGGGTAGATCATCTGCGGGCAGACGATGCCGATGATGCCTTCCAGCTGTTCCTGAGGCAGGTTGCGGATCTCGAAGATGCCGGCCTGCTTGGCCTCGATCAGGAACAGGGTCTTGTCGGCCACCTTGGTGGTGACGGTGGCGGTCACGGCCACCTCGAAGAAGCCCTCGCTGACCGGCTCGGCGGCCAGGGCCAGATTGATGTCCACCTGGGGCTGGGTCTGCTCCAGCAGGATCTGGGGCGAGTTCGGCTGTTCCAGCGACAGGTCCTTCAGGTACATGCGCTGGATCTGGAACACGGGGGTGTTGTTGCTCTCGTCGGCCATGGTGGTGAGTGTCTGTTCGGTTGGGCCCGCCGGCCAAATGCCGCGGGCAGCAGGGCGCGATTATGGCCCAGGCCAGATGACGGTCGCCCCCGAGGCGGGGGGTGGGCCGGGCGCCATGAGGACGGCGTGCGCGCCGCCCTCAACGGGCCGGCTTCAGGCGCCCTGCAGCAGGGGCATCAGGCCACCGCGCTGGTCCAGGGCCATCAGATCGTCGCAGCCGCCGACATGGCGCTCGCCGATGAAGATCTGCGGCACGGTACGACGGCCGGTCAGGGCGATCATGGCATCGCGCTCGGTGGGGTTGAGGTCCACCCGGACCTCGTCGATGGTCTCGACACCGCGCTGCTTGAGCAGCGCCTTGGCCCGCACGCAGTAGGGGCAGACCTGGGTGGTGTACATCTTCACGGCTTGCATCAGCCTGGCTCCTGCACAAAAAACAAAAAGCGCCACGCGGCCCTGAACGGGACGCGGGCGCCAAGCGGCCTCAGGCGGTCTTCTCGACCGGCAGATTGGCTTCGCGCCAGGCGTTCAGGCCGCCGGCCAGCGGCTGGGCCTTTTCGTAGCCCAGCTTGCGCAGCATGCCAGCGGCGCGGCCGGCGCGTGCGCCGTTGGCGCACAGCACCACGATGGGCAGGGACTTGTTGGCGGGCAGTTGCTTGGCGCCCGCTTCGATGCTGCCCAGGGGCAGGTTCTTGGCGCCCGCCACATGGCCGGCCGCGTATTCGGCGGGCTCGCTCACGTCGAGCAGCACGCCCTTCTCACGGTTGACCAGGCGCACGGCCTCGGCGGTGGAAAGGGCTGAGCCGGCGGCGCCGCGCAGCAGGCTGGGCCACAGCAGCATGCCGCCGGACACCAGGGCGGCCAGCACCAGATACCAGTTGTCGATCAGGAACTTCAAGATGGGGTGCCCGCTAAGAGTGGAGGGATGAAAGCGCCGGATTATAAAAAGCCCGCGCCCCCGCGGCGGCAAGCCGGGAGGCGCGGGCCATCAAGACGCCAAATACTCAGGACAGCTTGAAGGTCGAGACCGCGGATTGCAGGGCCTGGGCCTGCTGCTCCAGGCTGCTGGCCGCGGCGGCGGCCTGCTCCACCAGGGCGGCGTTCTGCTGGGTCATCTGATCGAGCTGGCCCACGGACTGGTTGACCTGACCGATGCCGTCGCGCTGCTCGCTGGCGGCGGCGCTGATCTCGGCAATGATGTCGGTCACACGCTGCACGCTGGAGACGATCTCGGTCATGGTGCTGCCGGCATCCTGCACCAGACGGCTGCCGGATTCCACGCGCTCGACGCTGGCCCCGATCAGGGCCTTGATCTCGCGCGCGGCCGAGGCCGAGCGCTGGGCCAGGCTGCGCACCTCGCCGGCCACCACGGCGAAGCCGCGGCCCTGCTCACCCGCCCGCGCGGCTTCCACCGCGGCATTCAGGGCCAGGATATTGGTCTGGAAGGCGATGCCGTCGATGACACCGATGATGTCGCCGATCTTCTTGGAACTGGTGTTGATGTCCTCCATGGTGGCCACCACCTGGGACACCACCTCGCCGCCCTTGGCCGCCACGGCCGCGGCCGAGCCGGCCAGCTGATTGGCCTGGGCCGCGGCATCGGCGCTCTGGCGCACGGTCTCGGTCAGGGCCTGCATATGGCTGGCCGTGTGCTCCAGGGAGCTGGCCTGCTTCTCGGTGCGCAGCGAGAGATCGTTATTGCCCACCGCGATCTCGCGCGAGGCCACGGTGATGGAATCGGTGCCGCTGCGCACATTGCTCACGATGGCCGCCAGGCCCTGGGACATGGCGCGCACCGCGGCCAGCAGGCTGGCCTCGGCGCCCGGCGCCACCTCGATGTGCCGGGACAGATCACCCTCGGCCATCTGGCGCATCACGTCGCGGGCGTACTCCGGCTCGCCGCCCAGCTGGCGCCAGACATTGCCGATCAGCAGCCAGGAACCCAGGCCCAGGGCCAGCACCACCAGCACCGCGCTGACCACGATGGCCATCAGGCTGGAGGACACCCCGCCATGCGCACGGCGCAGGCCCTCGTCAAAGCCCTCGCTGGCCTGCACGCGGGCGGCCTTGAGCTCGGTTTCCAGCGCCTTGAGCGCGCTCTGCATCTTGGGCACGGCCGCGGCCGGGTCGCCCTGCTTGATGCCCAGGAAGAGCTGGGCCGTATCCACCGCCGCGGCGTGGTAAGCCTCGAAGGCGCTCTTGAGCTTGCCGCCGACCTCGGCCTTGCCCTCGATGCGGGCGATGGCCTCCAGCAGCTTGCGCATCGCGGCGGCGCGCTCATTGGCCTCGTCCAGGCGTTTCTTCTCGCCCTCGGCCACGGCGCTCTGGATGGTGGCACCCAGGGCCTCCAGATTGGAAGCGAACTGGGTGGTGGCATCCAGATAGGGGAAATCGACCTCGCCGATGGCATTGATCGCGGCCGAGGTGCGGGACGAGAAGCCCCACACCACCGCGATGCCCACGGCAAAGATCAGAACCGCGAAGGCCGGCAGCAGCCAGATCCGGGTACGGACATTCATACGCTCTGCTCCAAAACCGGCGCGCCGCCCTCTGCGGGTGCGGCGCGCCGTGAACTCCCAGTGCTTGTCGTTTGCTCAGCGCTCGGGAACGGCGCTCAGTCCACCGTCAGCACGGCCTTGACGCTGCCGTCCACGGCCGATTTCTCGATATAGCCGATGGCGTCCGGGTTGGCCGCGACGAACTTCTTCACCTCGGCGCTGCTGGCCAGTTCCTTGGGCGGCGTGGCCTTGCCCGAGAACACCAGGCGCGACCAGGCCGCCTTGACCTGGGCCGACTGCTTGCCCGTGACCTTGCTGTAGAACTGCTCGCGCACGGCCGCGCTTTCGGCCTGGTCCACCGCCGCGGCGGTGGCGCCGCTGGGCAGGGTGTTGCTCTTGCCCAGGAAGATGTTGGAGACCTGATCGGCCGTCATGCTGGCCGCGGGGTTCTTGGGATTCACGATCACCGCCACCTGGGCGGCGGCGGCGCCCGCCAGGACCATGCCCAGGGCCAGGACCAGGACCGACTTCTTGTTCATTGCGTTCTTGCTCGTCATGATGTCTTGCTCCCGCCTCAGAACACGAAGTCCACGGCCAGGCTGTAGACATTCACCCGGTCCTGGCCGAAGCCGGCCTGGGTGCGGGTGAACAGGCCGTCGCTGCCCTTGGGGTTGATGCGGTCGTACTGGGCCTTGACGGCGATATTGCGCCAGGCGTCCCAGCGCAGGCCCAGGCCCGTGGTGTTCTGCTCGGTGAACTGACCGGCCACCACCTGGGCCAGGCCGCCCTTGAGGGTCGGCAGCGCGGCATCGATGGCCGGCACGCCGGTGGCCGCCGGCAGGGCGCCCACATTGGTGCTGTCCACCTTCAGGCGCGACACGGTGACATAGGGCGTGAACTTGCCGTAGCGCAGGCCCACGGTGCCGTACCAGCCAGTGGTGTCGGGCACATAGGCATCGGTGCGGCGCTTGGTGTATTCGAAGTTGGCCAGCCACTGACCGCGGTCCACGGCGATGCCGAGGCCGCTGAAGCTGGCGTCCTTGCCGTCGGCGGCGATCTGGTTGCCCACGGCGGCGATGGCCGGCACCGGGATGCCGCGCAGGGCGCCCACCAGGCCGTCCAGGGTGCTGCTGAAGACATGGATCTTGCCCTGGGCATGGCCCAGGCGCAGGGTCACGCCGCCGTCGAACTCGGCCGTGACGTTCACACCCACCAGGCGCTTGAGCTTGAGCTTGGTGCCCTCGAAATGTGAACTGGAAGCGCCGCCGAAGACCTGGGCGCTCAGCGTGGTGGAACCCAGGCTGGTCTGGTACAGGGCGTCAGCACCGTCGAAATGGCTCACCGGCACCTGGCCGTAGACATCGATGGGCGGGCGCAGCCAGGTGTTGGCATAGCCCACATCACGGAAGTCAGAGACCGCGAAGAAGGGCGCGCCCATGCGGCCCAGGCGCAGGGCCAGGGCGGGGTTCACCTGGGCCTTGACGAAGGCCCATTCCAGCTCGGGCGTCCAGTTGCCCTCGCTGTTCTGCTTGGTCAGCAGCTGGGCGGTGGCCGAGAACATGGGGTTCAGGCGGCCGGTGAGCTGCAGGCCCAGCTTGGTGTCGACCTCGCCGCTCCAGGACTTGTCGCCCCCGCGCAGCTGGCCCGGGATCACGTACTGGGCCTTGTCGGTGTTGGTCCCCACCACACCCACGGTGCCGAAGCCCGAGAAGCTGAAGGCGGACTCTTCGCTCTGGGCCTGGGCGCCAAAGCAGCTCAGGGCGACGGCCAGCGGCACGGCGCGGCGGACAAACTGGGGCAACAACATCATGGTCTACTTCCTTTGTCTCTTTCACTACGTTGATATGGCGGTCGCGCGAAGCGCACAGCGGTGCGCCAATCGCCCACGACCCTGCCCGGATCTTCGGCAGACCCGCGGCAGTCTTGAATCCCTGATGGGGCGTTTTTCGCCCTTTTTTCGAGTCTTGGCAGTCCGGGCACGCTGACCCGGTCCGTCAGCTTCGTTCGCGGTGTGTGCAAACGATGGCGGCCCAGCCGGCGCTTGTGTGCCGGTGCAGACGGCCCCCCACACCTGGCGGGCGCGCCTCGTCAGGCCCGCGCCGCAGGACCGAGGCCTGGAGCGCCGCGGATGCTATCGGGGAAAGGCTGCGCCGGCGCGCCGCGCCATGACGGACCTCAAGGCGGCGTGAAGTAATTGCGGCGGGCGCGTGGCGAAGCCGCCACCCGCGTGAAATACGGCTGCCGCGGGATCAAGGCCAGCGCTCGGGGACATGCCCCCCAGGGGCGCGCCGGGTGGGGCTCGCGGGCCTCAGTCCCGGGCCAGGGCCTTGCTCAGCTGCTCCCGCAGCTGCTCGGACAGGGCGCGCCGGTCCGCATGGGCCGTGGCCTGGGCGGGCAGCACCTGCACCCGCACCGCCAGACCCTTCGCGCTGGCAATGCGCCAGAGGCTTTGCGCCAGGCTGGTGTCGCCGATGAAACGGGCGCTGCTGCTGAAGCGCTCCTGCGGCTCATGCCAGCGCAGCATCACCGGCTGGACGGGCATCTCCGCGGCAATGGCCGCCTGCAGCAGATTGGCGTGGAAGGGCAGCAGCTCGGGGCCGGCCCCGGTCGTGCCCTCGGGGAAGACGGCCACGGTGTCACCGGCCTTCAGGGCCTCGGCCGTCTGGTGCACCACGCGCAGCGCATCGCGCTTGCTGGCGCGCTCGATGAAGAGCGTGCCCACGCCCACGGTCAGGCGCCCCACCACCGGCCAGTGGCGCACATCGCCCTTGGAGATGAAGCGCGCCTCGGGCAGCACCGCGTGCATGGCGGCGATGTCCAGCCAGGACACATGGTTGGCCACCAGCAGCTTGGCGCCGGGGCGTCCCTGGCCCTGCGCCTCCAGGCGCACGCCCAGCAGCTGCAGCAGGCGGCGCGACCAGGCGCCCACACGGGCATGGCGCTGCTCGGGCTTCAGGCTGCCGAAGCGCAGGCTGATGATCAGCAGGCCCCGCAGCACATGCGCGAAGACACGGGCCAGGCGCCAGACGGCGATCAGGCTGCGCATTCGTGGGCGATGTGGCCGGCCACCAGGGTGTAGCGCACGCGGCCGGGCAGCTCGAAGCCGCTCACGTCCGCCGCAAACGGCGTGTACTTGCCCTGGCTCAGCAGCGCCTCGGGGCGCACGGCCCAGCGGGTCTGGGCGTCAAAGACGCAGACATCCGCCACCCCGCCCTCCACCAGGCGGCCGGCGCTGGCCGCCAGCGAGCCCAGGGCCGGGCCCAGCACGCGCACCGGCGCGGCCGTGACCGTGGCCAGGGCGCGCGCCAGCGGCTGCTTGTCGTCCTCGGCCCATTTGAGGGCCAGGCTCAGCAGCAGCTCCAGGCCGGTGGCGCCGGGCGTGGCCTCGGCAAAGGGCAGCATCTTCTCGTCCTCGTCCACCGGCATATGGTCGGAGACCAGGGCGTCCAGCGTGCCGTCGGCCAGGGCGGCGCGCAGGGCGTCGCGGTCGCGGCCCTGGCGCAGCGGCGGGTTCAGGCGCATCGCGGAGTTGAAGAAGCCGATGTCCATATCGGTCAGGTGCAGGGAGTTGATGGACACATCGGCCGTCACCGGCAGTCCCTCCTGCTTGGCCGCGCGCAGCAGGGCCACGCCAGCCGCGCTGGAGAGGCGGCACAGATGCACGCGCGCGCCGGTGGCCCGCACCAGCTCGAAGATGGTGTGCAGGGCAATGGTCTCGGCCGTCACCGGCACGCCGGCCAGGCCCAGGCGGGTGGCCACGGCGCCGCTGGCGGCCACGCCGCCGGACAGCCAGGGGTCCAGCGGGCGCAGCCAGACCGCGTAGTCATAGGTGGCGGCGTACTGGAAGGCGCGGGTCAGGAACTGGGTGTTCTTGATCGGGCGCTCGGCCTGGCCGAAGCCCACGCAGCCGGCCTCGGTCAGCTCGGCCATCTCGGTCAGCACCTCGCCGTCCAGGCCCCGGGTCAGGGCACCCAGGGGGAAGAGGCGGCAGCGACTAAGCTTGCGGGCGCGGAACTTGAGCATCTCCACCAGGCCCGGTTCGTCCAGGGCGGGGTCGGTGTCGGGCGGGCAGACCAGGCTGGTCACGCCGCCGGCCGCGGCCGCGGCCAGCTCGCTCTCCAGCATGCCGCGCTGCTCCAGGCCCGGCTCGCGCAGGCGCGCCGCCAGGTCCACCAGGCCGGGCGCCACCACCAGGCCGCTGGCGTCGATGACGCGGGCGGCCTCGAAATCGGCCGGCACATCGCCCAGGGCCACGATGCGGCCGGCCGCAATGGCCAGATCGCCCTGGCGGTCCAGGCCGGAAGCCGGGTCGATCAGCCGGCCGTTCTTGATCAGGATCTTCATGCTTCGTTCCCAGCGAGGATGCTCATGACGGCCATGCGGACCGCGATGCCGAAGGTCACCTGCGGCAGGATCACGCTCTGCTTGCCATCGGCCACGGCGGAGTCGATCTCCACGCCGCGGTTGATCGGGCCCGGGTGCATCACGATGGCGTCGGGCTTGGCCAGGGCCAGCTTCTCGGGCGTGAGGCCGAAGTTCTTGAAGAACTCACCGGCGCTGGGCAGCATGGCGCCGCTCATGCGCTCGTTCTGCAGGCGCAGCATGATGATGACGTCGGCATCGCGTATGCCCTCGGCCATGTCGTGGCAGACGCGCACGCCCATGTCCTTGAGGTCGCCCGGCACCAGGGTCTTGGGGCCCACGGCGCGGATCTCGGGCACGCCCAGGATGTTGAGCGCGTGGATGTCGGAGCGGGCCACGCGCGAGTGCACGATGTCGCCCACGATGGCCACGGTCAGATGGCGGAAGTCCTTCTTGTAGTGCCTGATCGTGTACATATCGAGCAGGCCCTGGGTCGGGTGGGCGTGGCGGCCGTCACCCGCGTTCACCACATGCACATGCGGCGCGCAGTGCTGGGCGATCAGATAGGGCGCGCCCGATTCGCTGTGGCGCACCACGAACATGTCCGCGTGCATGGCACTCAGATTGGCCACCGTGTCCAGCAGGGTCTCGCCCTTGGCCGTGGAACTGCGCGCGATGTCCAGATTCAGCACATCGGCCGAGAGGCGCTTGGCCGCGATCTCGAAGGTGGTGCGGGTGCGGGTGCTGTTCTCGAAGAAGAGATTGAAGACCGACTTGCCGCGCAGCAGCGGCACCTTCTTGACCTCGCGGTCATTGACCGAGAGAAAGGTGCCGGCCGTGTCCAGGATCTGGTGGATCACCGCCTGCGGCAGGCCTTCGATGGAGAGCAGATGGATCAGCTCGCCGTGCTTGTTCAGTTGGGGGTTTCGTTTGCTCAGCATGGTGTGTTCCCTCCCCGGCCTCACTTCACGTCGAAGCTGAAGCGGCCCTCGGCGTCGCGGGCCAGGCGCAGCTTCTGCTCCACCGCCAGCGTGACGCGCGCGGCCGAGAAGGCCGGCTCGATGGGCAGCTGACGTCCGCCCCGGTCCACCAGCACGGCCAGGGTCACGCTGGCGGGGCGGCCGAAGTCGAAGAGCTCGTTGATCACCGCGCGCGTGGTGCGGCCGGTGTAGAGCACATCGTCGATCAGCAGGATGGGACGCCCCTCCACCTCGAAGGGCAGCTTGGTGTGGTCGGCCGCGGCGCTCATGCCCTTGGAGCCGAAGTCATCGCGGTGCAGGGCGCTGGAGATCACGCCGGGCGCGCCCGCCAGGCCCAGGTCCTTCTGCAGGCGCTCGGCCAGCCAGGCGCCGCCCGACCAGATGCCCACCAGGGCGGTGTTGGGCTGCAGCAGCCGCTGCACACCGCGCAGAAGGTCGGTGTAGAGCGCCTCGGCATCGAGGAGAAGTGTGCTCATGGGTGTTCCCGGAAGAATTGTTCAAGAATCAGCGCGGCCGAGGCCGCGTCGATATCGCGCGCGCCCTGGCTCTCGGCCTCGACGCTGGTGTAGCGCTCGTCCACCTCGTAGACGGGCAGGCGGAAGCGGCTTTTGAGCTGGCGGCCGAATTTGCGCGCCCGCAGCGTGACTTCGTGCTCGGCCCCATCGGGATGGAAGGGCACGCCGATCACCAGGGCGTCGGGCTGCCATTCCTGGATCAGGCGGGCAATCGCCTCGAAACGCGCCTCGCCCTCCTGCTGGATGCTGCGCAGGGGCTGGCCCGTGCCGCTGAAGCGCGTGCCCGTGGCCACGCCCACCCGGCGGGTGCCGAAATCAAATGCCAGAAGAGACTGCGCGGTGGCCGGGGTGGCGGCAGAAAGGGGCTTGGCGGGCGTGGGAGCGGCCGCCATCATGCGTGCCCGGCGTCCATGCTGAGCATGCGCGGGTCGATGCCCAGCAGGGACAGGGCCTTGTCGTAGCGCTGCTCGACCGGGGTGTCGAAGATGATGGCCGGCTGAGCGTCTACGGTGAGCCAGCCATTGCGGCCGATCTCCTCCTCGAGCTGGCCGGCGGCCCAGCCGCTGTAGCCCAGGGTCACCAGCAGCTTCTTGGGGCCGGCGCCATTGGCCAGGGCCTCCAGCACATCGCGGCTGGTGGTCATCTCCAGGCCGCCCGGCACGGCCAGGGTGGCGTTGTAGTGGCCGCCCTCCTCGTCCAGGGGCTCGTGCAGCACGAAGCCGCGCTCGGTCTGCACCGGGCCGCCGTAGAACACCGGCCGCGCGGCCAGGGCCTCGTCGGGCAGGCTCAGGTCCACCTTCTCGAAGAGATTGCCCAGGGTCAGGGAGATGGGCTTGTTGATCACCAGGCCCAGGGCCCCCTTGTCGTTGTGCTCGCACAGGTAGATGACCGTGCCGGCAAAGCTGTCGTCCGCCATGCCCGGCATGGCGATCAGGAACTGGTTGGTGAGGGCCATCTGGTGCTTGGACATGCAGGCATTTTATTCTCTGGCCATGAGCAGAAAGACTTTGCACCAAGCCCTGGTCTGGTTCCGGCGCGATCTGCGCCTGGATGACCAGGCCGCCCTTTACCACGCCCTGCGCCAGGCGCGCCGGGTTTTCTGCGTCTTCGTGCTGGACACGGCCATCCTGGAGGCCCTGCCCCGGGCCGACCGCCGGGTCCAGTTCATCCTGCAGGCCCTGCAGCGGCTGGACGCGCAGCTGCGTGCGCAGGGCGGCGCCCTGATCGTGCGCCACGGCCCGGCCGCCGAGGAGATCCCGCGCCTGGCGGTCGAGCTGGGCGTGCAGGCCGTGTTCGCCAACCATGACGACGAGCCCCAGGCCCTGGCCCGCGACGCCGCCGTGGCCCAGGCCCTGGCCGCCCAGGGCCGCGCCTGGCACAGCTTCAAGGACCATGTGATCTTCGAGCGCAGCGAGCTGCTCACCGGCGCCGGCAAGCCCTATGCCGTGTTCACGCCCTACAAGAACGCCTGGCTCAAGAAGGTGGACGAGTTCTACCTGCGCGCCTACCCGGTGGCGCGCTACGCCGAGGCCCTGGCCTCCCATGCCCTGGCGCAAGGCGTGCCCAGCCTCGCGGACATCGGTTTCCAGGACGCCGGCCTGGCCGAGCATCTGGCGGCCGACAAGGCCGAAGCCTTGTTCGAGGACTTCTTGCACCGCATTGACCGCTACGACCAGGCCCGCGACTTCCCGGCCGTGAAGGGCCCCAGCTATCTGAGCGTGCACCTGCGTTTCGGCACGGTCTCGATCCGCCGCCTGGCGCGCGAGGCCTGGCAGCGCATGGCCGCGGGCGAGCGCGGCGCCGAGGTCTGGCTCTCGGAGCTGATCTGGCGCGACTTCTACCACCAGGTCATGCACCACTGGCCCCATGCCATGGGCGGCGCCTTCCGCCCCGAGTACGACAAGATCGTCTGGGAACAGGGCCCCGAGGCCGAGCGCCTTTTTGGCGCCTGGTGCCGCGGCGAGACCGGCTACCCCCTGGTGGACGCCGCCATGCACCAGCTCAACAGCACCGGCTATATGCACAACCGCCTGCGCATGGTGACGGCCAGCTTCCTGATCAAGGACCTGGGCGTGGACTGGCGCTGGGGCGAGCGCTACTTCGCCGAACAGCTGCTGGACTTCGACCTGGCCGCCAACAACGGCGGCTGGCAATGGGCCGCCTCCAGCGGCTGCGACGCCCAGCCCTATTTCCGCATCTTCAACCCCGTGAGCCAGAGCGAGAAGTTCGACCCCGAGGGCCGCTTCATCCGCCGCTACCTGCCCCAGCTGGCCGCCCTGCCCCCCAAGCTGGTGCACGCGCCCTGGCTGGCCGGGCCGCTGGAGGCCCCGGACGACTACGCCCCGCCCCTGGTGCGCCATGACGAAGCGCGCCAGCGCACCCTTGCGCGCTACGAGGTGGTGAAGTCACGGGCGGTGAAGACCTGACCCTCGCGAAGGCGACATCAGCGCTTGCAATTTGCCGCGGGCCGGCCTAGCCTGCGGCCAGGTGCTGCCCGCTCGACGGGCCACCACAAGGGTAGGGTGGGCACTGCAGCCCCACTGTCATCGCCTCATGGCTGCAGGCCCGCATGTGTGCAGGAACGATTGCGCTCGCTCGGCAGGACATGCGCTGGACCATTTTTCCGCTTGCAATGGGCCTGCTGCTGGGTGGCAGCGTGGCCTTCATCGCCACCGCCTGGAGCCAGCATGGCAGCCAGCAGGAACTGGCACGCCGCGCCGAGGCCCAGGTCCAGGCCCTGCAGACCCAGCTGCTGCTGCGCCGCGTGGGCGCGCAGCTGGTGGACATCGAAACCGGCCAGCGCGGTTTCATCATCACCGGCCAGACCGCGTTTCTGGAACCCTATGAACAGGCCCGGGGCGAGCTGAGCCTGAGCTATGGCGAGCTGCGCCAGCGTCTGCTGCAGGAGGGTGGAGACCGCAGCGCCCTGCAGCGTCTGGAGGGCTTCATCGAGCGCCGCCTGGCCCAGGTGGAGCGCAATGTGGAGCAGCGCTGGACCGTGGGCGAGGCCGTGCTCAAGGACTTGTCCGGCTATGTGTCGGGCAAACAGCTGATGGACGATATTCGCGCCGAGCTGCAGCAGCTGGAGGCCGCCCAGGCCGAGCTGGTGCGCCGCACCCAGGCCGAGGCTGCCGCCGAGCGCCGGCACAGCGCCGAGCTCAGCGCGCTGCTCACCGCCAGCGGCCTGTTGATGATGGCCGGCGCCCTGATGGCCCTGCAGCTGGAGCGCCGCCGCCGCGACCGCGCCGAGCGCGCGCTGCGCGACAGCCACGAGCGCCTGGAGCACACCGTGACCGAGCGCACTGCCGCACTCAGCAGCGCGCTCGCCCGCATCCAGGGCTTTGCCGCCGAGCTGGACCGCAGCGTGGAGCATGAGCGCCGGGAGCTGGCGCGCGAGGTGCACGACCAGATCGGCCAGATCGGCACGGCCAGCAAGATGCTGCTCATCGCCCTGCGCAAGAAGCTCGCGCCTCAGCGCGAGGAGATGCTGGACGAGCTGCAGGCCCTGGCCGATGACTGCATCAGCGCTGCGCGCCAGATCTCGGCCAGCCTGCGCCCGCCCCTGCTGGACGATTTGGGCCTGGCCGCTGCCGTGGCCCACCATGCGCGCGGACTGGAGCGCCAGGGGCAGCTGCAGCTCAGCGTGGAGATCCTCGACGAGCAGCGCCTGAGCCCCGAGCAGCGCAACCAGCTCTTTCGCATCCTGCAGGAGGCCTGCACCAATGTGCTGCGCCATGCGCAGGCGCAGCGGCTGCGTATCGGCGGTCGGGCCGGCCCCAGCGGCTACTGCCTGGAGATCGAGGACGACGGCGTGGGCCCCGGTTCGGTGCGGGCCGATGCCTCGGGTCTGCGCAATATGCGCGAGCGCGCCGCCCTGGCCGGTGGCAGTCTGGAGTTCGGGCCCGGCGCCGAGCGCGGCAGCCGGGTGCGGGTCTGCCTGCCGCTGGCCCCGTCCCACGCGGCCAGCGGCGAGTCCGCGCCGGCATGCCGCCAGGACGACGAGGAGGAGAACCGTCAATGGGCTTGACCGCACTCGTGGTGGACGACCACCCCATCATGCGCATCGGCGTGCGCCAGCTCATCCTGGCCCAGTGGCCCGAGGCCCAGATCCTGGAGTCCACCACCATCGCCCAGGCCCTGAGCCTAGGCCAGCAGACCCGCCCCGATGTGGTGGTGCTGGACCTCTCCCTGCCCGACGCCACCGGGGTGGAGGGCGCCAGCCGCGTGCTGCGCGCCCTGCGCGAGGTGCCGGTGCTGGTGCTGAGCCTGAATGCCGAGTCGGCCTTCGCCGCGCGCCTGCTGCAGATGGGTGTGTCCGGCTATCTGCCCAAGGACCGGGCCGGTGAGGAGCTGGTCCTGGCCCTGCAGCGTCTGCTGGCCGGCGGCCGCTATGTGACCGCGGCCATGGCCGACCACCTGCTGGGCCTGCTCAGCGGCCAGGCACCGCAGCGCCTGCCGCATGAGCAGCTCTCCACCCAGGAGCACCGGGTGATGCTGCTGATCGCCGCCGGCCGCACCCCGGCCGAGATCGCCGACACCATGCACCTCTCGGTCAAGACCGTGGGCACTTATCGCGCCCGCATCCTCGAGAAGGCCGGCTGGCGCAACAACACCGAGCTCACCAAGTACTGCCTGCAGCATGGGCTGACCGACGCGGCTTAGCCAGCGCCTGTAGGGCAATTGCCTACAGGCCCTTCCGGGCTTGCCGCACGCCCGCAGGGGCGCGCCGCCCCTGCCCCGGCGTGCCCCCGCGGCGCAAGATGCAGCCATCAAACGGGGAGCTGCTGATGAATGTCTTTGTCGTCGAGGACTCGGCCTCGATCCGACGCCTGCTGGTGCGGCGCCTGGAGAGCCTGCCGGGCGTGACCGTGGTGGGCGAGGCCACCGGCCAGGACCAGGCCCTGGCCCTGATCGAGTGGCTGCAGCCCGATATCGTGCTGCTGGATCTCTCCCTGGCCACGGGCTCGGGCCTGCAGGTGCTGGCCCGGCTGCGCCGCGCCGGTTTCGCCGGCCGCATCATGGTGCTGACGGCCCAGTTCCTGGAGGCCTACCGCGAGGCCTGCCAGGACGCCGGGGCCGATGGCTTCTACGACAAGGCCAGCGGCCTGGAGACCCTCTTCGACGATCTGGGCGGGCTGCTGGAGCAGGAGCGAGGCGGCTCGGCCGCCAGCGCCCAGCTCCATCTGCTGCGCGGCGGTCTGACCGGCGCCTGCAACCAGCGCGCCCTGCTGGAGCGGCTGGACCAGGCGACCAAGATGGCAGCCCGTGACGACCAGGAGTTGGCGGTCTATGTGCTGGTGCTGCGCGGCCTGGCCGCCCAGCCGGCCGCGACCGACCAGGCCGAAGCCCTGCTGTGCGAGGTGGCCCGCCGGCTGGCCGGCTGCATCACCCCCGCCGACCTGCTGGCCCGTCATGCCGAGCAGCAGTTCTCCCTGGTGCTGACCCGGGTGGAATCGGCCGCCGAGGCAACGCGCTTTGCCCGGCGTCTCAACACCCTGCTGGCCCAGCCCTACGCCCTGCCCGGCCGGACGCTGAATCTGGAGATCGAGCTGGGCCTGGCCCTGTTTCCGCGCGATGCCGTGGCTGCGCACGCCCTGCTGACACTGGCCGAGGCCGATGCCTATGGAGCCCTCAAGCCCCGCTCAGCCTCGGTGTTCAGCAGCCTGCGCCCCTGAGGCGGCCTCGGCCGCCCGCCGCCGGCCCGGCCGCAGGCGCTGCACCAGATCGTCCACATAGGTGAAGACGATAGGCACCACCAGCAGGCTCAGGAAGGTGGATGTGATCAGGCCGCCGATCACGACGATGGCCATGGGCGCGCGGAAGCTCGGATCCACGCCCAGGCCCATGGCGATGGGCAGCATGCCCGCACCCATGGCGATGGTGGTCATCACGATGGGACGGGCGCGCTTGTGGCAGGCGTCCAGCACCGCCTCCAGGCGGCTCAGTCCCTGGTCGCGGCGCGCGATGATCACGTAGTCCACCAGCAGGATGGAGTTCTTGGTGGCAATGCCCATCAGCATGATCAGGCCGATCATCGAAGGCATGGACAGGGCCGTGTGCGTGACGAAGAGCGCGAAGAAGGCGCCCGGCACCGAGAGCACCAGGGCCACCAGGATGGTGAGCGGCTGCACGAAGTCCTTGAACAGCAGCACCAGCACGATATAGATGCACAGCACGCCGGTCAGCATGGCCAGGCCGAAGCTTGCAAACAGCTCCTCCATGGCCTCGGCATCACCCACCGAGGTCTGGATCACGCCCGGCGGCAGGTTTTGCAGGCTGGGCAGGGCCAGGGCCTGCTTGGCCACCTCGCCCAGGGGCTGCTGGTTCAGCTCCACCTCGAAATTGATATTGCGCTGGCGGTCGTAGCGGTCGATCTGCGCCGGGCCGCTGGCGATCTCCAGCGTGGCCACATTCGACAGCGGCACCGGCCCGCGGCTGCCCGGCACCGGCAGGCGCGCGAGATAGTCCAGGTCGGCGCGCGCGCTGGCCGGCAGCTTGACCACCACCGGCACCTGGCGCTGGGCGAGGTTGAGCTTGGGCAGGTCCTGGTCGTAGTCGCCAGCGGTGGCCACGCGCAGGGTGTCGGCAATCGCGGCCGCGCTCACCCCCAGCTCGGCGGCCCGCGCGAAGTCGGGCCGCACGATCAGCTCGGGCCGGGTCAGGCTGGCCGTGGAGGTGACGGCGCCGATGCCCGGAATGCCGCGCAGCTCGCGCTCCACGATCTGGGCATGCTCGGCCAGCACCCGGCCGTCCTCGCCGGCCAGGACCAGCACATACTTCTCGGACGAGCCGCCAAAGCCCACCTTGACGCGGGCGCCGGGAATGACGTCCAGCGCCTCGCGCAACTCGCTCTCGATGGCCTGCTTGCTCAGGCCCGGGCGCTCCTTGCGCGGTGTGAGGTTGAGCGTGAGCGTGGCCTTGCGCACCTCGGGCGCGCCGCCCAGGGCGAAGGGGTCCGAGCCGGCCGCGCCACCGCCGATGGCGGTGTAGATCAGGCTCACATGCTTGTGGGCCTTGACGATCTCGCCGGCCGCCTCGGCCGCGGCCGCGGTCTGCTTGAAGGTGCTGCCCGGCGGCAGGGTGATGCTGACCTGGGTCTGGCTCAGATCGTCCGGCGGCAGAAAGCCCGTGGGCAGAAAGCCCGCGAGCACGATGGAGCCCACGGTGAAGGCCCCGGTGGCCAGCAGGGTCTTGATGCGGTGCTGCAGGCACCAGCGCGCCCAGCCCGTGTAGCGCTGCAGCCAGCGCGGCTCATGCTCGGGGCCGCTCGGCGGCTTGAGCAGATAGGCCGCCATCATGGGCGTGAGCATGCGCGCCACCACCAGGGAGAAGAAGACGGCAATCGCCGCCGTCCAGCCGAACTGCACGAAGAACTTGCCCGGCACCCCGCTCATGAAGGCCGTGGGCAGGAAGACCGCGATCAGGGTGAAGGTGGTGGCGATCACCGCCAGGCCGATCTCGTCGGCCGCCTCCATGGCCGCCTGGAAGGGCGTCTTGCCCATGCGCAGATGGCGCATGATGTTCTCGATCTCGACGATGGCATCGTCCACCAGGATGCCCACCACAAGGGAGAGGGACAGCAGGGTCACGGTGTTGACCGAGAAGCCCAGCAGGTACATCGCGATGAAGGTGGGAATGGCCGAGAGCGGCAGGGCCGTGGCCGCCACCAGGGTGGCGCGCCAGTCGCGCAGGAAGAACCACACCACCAGCACCGCCAGGAAGGCGCCCTCGTAGAGCAGGTACATGGAGCCGTCGAAGTTCTCCTGCACCGGGTCCACGAAGTTGAAGGCCTCGGTGATCTCGATCTCGGGATGCTCGGCCCGCAGGGCCTGCACCGCGGCGCGCACGCCCTCGGCCACATCCACCTCGCCGGCACCGCGGGTGCGGGTGATCTCGAAACCCACCACCGGCTTGCCATTGAGCAGGGCCGCGCTGCGCTGCTCGGCCACGGTGTCGCTCACCGTGGCCAGCTGATCCAGGCGCACATGCCGGCCGTCGGCCAGGGCAATGTCCATGGCGGCGAGTTCCTGCGCATCCTGCACGGTTGCCAGGGTGCGCACCGACTGCTCCAGCCCGCCGATATCGGCGCGGCCGCCCGAGGCCTCCTGCTGGAACTGGCGCAGCTGGCGCGAGACTTCGGCCGCCGTGGTGTTGAGCGCCAGCAGCTTGGCCGGGTCCAGCTCCACGCGCACCTCGCGCGTGACGCCGCCCACGCGGCTGACCGCGCCCACGCCGCGCACCGCCAGCATGCGCTTGGACACCTGGTTGTCCACAAACCAGGACAGGGCCTCGTCATCCATACCACCCTCACGCAGCGAGGCCACGGTGTAGGTGAGGATGGGCGAGCCACTGAGCTCCAGCTTGTTGACGATGGGATCGCGCAGCTCGCCCGGCAGGTCGGAGCGCACGCGCGCCACCGCGGCGCGCACATCGTCCACCGCCTCCTGGGTGGGCTTCTCCAGGCGGAACTCCACGGTCACGGTGACCGTGCCGTCCTGGATGGTGGTGTAGATGTGCTTGAGCCCCTGCAGGGTGGCGATCTGGTTTTCCAGCTTGCGCGCCACCTGCGACTCCAGCTGGGCCGGCGAAGCGCCGGGCAGCAGGGCCGTGACCGTGATGGTGGGCAGGTCGATGTCGGGGAAGTTCTGGATCTTCATCCAGCGAAAGCCCAGCAGACCTGCCAGGGTCAGCATGATGAAGAGCAGGATGGCCGGGGTCGGATTGCGGATCGACCAGGACGAGACATTGAGCATGGCTTACTTCCCCGCGGCCGTCGTCATACTCGTGCTCGTGGTGGACACGACCTTGACCAGATCGCCATCGGAGAGGAAGCCCACGCCGCTGGCCACCACGCGATCGCCGGCCTTGAGGCCCGAGAGCAGCTCGATACGATCGCCCACGCGCCGGCCCGTGCCCACCTTGGTCTGCTGCACCTTGCCCTCGGCGCCCACCTTGAACACATAGCTGAAGCCGTCGCGCGGTAGCACCGCGCTCTGCGGCAGGCTCAGCACCCGGCCGCTGCCCAGCTGGATCTCGCCGCGCACAAAGCTGCCGGCGCGCAGCCCCGCCTCCATGGCGCTGGCGGGCAGGTCCACATAGACCAGGCCGTTGCGCGTGGTGGCATCCACGGTGGGCGCCAGCATGCGCACGCTGCCGCGCAGCGGGGCCGTGCCGGCGCCCGGCAGGGCGATCTGCACCGGCTGGCCGGGCTTGAGCCGCGCGAGCTCGGCGGCCGGCACCTCGGCCCGCCACTCCAGGCGCTTGCCGCGGATCAGGCGAAACAGCTCCTGGCCCTGCACCACCGCGCCCAGGGTGGCAGCGCGGGCCGAGATCAGACCATCGTCCGGCGCCACGATGCGGGTCTGGGCCAGGCGCAGCTCATCGCTGCGCACGCGGGCCTGCGCCGCTTCCGCGCGCGCCTTGGCCGTCTGCTCGGCGGTGAGGTACTGCTGCAGCTGCTGGGCGCTGAGCGCGCCGCTGCCGCCGGCCTGCAGGGCGCGGGCACGCTCGGCGTCCAGGCGCGCGCCCTCCAGCGTGGCCTGGGCCTCGGCGGCGGCGGCCCGGCTCTGAGCCAGCTCGGCCTGCACCGTGTCGCTGGAGAGCTGGGCCAGCAGCTGGCCGCGGCGCACCGCATCGCCCACATTCACCAGCACCTGCGAGAGGCGCAAGCCCGAGATCTCGGCGCCCACCACCGCCTCCTGCCAGGCCGCCACCGTGCCGCTGGCCGGCAGGATCTGGGGCCAGTCCTGCTGGTCCACCGCCACCAGCTGCACGCTCAGCGCCGGCCGGGCCTTGGCCGCAGCCTCGGCGCCGCCGCCCTTGCCGGATTCGGCCGCCAGGGCCCAGCCACCCACCAGGGCCGCGGCCAGGGCCGTGACCATCCATTTGCTGTGCTTGTTCATCTGCATCATTGCTGCTTCCTTGTTCTGGGCTGGGGGCGGGGCGCTCAGGGCTGCTGCCAGCCGCCGCCACCGCTGGCCTTGTAGAGCGCGACCCAGGCGCTCTGGCGCTCCCGCTGCACCTGCACCAGGCTGGCCTGGGCGTTCAGGGCCAGGCGGCGCGCCTCCTCCAGCTCGGCCGCGCTGGCCAGGCCACGCTGCCAGCGCGCCTGCGTGGCCTGCAGCGAGGCCTCGTAGCCGCGCGCGCTGTCCTGGGCATGGCCCTCGCGGGCCTCGGCCGCGTCCAGGCGCACCAGGGCTTCCTCCACCTCTCGCACCGCGCCCAGCAGGCGCTCCTTGTGCAAGGCCAGGGCCTCCTCGTAGCGGGCCTGGGCGGCATCCAGATTGGCTCGGCGCGTGCCGCCATCCAAGATCGGCAGGCTCAGCGTGGGGCCGAAGGACCAGCCCTCGCCGCTGTCGCGCAGACCGCCGGCGCGCAGGGCACCGCGCGAGAGCGAACCCGTGAGGCGCAGCTGGGGGTAGCGCTCGGCATCGGCCGCGCCGCGCTCGGCCCAGGCGGCCAGCACCTCGCGCTCGCTGGCGGCCAGGTCGGGGCGCTGGGCCAGCAGGGCCGCGGGCAGGGCCGGCACGGCAAAGCGCGCGCTCTGCGGCAGGCGGGCGCGGCCCTCGGCCAGGCGCTCGCGCAGGGCCGGCTCGTCCAGCACCGTCAGGGCCACCAGGGCCTTGATCTGCAGATCGCAGTCGGCGCGCTGGGCCAGCACGCGGCCGGCGGCCTCGGCGGCCGAGGCCTGCAGCAGGGCCGCGGCGGCGGGCGACTCCAGGCCCACCCGGGCCTTGTCCTGCGCATAGCCGGCGATCAGGGTGAGCGATTCAGCGTCGCGCTGCACGATGTCCAGCAGGCGCTCGCAGCTGCGCAGGCCCAGGTAGTTCTGCGCCACCTCGGCCGCCAGGCTGATCTTGGCCTGGTGCCAGGCCAGCGTGGAGGCCGCGGCGCGCTCGGTGGCGGCCTGGCTCTGCAGGCGCTGGCGTGCAAAGAGATCCAGCTCCCAGCTCGCGTCCAGGCCCAGGCTGCCCAGGCTGCGCGGGCCCTCGCTGCTGGGCACGGCGGCACGGCTGCGGTTCAGCGAGCCGCTGAGCCCCAGCTGCGGCCGGCCCGCGCCCTCGGCCGCACCGGCCGCGGCCCGGGCCTGGGCGATGCGCGCCACGGCCTGCTGCAGGCCTGGGTTGGCGGCTTCGGCCTGGCGGATCAGGGCCTCCAGCAAGGGATCGTCAAAGCGGGCCCACCACTGGCCCAGCTGCTCGCTGCTGCCGCCATGCGGCAGGGGAGCTTGCCAGGCCGCGGGCTGGGGCAGTTCGGGGCGCGGCGCCGGCCCGAGGGCACAGCCCGCCAGCAGCGCAGACAGGAGCAGGGCCGGCAGGGCCCCGCGCAACACAGGCCTTGAATGCTTCACGATGCGGTGGACTTTCGGGTCTTCTTGGAGGCCGGGGCCCCGGGGCGCTGGCGCAGCGCGATCTCGCAGTCGACGAGGGCCCGGCCATAGGCCACCAGACGCTCCAGCACCCGCTCGTAGGCGCCGGGGCCGCGGGCCACGCCGGGGCTCAGCGACTCCATGAAATCGCTGGACATCCAGTAGTCATGGGCCATGGCGGTCAGGGCATGGGCCAGCTGATGCAGGCCCATATCGGCCTGGGCCGCGCCACAGCGCTGGCGCAGCATCTCGACCAGGCTCTCGTGCAGGGGCGCGATATGGGTGCTGCAGAGCTCGTCGTACACGGCGCTGGGCTCCATCATCTCGCGGCCCATCAGGCGCATCAGATGCGCCAGGTCGGAATCGGCCATGCGCAGGGGCAGGAGCAGGGCGCCGTAGAAATCGCGCAGCCACTCGGGCAGGGGGCGTTCGGCCTCGGGCACCGGCATATGGGCCAGCACCTCCAGCATGGGCTGGATCAGGGCCTCGCGGTACAGGCCCTGCTTGTCGCCGAAGTAGTAGTGGATGGAGGCGATATTGACGCCGGCCGCCTGGCAGATCTCGCGGGTGCTGGCCTTGTCAAAGCCCTTGCTGGCGAAGATGCGGGTGGCCTCGCGCAGCATGCGCTCGCGGGCGCCGGGCGTGGGGGTCTCGGGAGCGGACATCCGCGCATGCTAGCGAAATCAATCAAGCGCTTGATTAAATTTCCCTGAAGCCCCCAGGGAAATCCCGCGGGCACTACTCCGCCCTGCCCCGCCGGCTCAGAAGAGCTCGACGGCGCTGAGCTGGGTGTTCTCGCGCATCTGGCCCTGGGCCACCAGGGCGGCGTGGCTCTGCACCTGGTTCCGGCCATGGGCCTTGGCGTGGTAGACCGCGCGGTCGGCCCGCTCGAAGGCCCCGGCCGGTGCGTCCTCGGCCCGCACCTCGGTGAAGCCGATGCTCACCGTGATGCGCCCCACCTGGGGGAAGGTGTACTGCTCGCAGTTCTGGCGCAGGCGCTCGAAGGCCAGGGCCACATCGTCCTCGTCCTCGCAGCGCATCAGCACCACGAATTCCTCGCCGCCGAAGCGGTAGAGCAGGTCGTGGAAGCGGAAGCTGTTGCGCATCAGGCGCGAGAGCAGGAGCAGCACCTCGTCGCCGATCAGGTGGCCGTAGCGGTCGTTGACCGACTTGAAGTGGTCGATGTCGATCACGCCCAGCCAGTAGCGCGCCCGCGTGCCCTGGCTGGGCAGGGGCTGGCGGCGGCCGTCGTCGGCCAGGGCGCAGTCATGGCGGCTGGCCTGACCCAGCTCGCCCAGGGCCTTGAGAAAGCTCTCGTCAAAGGTCTTGCGGTTGAGCAGGCCGGTCAGGGTGTCGCGCTCGCTGTAGTCCAGCAGGCCCTGGAAGTTGTGATAGATCCGAAGGATGCTGCCCACCATGCGCTGGGCCGAGCTCTTGAGCTGGCTTTCGGTGCCCAACTCCAGCACGCCCACCACCTCGCGCTCGGTGGCCAGGGGGAAGAGGGTGAGCCAGCGCTCGCCCTGGCGGCGCTGCAGCACATGGCGCTCGCGCATGCATTCCAGGCGCTCGGGATGGGTCTGCAGCGTGGGCAGGCGCTCGGGTTCGGTCCAGAAGGAATCGGCGCTGGCCACGGCCTGGCCGCCTTCGAGACGTGCGCGGGTGAGCCAGCGCTCCTGGCCCGTATCGCCCGCGATGCGGTAGATCGCCACCGACAGCGGCTCCAGCAGGTCCCGCAGCGCGGAGACCAGGGTCACATCCATGACATCGCGGTCCCTGAACCCGGTCAGTTCCGCGAGATGCTCGACGACTTCAGACATAGCACCCTAAAACGCAGCCAGCGGCGCGCCTGCTTGAACAGGTGCGCCGTGGCGATGTTTGTATGGGCCCGGGGCGGATGCTGCAATGCCTGCCGGGCGGGGACCAAGCCGCTATGCCTGGCCGGCCGCGACGTGTTGTGACGAAGTGTATCTGGCAATCAGGCCCAGCAGCAGCTCTTCGTCATAGGGCTTGCCCAGGTAGTGCTCGACGCCCAGCTCCAGCGCATAGTCGCGATGCTTCTGCGCGATGCGCGAGGTGATCATGATCACCGGCAGCTCGGCCAGGCGGCTGTCGGCGCGCATATTGCGCACCAGATCGAAACCGTCCATGCGCGGCATCTCGATGTCCGAGAGCACCACGGCGGGCAGCTCGTCGCCGGAGAGCTTCTCCATCGCGTCCATGCCGTCCTTGGCCAGCAGCACGCGATAGCCCTCGCGGTCCAGCAGGCGCTGGGTGACGCGGCGCACGGTCAGGGAGTCGTCCACCACCATCACCAGGGGCGCCAGCACCTCGGGGGCCTCGGCCGGCGAGGCCAGCTCCGTCACCTGGGACTGCTGGGCATGGGCCAGGGCGGCGGCTCCGTACCAGTGCGCCAGGGCCACCGGGTTGTAGATCAGGGCCACCTCGCCCGAGGCCAGCAGGCTGATGCCGGCAAGACCTGGCACCCGGCTGAGCTGGGGCCCCAGGTTCTTGACCACCACTTCCTGGTTGCCCAGCACCTCGTCCACATGCAGGGCCAGGCGCTGGTGGGCGCTCTTGACCAGCAGCACCGGCAGGCTGCGGCCGGCCAGCACGCCGCGGCCGCTGTCGCTCATCAGGCCGCCCAGCCAGTAGAAAGGCAGCTGGGCATCGCCCACCTGGAGCTGGCCCTCGGCATAGGCGCGCTCCACCTGCTCCAGCGGCATGCGCAGCACCGATTCCATCAGGCTGGCCGGCACGGCCACCTGGTGCTCGCCGTAGCGCAGCAGCACGATCTGGGTGAGCGCCGTGGTCAGGGGCACATGCAGCTCGAAGGCCGCGCCCTGGCCGGCGCTGGAGCGGATGTCGATATAGCCGCCCAGGGTGTTGATCTCGGAGCGCACCACGTCCATGCCCACGCCGCGGCCCGAGAGCTCGGTCACCTGGCTGGCGGTGGAGAAGCCGGGGGCGAAGATCAGCTCGCGCAGCTCATCGTCGCTGACGGCGGCCCCCTGGGCGATCAGGCCCTGCAGCTCGCCGCGCTCACGGATGCGCGCCAGGTCCAGGCCCGCCCCGTCGTCGCTGAAGGACAGCAGCACCTCATTGCCTTCCTGGGCCAGGCGCAGGGTGATGGTGCCCTGCTCGGGCTTGCCGGCGGCCAGGCGCTCGGCCGGGCTTTCGATGCCATGGCTGACGCTGTTGCGCAGCAGATGCTCGAAGGGGCCGCTCAGGCGCTCCAGCATGCTGCGGTCCAGTTCGATATGGCCGCCCACGATCTGCAGCTGGGCCTGCTTGCCGGCCTCGCGCGCCGCCTGGCGCACCACGCGATGCAGGCGCTCGGCCAGGCTGGCGTCGAACTCCACCATGCGGGTACGCAGCAGATCGTCCTGCAGCTCGCGCGTCAGGCGCGACTGCGCGGCCAGCTCGTCTTCACCCAGCTGCACATTGCGCTGCAGGGAGCGCTGCACCGTGGCCACGTCGCCCACCGACTCCGCCAGCATGCGGGTCAGCTCCTGGAAGCGGGTGTAGCGGTCGAACTCCAGCGGGTCGAAATCGCGACCGGCCTGCTTGGCGGCTTCCTCCTGCAGGCCCAGCTGGGCCTCGGCCTGCAGCTCCAGCTCGCGCAGCTGGTTGCGCAGACGGTCCAGGTTGTCGTCCAGGTCCAGCAGCGCGGTCTTCATCTGCGAGAGCTCGGACTCCAGGCGCGCACGCCGGATGCTGACCTCGCCGGCCTGGGTGGCCATGCGCTCCAGCAGGGCACCACGCACCCGCACCAGGGTGGCCGCGGACGGTCCGGCCACGCCCTCCTCGCCCGGCTGCTGGGCTGCGCCACTGGCCGCAAAGCGGCTCCAGTCGATCTGCGGCCCTTCAGCCGGCGCCAGCTCCTGGGTGGTCTGAGCTTGGAGCGGCTCGGCCACCACCGGGGTCGCCGGCGCTTCCGCCAGTTCCGCCGCCTGCTGCGCCTCGGCCTGGGCCTCGGCCTTCAGACGCGCCTGCAGGGTCTCGAAGCCCTGCTGCAGCGCGTCGCTGCGGTCCTGCAGCCCATGCAGCTCGGCGCCTTCCAGCGACTCGCGGCTCAGCAGACGCTCGACCTCGGATTCCAGCTCGTGGGCCTGCTCGCCCAGGCGCATGGCGCCGGAAAGCCGGGCGCCCCCCTTGAAGGTGTGCAGGGCCCGCATGGCGGCCGCGGCGCGGCTGCGGTCCTGGGGATGAGCCACCCAGTCACGCAGGCTGGCGTGCAGCTGGGCCAGCAGATCACCGGCCTCTTCCTCGAAGATGGGGAAGAGCGTGGGATCGATCTGGTCCGGCGTGCCGGGCTCCACGGCCTCGTGACCGGCCTGCACCGCGCGCTCGGCAAAGGCCGAGAGCGGGGCTGGCAGCTCGGGCTCGGGCGCCGGCTCGGGTTCAACCTCGTGCACCAGCGGAAGGTCCAGCAGGCCCATGGGTTCGGACAGGCCGGTGCTCTCCTCGCCGTCGCGCGGATCCAGCGGCTCGTAGGCCTGCAGCTGCTGCAGCTGCTGTGGGTCCACGGGCTTGAGGAAGCCGGCGGCAAACTGATGCAGCAGACGGCGCAGGTCTTCGGCGGCGCCCACGAAGAGCTGGGCGTCCTGCTCGCTGTAGCGGCGGGCACGCGAGGCGCGACCCAGGGCATGCTCCAGCTCGCGAGCCAGGGCCGAGAGGTCCTCGAAGCCCACGGTGGCAGCGCTGCCGGCCAGGGCATGGGCATGGGCCTCGGCATGGGCCGGCACCGGCACGGCCAGTTCCAGCGCCCATTCGGCCAGGGCCGTGGAAAGGCGGCGCGAGAGCTCGTCGGCCTCGTTCAGGAAGATATTGAACAGCGTGATGCTGATGCGCAGCGGACCGATGACCTTCACATCGTCCTCGCGCTCGCCCTCCTCCGGGCCCAACTCGGGCTCGGGGGGCGGCGCGGGCGGCACCAGGCTCAGCAGGGGGGCAGGTGCCGCCGCGGCCTCATGCACGTCCTCATGCACATCCTCATGCGCAGGCTCGGACACCAGCTCGGCCTCGGTGGGCAGCAGCAGGGTCTCGGACAGGTCCACCGCGTCCTGCAGCTCGGGCAGCGCCGCGGCCTCGGACGGCAGCACCGGCGCCTCCTCGGCCAGGTCCAGGCGCAGCTCGAACTCGGGCAGTTCCACATAGGCGGCCGGAGCCGCGGGCGGGGGCTGCAGATCCAGCACCAGGGGCGCCTCGAGCTCGCTAGCTTCGCTTTCCGGCACCTCGGGCAGCTCCAGCACCTCGGGCAGGCTGGCGGGCAGCTCGGCCGTCAGCGGCAGCTCATCCTCCAGCGAGAGCGCCTCGGTCGGCTGCGACTCGGCAATCTCGGACAGCTCGGCAAGCTCGACCACCTCGATCAGCTCGGCGCTGGGCAGCGGGTCCACCGGGAAGTCCAGCGGCAGCTCCAGGCCCAGATCGGGCACCTCGGCCTGGGGCGGAGCCTCCACCACCGGGCCGCTGAAGCCCGGCTCCTGCAGGACCTCGGGCGTGAGCGGGGCCTCGGACTCTGACTCGGGCGCCAGACCCATCTCGAGCTCGGACAGGGGCGCCAGCGGCTCGCTGAGCGGCCAGTCCAGCGGCAGGACACGACCTTCCAGCCGCAGCGCGTCGGCGCTGCGGCGCAGGCCCTCGGGCTGGTGCGGGCCGGCACGGCGCTCGGCAATGGCGGCACACCAGTCGGCCAGATAGTCCAGGGCCTCGGTGCTGAAGGCCAGCAGGGCCGGGTCGGCGCCGGTCTGGGCGCCGAGGCGGTCGTTGTAGAGCTGCTCGCAGGCCCAGGCGCCCTCGCCGAAGGCGCTCAGGCCCACCATGCGCGAGCTGCCCTTGAGGGTGTGGAAGGCGCGGCGCACCGTGGTGAGCTGCTCCACATCCTGGGGCTGCTGCTCCAGCACGGCCAGGGCGGCGCGGGCATTGCCAATGACTTCTTCGGCCTCTTCCAGGAAGATGGCCAGCATGTCCTCGTCCAGGGTCTCGTCCTGGACCGGGGCGGGCGCAGCCACCGGCGCGGGCGCGGGGGCGCGGGCTTCCAGCAGCTCGTTGAGCGACTGCAGGGCCTGGTCCGGCGCCTGGGCGGGGTCTTCCAGCAGGCGCTGGGCCTGCTGGGCGGCCTGGGCCAGGCCGGTATCGTCCTCGGCACGCGCCTGCAGGGACAGGCGCTCCATCTCGCGCGCCAGTTCCTCGGCCGGGCGGGCCTGCACATCCTGCACTGCGGCCTGGGCCTGGCTCATCAGGCTGGGCTCGGCCTTGGCCTCCAGCTGGGGCAGGTTCACCGCATCGCTGCGACGGCCCATCAGCGGGGTCAGCAGGCCGCTGGCCTCGTCGAAGCGGAACATGCGCTTGGCCAGGGCCGGCTGCACGCTCAGCATGTCGATCAGGAAGCCCAGGGCGCCCAGATTGGTGGCCAGGCGCTCGAAGCGCTCGCGCGGGCCGGGCAGGCTGGGATCGACCTCGGTATTGGCCAGCTCATCCACCTCGTCGCGCATGCGCAGCGCGGCCTGGGCGGCTTGCGAAAGGCCCAGCACGCTGAGCACGCCACGCATGGCCTGCAGCTGACCGGGCACGGGAATCAGCACCTCGCGCTGGGCGGGGTCGCGGAAATACTGGTCGGACAGGCGCTCCACCTCGGAGAGGCTGGCGCGCAGCTCATGCACCACGCTGCCCAGGGTCTGGCGGTCGGAGACGCGGCGGTAGAGGTCCTCCATCCAGGCGTCCAGCGGGGCCGGCGGCTCGCCATGGGCCGCGCCCTCGACCCGGCGCGCCAGATGGCGCACGCGCTCGGCCTGTTCGGGCTGATCAAAGGCCGCATCGTCCAGCGCGGCCTCCACATAGAGCAGGCAGGTGGCCACTTCCATGGCCAGGTCGGGCTTGGGCACCTGGCCCGAGCGCAGGGTGGCCACCACGGCGCGCTGCAGGGTCTGGCCCAGCACCTCGCCGCTGGGGAAGAGCCGGCCCAGGGATTCGGCCAGGGCGGCGAACTGCTCGTCCAGGCCCCCCAGGCGGTGGTGCTCGCCCTCGGCGGCCGAGGACCAGCTGTCCTTGGCCACGCCGACGCGGCGCTTGGCCTGGCTGACCCAGGCGGGGTCGATGCGCCCCAGGGAATCGTCTTCGTAGTCGCCCGCGCCCTCCTCGCCCAGACCATAGCTCTGGCGCACCGCGTCCAGGCGCGGCGCCTGGCCGGCGGCGGGGGCCCGCGCCTGGGCGCAGAAGAACAGCAGGTCCTGGGCCAGGCGCTGCGAGGGCGCGCCGCCGGCGCGCAGCTGCGACAGCAGGCGCGAGCCCAGGCGCTTGGCATAGGTGTCGGGGCGCAGCAGGCCCTGGGCCTGGGCCTGGAACTGGGCAGCCGCCAGCTGCCAGAGGCAGCGCGCCTGCACATCCGTCAGTCCGGCAGCCAGGCCGGCGCACAGCTCGCTCAGCTGGGCCGCATGCTCGGCGCCCGGGCTGCGCATCTGCTTGAGCAGGGCCGCCTCGAAGGCGCTGCGCACGGCTTCCGGCGCGAGCGCACGGGCTGCGGCATCGCGCGGCAGCTCGCGCCAGGCGAAGTCCTGGCCCCAGAGGTCGGCCGGATGGATGCGCTCGGCACCGTTCCAGGTCTGCAGCTCGCGGTAGGCGGGGAACAGGGCCAGGCCCGAGGCCTTGTTGCCGGCCAGCAGGCGGGCCACATAGGACAGCAGGGCGAAGTCGGCGCGCTCGATCAGCTCGACCGCGGCGGGCTCGATGCTCTGCGGCGACTGCGCCAGGCGCTGCACTGCGGTCTCGGCCGCGCGCAGCAGGGTGGCACCGGCGGGCAGGCCCACCAGGGCCATCACACCCGAAACCTGATGCAGCTGGGCCGCCGCAGCCGCCAGGGGCTGGCTCACGGCGCCGGGCTGCAGATCACCGCCCAGCACGCTCAGCGTGGAGGCGCGGTTGTCGCCGTCACGCAGGAAACGGCGCAGGGTTTTGTGTACCGACTCCAGCGAGCGGCGCAGTTCTTCCTGGACCCAGGCCAGGGGGCTCAGGTCGGCGGGAAATTCCGAATCGCGCGGAAGGTCCATCCTCGAATCGATGCTCGCTGCCATGGATGCTGTGTCCCGCTCAGGAGACCTTGAATCGGGCCACCGAGGCGCGCAGGGCTTCGGCCGAACGCGACAGCTCGTGAACCATCTGCGCGGTGGAGCGCGTACCGTCCGAGGTCTGCTCGGTCACCGCAAAGATGTGCTGGATATTGGCGGCCACCTCGTTGGCGGCCTGGGCTTCCGAGAGGGCTTGAGAGGAAATCTGGGCGATCAGCTGGTCCAGGCGGCGCGAGACCTTGTCGATCTCCTCCAGGGCCGAGCCGGCCGCGTCCGAGAGCTTGGTACCCTGGACCACACCGACGGTGGAGCGTTCCATGGCGGCCACCGCATCCTGGGTGTCGGTCTGAATGGTCTTGACCAGGGCGGCAATCCGGCGCGTGGCATCGCCCGAGCGTTCGGCCAGGCGCTGCACCTCTTCCGCCACCACCGAGAAGCCGCGGCCGGCCTCACCGGCCGAAGCGGCCTGGATGGCCGCGTTCAGGGCCAGCACATTGGTCTGCTCGGTAATGTCCGAGATCAGCTCGGTGATCTCGCCGATCTCCTGCGAGCTTTCGCCCAGGCGCTTGATGCGCTTGGAGGTCTCCTGGATGGACTCGCGGATGGCGTTCATGCCGCCGATATTGTTCAGCACGGCCTGGCGACCGGTCTCGGCGGCCTCGCGCGAGACGCGCGCCACTTCGGCGGTCTGCTGGGCCTGGGCGGACACCTCATTGATGCGGCCGGCCATCTGCAGCACCGCCTCGCCGGTGGCGCGGATCTCGTGCAGCTGTTCGGTGGAGGCGGCCAGCAGCTCGGTGGAGGTCTGGTCCACCTGGGCCGTGGTTTCGTTCACGCGCGCGGCCGTGCCCTGCACCTGACCCACCAGATTGCGCAGCTCTTCCACGGTGTAGTTCACCGAGTCGGCAATGGCGCCGGTGATGTCCTCGGTCACGGTGGCCTGCTGCGTCAGGTCGCCCTCGGCCACCGACTGCAGCTCGTTCATCAGACGCAGAATCGCGGCCTGGTTGGCGTCGTTGACGCGCTTGGCCTCCTGCTCCTGGGCCTCGGCCTCGCGCTTTTGCGCCTCGGCCAGCTGGGCCCGCTGGGCCTGGTAGGACACATACAGGCGCAGAAAGCCCAGGGCACCGGTCACCAGGGCGGCCAGGGAGGCCACCATCAGCGCGATCAGCCACCAGCTGGCGCCGCCCGAGCTTTCCAGATCGGCCGCGATCTGCTCCAGATGGCGGCGCATGGGTTCGGAGTCGGCCAGGATGGAGGTCTGGGCCTCACGCGCCGAGACCAGACCCTGCAGATTGGACAGAATGGCCGAGGCCTGCACGCGGGTGTCCTCGTACTGCTTGAGCAGCACGGTGATGCGCTCGCGCAGCTGGGCATCGCGCGCGCCGGGCAGGCGCAGCTCGGGGTTGCCCTTGAGCAGGCCCTCGGCGATTTCCTTGAAGGTGTTCAAGTCCTTGCCCAGCAGGAACACGGCCTCGGGGCTCACGCCCTCCTGGGTCAGGAATTCGTTGGCGCTCTTGCCGATACGCTGGGTCAGCATCACCAGCTGACCCACGGCGGAGATCTCGGCCACCGTATTGCCCTGCTGCAGGGCCAGGGAGGACACGGCCTCGGCGCTTTCCAGCAGGTCCGAGCTCTGGCGGTTGATGGCACGCAGGGCCTGACCCACCTGGGTCAGCACCTTTTCCTGGGCCAGCACGGTCTTGCCGTTCTTGTCGGCCTTGGCGATCAGGGGCTCGACCTGGTCCAGCTCGTTCTGCACCGCGCTCACGCCGCGGGCGCCCTCGCGCAGGTCCGGCGGCAGGGCCGTCAGCACCTGCACCGATTCGCGCAGCTCGGCGAAGGCGCCGGCATTGCCCACCAGGGCGGCCGACACCGACTTGGCCAGACGCTGCGACTGCATCAGGGCCTGACCGGTGGCGCGCACCTGGGCGGCCGAGCGGTTGGCGCTGACCAGGGCGATGCTCACCGTGGCCGCCGTGCCCACCAGGCCGGCCGCCACCAGGGCAGTCAGCAGGCGCTGGCGGCGCTGGCGCGCGGCGGCCTGGTCGGCCTCGGGGCGCGCGGTCGGATCGGCCGCCACGGTGCCGGCGCCGAAGGCGCTGCCAGTTTCCGGAAACTCCTGGGCGGCGATCTCGGTGGGCACCGCCTCGGAAATGATGGAGGCGCCCTGCGGGGGCAGATCGCTCAGGGCGCCGGGGGCGCTCAGCGGCATGGCCGCCGAGGGCAGGGTCTTGCCCTCGCCCGTGGTCGCATCGCTCTTGCCCAGGTTCTTGATCTTGTCCAGGAAGCTCATCTCACCCTCTTGTCATCTTGCCCGTCCGCGCCGCCGCCAAGGCGGACACGGGGCCGCAGCCGCATCAGGCCACTATCCGCAGGAACTGCTCGTGTCTTGCCAACGCCTCCAGGTCCAGCGCCTGCCAGCGCCGTCCCTGGGCATCCCGCCACTGACCGCCGGCAAAGCGCGGGCGGCCGACCTCGGCCGCCGAATGCTCCAGCGGCTGCAGCTGATCGTCTGCGCGCAATCCCAACAGCCGGTCGACCAGCAAGGCGCAGTTCACGTTCAGATCGGGATTCAGGGTCACCAAGCGGGCCCCTTCGCTGCGCGCCGTTCCCGGCTCGCGCAGACCCAGAAAGGCCGCCAGATCCACCACCGTGTGCAGACCGCCGCGCAGATTGGCCACGCCCAGCAACCAGGGCTGGGCATAGGGCACGGGGCGCAGGGGCACCGGGGTGAAGATTTCGCTGGACTGGCGCAGCGGGAACAGCAGGGCCGCAGCGCCCGCCTCCACCGCCAGCCAGCTCGCCGTCTGCGCCTGCTCGCGCGCAGCCTGCATGCGCTGCGCGAGGCGTTGCTGAAGTTCGCGCAGGGCTTGCTTGTTGCTCATGGAGCTCAGCCCAGGGCCTTGATCTTGGCCAGCAACTCCTCGGCCTTGACTGGTTTCACCACATAGTCACGCGCCCCCTGGCGCATGCCCCAGACCTTGTCGGTTTCCTGGTTCTTGCTGGTGCACATGATGACCGGCACATCGGCAAAACGCTCGTCGCGCGTGATGTGGCGCGTCAGCTGGAAGCCGTTCTGGCCGGGCATCACCACGTCCATCAGGATCAGGTCGGGCTTTTCCTCGTCCAGGCGCTTGAGCGCTTCCTCGCCGTTCTCGGCGGTGCGCACCTGGTAGCCGCGCTTGAGCAGCATCTCGCTGAGGTGGTGCAGCTCGGTCTTGGAATCGTCGACCAAGAGAATTTTCTGGATGGGCATCTCGGGTTCCTCGCTGTGCCTCTTGAAGGGCATCCCTGGAATATCGGGGGGCTCAGGCGCCGCGGCAGTGCTGTTGCACCGCCTGCAGGAGCTGGTCCTTGGTGAAGGGCTTGGTCAGATAGTCCTGCGAGCCGACCATGCGGCCGCGGGCCTTGTCGAACAAACCGTCCTTGGACGAGAGCATGATCACCGGCACGGCGGCAAACTGCGGGTTGCGCTTGATGATGGCGCAGGTTTGATAGCCATCAAGGCGCGGCATCAGGATGTCGCAGAACACCAGGTCGGGCCGGTAGTCGCTGAGCTTGGCCAGGGCATCGAAACCGTCTTCGGCCAGCACCACCTCATGACCCGCCTGCTTCAGGAAGATCTCGGCGCTGCGGCGTATCGTGTTGCTGTCGTCAATGACCAGCACCTTGGACGTGGTCGCCAGGCCGGTCGGGGAAGCAGCGGAAGCCTGCAGATTCAAAAGAATCTCCTCGGAGGGATAAGGCGCTCAGGCCTTAGATGCGCACCATTTCAAAGTCTTCCTTGCGTGCGCCGCATTCGGGACAGGTCCAGTTCATGTCCACATCCTCCCACCGGGTACCGGGCGCAATGCCATGCTCCGGATCACCCGCGGCTTCGTCGTAGATCCAGCCACAGATCAGGCACATCCAGGTACTTGCTTCGGTCACGGTGGGGTCGCTTGCTTGCTCACTACAATGAGCGAAGATTGTAGCCAGCCCGGCTCCCCCACCCAGGGGATGAGTAGGCACGGATGCAACAGCCAATTCCAGGCATTAGCGGTGCTTAGTCACGCATTGTTTGGGTCCTGGGTAACAGGATCTTTCACACCCTCCTGACCATGAGCACAGCCGACTTCCACCCCGACGCACCGCAGGACGAGCAGGAAGCCCCCGCTCCGGCCTGCGTGATGAGCTTCAATGCCAGCGAACCCAGCGGCGCCTCCGGTCTGGCCGGCGACGTGGCCACCATCGCCGCCATGGGCGCCCATGCCCTGCCCGTGGTCACCAGCATCCTGCTGCGCGACACGGCCGAGGTCTTCGACCAGCACGCCATCGACAGCGACACCGTGGTCGAGCAGGCCCGCTCCATCCTGGAAGACATCACCATCAATGCCTGGAAGGTGGGCTTTCTGGGTTCGGCCGAGGGCGTGAGCGCCGTGGCCGAGATCCTCAGCGATTACCCTGATGTGCCCCTGGTCAGCTACCTGCCGGCCATCACCTGGCTGGACGAGGAGCAGCAGCAGAGCTATCTGGATGCCTTCCGCGAGCTGGTCCTGCCCCAGACCCTGGTGCTGGTGGGCAACCACAAGACCCTGACCGATTTCCTGCTGCCCGACTGGGATGCCGACCGCCCCGCCTCGCCGCGCGAGCTGGCCGTGGCCGCCGCCCAGCATGGTGCGGCCCATGTGCTGGTGACCGGCATCAACCTGCCCAACCAGTTCGTGGACAACGTGCTGGCCAGTCCGCAAGGGCCCATCACGGGCGAAAAGTTCGAGCGCTTCGAGGTCAGCTTCGTCGGCGCCGGGGACACGCTCTCGGCCTCCCTGGCCGCCCTGCTCTCGGTGGGTGCCGAGGTGCACAGCGCCGTGGGCGAGGCCCTGTCCTTCCTGGACCAGGCCCTGGACGCGGGCTTTCGCCCCGGCATGGGCAATGTGATCCCCGACCGCTTCTTCTGGGCCCTGCCCCCGGCCGAGGGCGAGGAGGAAGACGAGGCGGGCGAGGCCGCTGCACCAGAAGCCCCCGAGTCCGACTTCGCCAACACCGAACCCGTCGCCCGCCCACCGCGGCGCATGCACTGAGCGCCGCCGGCCCCCGCAGCCCTTCATCAAGACCCGCGCGCCGGCCCCTCCAGAGGGCCGGTGCCGCTTTCAGAGCCGATCGACATGAGCACCAACCAAGACCTGTTCGAACGCGCCCAGCGCGTCATTCCCGGCGGCGTGAACTCGCCGGTGCGCGCGTTCCGCGCCGTGGGTGGCACGCCCCGCTTCATCAAGCGCGGCGAAGGCGCCTACATCATCGACGCCGAGGGCAAGCGCTATATCGACTACATCGGCTCCTGGGGCCCCATGATCCTGGGCCACGGCCACCCGGCCGTGCTGGAGGCCGTGACGGCCGCGGCCCGCGAGGGCTTCTCCTTCGGCGCCCCCACCGAGCGCGAGATCGAGCTGGCCGAGGAGATCCTCAAGCTCGTGCCCAGCATGGAGCAGGTGCGCCTGGTGAGCTCGGGCACCGAGGCCACCATGAGCGCCATCCGCCTGGCCCGCGGCGCCACCGGCCGGCCCAAGTTCATCAAGTTCGAGGGCTGCTACCACGGCCACACCGACGCCCTGCTGGTCAAGGCGGGGTCAGGTCTTGCCACCTTCGGCCACCCCACCAGCGCCGGCGTCACGCCCGGGGCCGCCCAGGACACCCTGGTGCTGGAGTACAACAACGTGGCCCAGCTGGAAGAGGCCTTCGCGCTGCACGGCGCCGAGCTGGCTTGCGTGATCGTGGAGCCCATCGCCGGCAATATGAACTTCGTGCGCGCCAGCGTCCCCTTCATGACCCGCATGCGCGAGCTGTGCAGCCAGCACGGCGCGCTGCTGGTCTTCGATGAGGTGATGACCGGCTTCCGCGTGGGCCTGGCCAGCGCCCAGGGCCACTACGCCCAGCTCATCCCCGGCTTCAAGCCCGACATCAGCGTCTTCGGCAAGGTGATCGGCGGCGGCATGCCCCTGGCCGCCTTCGGCGCCAGCCACGAGATCATGAAGCACCTGGCCCCGCTGGGCGGGGTCTACCAGGCCGGCACCCTGTCCGGCAATCCGGTGGCCACGGCCTGCGGCCTGGCCACCCTGCGCGAGATCCAGAAGCCCGGCTTCTTCGAGGCGCTCTCGGCCAAGACCCAGCGCCTGGTGGACGGCCTGGTGGGTGTGGCCCGCAACAACGGCGTGCCCTTCAGCGCCGACTGCCAGGGCGGCATGTTCGGCTTCTTCCTGCTGCCCGAGCTGCCGCAGAACTACCAGACCGTGATGAGCACCGACAAGGAGCGCTTCAACCGCTTCTTCCACGCCATGCTGGACGCCGGCGTCTACCTGGCCCCGGCGCTCTACGAGGCCGGCTTCGTCAGCGCCGCCCACAGCGAGGCCGACATCGCCGCCACCCTGGCCGCCGCCCGCAGCGCGCTGAAGTGAGCCCGCTGGCCGCGCGCCGCTTCGAGGCGGTGATCTTCGATATGGATGGCCTGCTGCTCGACTCCGAGCGGCCCATCCTGGAAGCCTGGCTGCGCCTGGCCCCGCAGCTGCGCCGCGAGGACTATCTGCTCACCGTGGGCCGCAACCGCCCCGACAGCCAGGCCCTGCTGAGCGAGCGCCTGGGCTCCGAGGCGGCCGCCCTGGCCCTGTACGCCCAGGTGGATGTGGAGCTGACGCAGCGTTTCGGCCCCGGCACCGCCGGCTTCCCGCTCAAGCCCGGCGCCCTGGCCCTGCTGCAGGCCCTGCGCGCGCGCGGCGTGCCCCTGGCCATCGCCTCCTCCACCCGCCACGCCAAGGTGCTGGAGCGCCTGAGCCTGGCGGGCCTGATCGAGTTCTTCGGCCCCATCCACGGCGGCGATCAGGTGGCCCGCGGCAAGCCCCACCCCGATCTCTTCGAGCTGGCCGCGGCCAGCCTTGGCATCCATCCTGCTAAGGCCCTGGTGTTCGAGGATTCCAGCTATGGCGCGCAGGGCGCGCTCACGGCCGGGGCCGGCGTGGTGCTGGTGCCCGACCTCAAGGCGCCCGATCCCGCGATCGCGCCGCAGTGCCTGCTGCTGGACTCGCTCGACGCGGCCCAGGCTCATATTTCCGATTGGTTCTGACCATGCACATCCACATCCTCGGCATCTGCGGCACCTTCATGGGCGGCCTGGCGGCCCTGGCCCGCGAGGCCGGCCACAAGGTCACCGGCTGCGACGCCAATGTCTACCCGCCCATGTCCACCCAGCTGGAGCAGCTGGGCATCGAGCTGATCCAGGGCTTCGGTGCCGAGCAGATGGACCTCAAGCCCGATCTCTTCGTGATCGGCAATGTGGTCACGCGCTCCAGCGAGGGGCGCTTCCCCCTGATGGAAGCCATCCTGGACGCGGGCGCGCCCTACACCAGCGGCCCGCAATTCCTGGCCGAGCAGGTGCTGCAGGGCCGCCATGTGCTCGCCGTGGCCGGCACCCACGGCAAGACCAGCACCACCTCCATGCTGGCCTGGATCCTGGAGCACGCCGGCCTCAAGCCCGGCTTTCTGGTGGGCGGCGTGCCGCAGAACTTCGGCGTCTCGGCGCGCCTGGGCGAGGGCCAGGCTTTCGTGATCGAGGCGGACGAGTACGACACCGCCTTCTTCGACAAGCGCAGCAAGTTCGTGCACTACCGGCCGCGCACCGCCATCCTGAACAATCTCGAGCACGACCACGCCGACATCTTCCCGGACCTGGCCGCCATCGAGACCCAGTTCCACCACCTGGTGCGCACCGTGCCGCCCTCGGGCCGCCTGGTGGTGAATGCCCGCGAGGAATCGCTGCAGCGCGTGCTGGAGCGCGGCTGCTGGAGCGAGGTGCAGCGCTTTGGCGTACGCAAGGAGGAGCCCGGCGCCCTGCGCGCCCGCGGCGAGCCCCAGGCCTTTGACGTGCTGCGCGGCGCCATGAAGGTGGCTCGCGTGGAGTGGAGCCTGCTGGGCGAGCACAACCAGCTCAATGCCCTGGCCGCCATGGCCGCGGCCGAGCATTTGGGCGTGACGCCCGAGCAGAGCGCCGCCGCCCTGGCCGAGTTCCGCAATGTGCGCCGCCGCCTGGAGCTGCGCGGCGAGGTGGGTGGCATCAAGGTCTATGACGACTTTGCCCACCACCCCACGGCCATCCACACCACGGTGAACGGTCTGCGCCGCAAGATCGCCCCGGCCGAGCGCATCCTGGCCCTCTTCGAGCCCCGCTCCAACACCATGAAGCTGGGCACCATGAAGGCCCAGCTGCCCTGGTCCCTGGAAGAGGCCGACCTCGCCTTCTGCAACCAGGCCGGCCTGGCCTGGGACGCCAAGGAGGCCCTGGCCCCCATGGGGGCGCAGATCCAGGTCTGCGAGGGGGTGGACGCCATGGTCGCCGCCGTGCTCAAGGTGGTGCGCCCCGGCGACCATCTGCTGTGCATGAGCAATGGCGGCTTCGGCGGCATCCACGACAAGCTGCTGGAAGCCCTGGCCGCCCGGGCCTGAGCCCACCCGCCCCCGTCCAGACCCCTGGGCCTGGCAGATGAAGATTCACTGAAGCCCCGGCCCCCCGGGATTGGGGGCCCGGAAACGGCGCGCGAGCCCGGGGCACGGGGATACTGCCCGCTTCGCCATGGAATCCGCGCGCGCCTCCGTCGCCCCCTTCCCCGCCCGCCCTCTTCTGCCGCCCAGGCTGCGCCTGCTGGGGGGCTGCGAGCTGCTGCTCGGCGAGTCGCAGCAGCGCGTCGATTTCCCTTACGACAAGACCCGGCTGCTGCTGGCCGTGCTGGCCCTGGAGGCCCGACCGCTGCCGCGCGAGCGCCTGGCCGAGCTGCTCTGGCCCCAGTCCGAGGGGGAGCAGGCCCGGGCCAATCTGCGCCGCGCGCTCTTCGATCTGCGCCGCCTGCTGCAACATCCCGAACTGGGTGGTGAGGCCCTGCTCAGCGACAAGAAGCAGCTGGCCCTCAACCCCGGGCTGGACTGGCGGCTGGACAGCCGCGAGTTCGGCGCCGAACTGCCCCTGCTCCGGGCCGAGCAAGCGCCTGCCCCCCTGCTGCTGCAGGACCTTGAAGCCAGGCTCGATCTCTACCGCGGCCCCCTGCTGGACGGCCTGGAGCTGGACGGCCTGCAGAGCCTGCAGGACTGGCTCGCCCCCCAGCGCGAGGCCCTGGCCCAGACCGCGGGCCGCCTCGCGCGGCGCCTGAGCCAGGGCTGGGAGCTGGCGGGCCGCGCCGGTCGGGCCCTGAGCGCCGCGCGCCGCGGCCTGCAGCTCGACCCCTGGAACGAGGCCCTGCTGCGCACCTGCCTGCGCCTGCAGGCCGAGCGCGAGCGCCCCGCCGCCCTGGCCCAGTTCGAGCAGTTCCGCCAGCGTCTGCAGCAGGCGCTGGGCCTGCAGCCCGAGGCGGAGACCCTGGCCCTGGTCGAGCAGCTGCGCCGCGCGCCCGTAGGTGGCAGCGCCAGCGCCACGCCGGTCCATCCCTCGGAACGCCGCCGCATCGTGGCCCTCGCCTGCGAGCTTGAACCCGCCCCCGGCACCGACACCGAAACCCTGAGCCAGGAGCTGCCCGCCCTGCAGGCCCGGCTGCGCGAGATCCTGCAGGCCCATGGCGGCTTTGTGCTGCGCGCCGAAGGCGGCGAGATGCTGGCCTTCTTCGGCCATCCGCGGGCCCTGGAACAGGCGCCGCGCCGCGCCCTGGCGGCGGCCCTGGCCCTGCAGGAGCGCCTGTGCGGCACACCCCGCCGTCCGGGACGACTCTGCCCGCGCCTGGGCCTGGAGGCCGGCTGGGTCTATGCCGATCCGCGCCAGGGCTCGCCCGACGGCGCCGGCACCCTGAGCCGCCAAGCCCGCCGCCTGGCCCTGCTGGCCGAGCCGGGCGAGATCCGCCTGGGCGCCGGCCTGGGCGAGCAGGCCCCGACCGGCTTTCGCCTCACACCCCTGGAAGGCGGCGGCGCCCGCCTGCTGGGCCCCGACGAGCCCATGAGCCAGCCGCGCAGCACGCCCCTGGTGGGCCGCCAGCGCGAGCTGGCCGTGCTGCTGCAGGCCTGGCGCCAGCCCGTGGGACGCTCGCAGGCTCTGCTGGTGCAGGCCGAACCCGGCCTGGGCAAGACCCGGCTGCTGCAGGCCCTGCTGGAGCAGGGCGAGGCCGGCATGAGCGGGCACCTGCTGCTGAGCTGCCTGCCGGAGTTCCAGCACAGCCCCTACCACCCCTTCATCGACTGCCTGCAGCAGCGCCTGGCGGCCCTGCAGGTCCAGCATGCCGAGGAGGGCCCCGCCGCCCAGCGCCGCCTGCTGGCGGCCGTGTCCCCGTCCCTGCGCGAGCAGCAGCCCCGCCTGGAGCGCCTGCTGCAGGGCGGTGGCGCCGCAGCGCCCGCCAGCGAGGCGCGGGCCGAGCCCGACCGCCATGCCGACGAGAGCCTGCTGCTGGCCGCCCTGGGCCTGGGCCGCAGCGGCGGCCCGGACCTGCTGCTGGTGGAAGACCTGCACTGGGCCGATCCCTCGTCCCTGGGCCTGCTGGCCCGGCTGCGCCGCCAGGAACAGGCGCCGCGCCTGATGCTGCTGAGCTCGCGCGACCCCGCGCCCGCCGCCCTGCCCGAGCTGCCCACCCTGGTGCTGGAACCGCTGCCGCCTTCGCAGATGCAGCGCCTGATCGCCCATCTGGACCTGGCCGAGCCGGCCCAGGCCGAGGCGGTGCTGCAGCGAGCCGAAGGCGTGCCGCTCTATGCCGAGGAGCTGGCCCGCGCCCTGCAGCAGGCGCCGCAAGAGCCCATGCCGGCCCGACTCTGGGATCTGCTGGCCGCCCGCCTGGAGCGCGTGGGGCCGGCGGCGCGGCGCCTGGCCCAGGCGGCCTCCGTCATCGGCACCCATTTCCAGGCCGATCTGCTGCACTGGCTGCACCGCGAGGACGAGGGCGCGCCGCAGAGCGCCCTGCTGCAGGAGTTGCTGGGCGCCGGCCTGCTGCAGATCGAGGGCCAGGGCTGGCGCTTCCGCCACGCCCTGCTGCGCGATGCGGCCTACCAGTCCCTGGCGCCCAGCCCGCGCCGTGCCCTGCACCGCCGCCTGGCCGAGGGCCTGCGCGGCCCCTTCGCCAGCCTGGGCGCCGAATCGCCGGAGCTGCTGGCGGCCCAGCTGATGGCGGCCGAGGAGGCCCTGGCCGCGCACTACTGGCTGCTGGCCGGGCGCCGGGCGGCGGCCCTCTCGGCCCATGTCGAGGCCTGCCACCATTTCCGCCAGGGCCTGCAGGCCCTGGGTCTGCCGGATGGTGCCAGCCAGGCCGCGCTGGCCCTGCCCCTGGAGCTGGGCCTGGGCTTCGCCCTGATGGCCACCGAGGGCTATGGTTCCCAGGCCGCGCGCCAGGGCTTCGAGCGCGCTCTGGCGGGTGCCGCAACCCAGCCCGCCGCGCGCTTCCAGGCGCTGTGGGGCCTGTGGCTGGGCAGCCGCAGCGGCACCGAGCCCGCCCCCCCCACCGGTGAGCGCGCGCTGGCCCTGCGCCAGGCCCAGGGCCTGGTGGAGGAGGCCCGCGCCCAGGGCGATGCCGCCGCCGCGGTGCAGGCCGCCTACGCCATGGGCAACAACCTGCTCTTCCTGGGGCGTCTGGGCGAGGCCGGCCGCTGGCTGGAGCGCGCGATGCACGAGGCCCGGGGGCTCAACGGCGGCGCTCTGCTGGGCCGCTTCGGGGAGCATGGCGGGGTCACGGCCGCTGGCCTGCGCTGCTGGGTGCTGGCCCTGCAGGGCCGGGTGGAGGACGCGCTGCAGCAGGCCGAACAGACCCTGAGCGCGGCACGCGCCCTTCGCCATGCCCATACCGAGGCCTATGCCCTGGCCACCGTGGGCGTGATGCACCAGCGCCTGCGCCAGCCCGTGCTGGCCCAGCGCCGCGCGGAGGAGCTGCGCCGCCTGGCCCTGGCCCACGATATGGTGCTGTGGCAGGCGGTGGCCGGCCTGGTCGGCGGCTGGGCCCAGGCTGCGCAGGGCGATGCCGCAGGCCTGGCACCCATCCGCCAGGCCGCCGCCATGGCCGCCGTGGCCATGCCCAGCACCGAGGCCACCTTTCTGTCCCTGCTGGCCGATGCCCAGCTGGCCCTGGGCCGGCATGCGGAAGCCCTGGCCTGCGTGGACGAAGCCCTGCCCAAGGCACGGCAGCGCCAGGAAGACTATCTGGAGCCCGAGCTCTGGCGCCTGCGCGCCCTGGCCCAGGCCGGCCTGGGCCAGGGCGCGGCCGAGGTGCGACGCGATCTGGCGCGCGCCCTGCGCCGGGCCCGCGAGATGCGCGCCGAGCTGCTGCTGCTGCGTGCGCTCGGCAGCCGCCTGGCCTGGCGCGCCGGCAGCGCGACACTGCGCCGCAGCCTGGGCCTGCGGCTGCGTCGCCTCAGCGGCCTGGCCACCCTGGCCGATGGCCGCGAGGCTGCGGCCCTGTCGGCCGGCTCCGCGTTCAACGCTGAATCAACGCTCGCTCCCTAGGCTTGCGGCATGGCCGCAAGGGGCGGCCAACGGACGCCTCGCGGCGCCGCCCTGCCAACTTGGGAGAACCCATCACCATGACCCGCTCCATCCCCCAGAGCCTGCGCCGTCTGGGCGCCGGCACCGTGCTGCTGCTCGCAGCCCTGCAGGCCCAGGCCTCGCTCTACACCCTCAGCGGCAGCATTGACCGCACCTTCTCACCCATCAGCTCGGTGGACCACAAGCAGTACCTGAACAAGCCCCTGAGCGGCAGCTTCGAGCTCGACAGCTCCCGCGTCGACGCCAGCCTGGACGAACAGCTGCTGGCGCTGGATGCCTTCAGCTTCTCCCTGATTGGCCAGACCTTCTCCGGCGGCGCAGCGGATGGCTTCAGCGCCGTCTACAACTTCGGCGTGCTGGTGGGCCTGCGTGGCGAGGCCAACGGCTACCCCAAGTTCGAGCTGAGCGAGAACGACCCTCGCGATGGCGGTCGACGCTTCAGCCTCTTCGATGACGTGAAGTATTTGAGCGGCAGCTACCGCATCGAGAGCGGCAACACGCCCGTGTCCGAGCCCGCCAGCCTGGGCCTGGGCCTGGCCGCCCTGGGCGCCCTGGCCTGGTCGCGCCGCCAGCGCCGCGCCCTGCCGCGCCAGGGCTGAAGAGACGAGGGGGAGCACGGCTTGCCGCTACCATGCGGCACCATGTCACAGCGCCCCTCCACTCCCTCCCTGCGCGGCGGCCGGTCGCCGCGACCTGCTTCGCACCCGGCCACGCCGCCCCCGGCGAGCGCCCACCGCGAGGCCAGCGACAGCCACCCCGCCCTGCGCGACAAGAGCTTTGTGCTGCTGCTGGTGGCGGTGAGCCTGGCCTTCGGCTGGATCCTGCTGCCGCTCTACGGCGCCCTGCTCTGGGGCACGGCCATGGCCCTGGTCTTCGCGCCGCTGAACCGCCGGCTGCTGCAGCGCCTGGGCCCGCAGCGTCAGAACCTGGCGGCACTGAGCACGGTGCTCATCATCCTGGTCCTGGTGATCCTGCCCCTGATCCTGGTGGGCCTGTCCCTGGCCCAGGAGGCGGCGGCGCTCTATGCGCGCAGCAAGTCGGGCGAGTTCAGCTTCAGCACCTATGTGCAGCAGCTCTATGACGCCCTGCCCCTGTGGCTGACCCAGCTGCTGGACCGCGCCGGCCTGAGCAATCTGAGCCTGCTGCAGCAGAAGCTGGTGGCGGCGCTGAACCAGGGCAGCCAGATGCTGGCGAGCAAGGCCCTGGGCTTTGGCCAGGACACCTTCGACTTCCTGGTCAGCTTCGTCATCAGCCTCTACCTGCTCTTCTTCCTGCTGCGCGACGGAGAGGCCCTGCTGACCCTGCTGCGCCGCGCCCTGCCCCTGGACGACCGACACAAGGGTGCGCTGGGCGAGAAGTTCGCCACCGTGATCCGCGCCACCGTCAAGGGCAATATCGCCGTGGCCGCGGTGCAGGGCGCGCTGGGCGGCCTGGCCTTCTGGTTCCTGGACGTGCACGCGCCCGTGCTGTGGGCGGTGATGATGGCCTTTCTGTCCCTGCTGCCCGCGGTGGGTGCGGGCCTGGTCTGGCTGCCGGTGGCGCTGTACTTCCTGGCCACCGGGGCCGTGGGCTCGGGCATCGCCCTGATCGCCTACGGCGTGCTGGTGATCGGTCTGGTGGACAACCTGCTGCGCCCCCTGCTGGTGGGCAAGGACACCAAGATGCCCGACTACCTGGTGCTGATCTCCACGCTGGGCGGCATGGCCGTGTTCGGCCTCAATGGTTTTGTGATCGGCCCGCTGATCGCGGCCATGTTCATCGCCATGTGGGGCATCGTGGCCACCGAGCGGGACCGCCCGGCGGCACAGCCGCCCAAGCGCTGAACACCCGGGGCGGCGGCCGCCCCGGGCGTCGCGCCTCAGGCGCGCTGCATGGTGGCCCGCAGGGCCGCACGCAGGGTGGAGAGGCTGTCGGCCAGATGGGCGCGGGTCTCCACCGACAGCCCGCCGCGCGCGCTGGCCTGCACCAGCTGGCGCTCCAGGCCCTGGGCATGGTGGCGCAGCAAGGCCCCGGCCTCGGCCGGCAGACCGCCGCCGCCCCGCGTGAGCAGGGCCTGCAGGCGCCGCAGATGCTCGCGCTGCAGCGCGCGGCGCAGCGCATCGATCTCGCCGCCGCGGCTCAGCTCGCTCCAGATGGCGCCCTGCAGGCTGCCATAGACCTCGCCCAGACCGGGCTGCAGACGCCGCTCGGCCGGACTCAGATAAGCGTCCTGATCGAGCAGGCGGCTGGCGGTGGCCGGGCTCATCAGGCGGTTGAGCGCCGCCTGCTGCACCCGGGCCACGGCGGCCGGGATGCTCAGCAGCCCGCCCCGGCCCCACTCGTTGTAGTCCGGGCTCAGCCCGGCCAGGAAGCGCGGCTCGAAGCGGAAGCTGTCGCTGGCCAGCAGACCCTCGGCGATGAAGCGCAGGGCCTGGCGCTGCAGGGCCGGCTCCACCGGGCGGAAACTGGGCCGGCCGGTGGTGCCGGGCAGATCGCGCAGGGTGTGCATGCCGCCCACATACTTGGCGCTCAGCTCGGCCACGGTGGCCAACTGGGCAAAGCCAGCCAGCAGGGAGCGGCGCTGGCGCAGCGGGTCTTCATCGGCGCGCGGACCGCGGGCCTGCACCCGCGCCCACAGCTCCTGCGAGAGCTTGAGCCGCTTCTTGTAGTAGGCCAGGGGATCGTCGCCCAGGTCGAAGCGGTTGATGAAGGGGTCCATGCCGTCATAGATCCCGCCCGTGCCCGCATCGGCATCGTCGCCATAGGCCAGGGCAGGCTCGGTGCTGCGCGCGGCAATGGCCGCCAGCTCCTCGCGCTCGCGCCCCGGCGTCAGGGGCTTGTAGGCGTACTCGATGGCCCAGTAGTCGTAAGGGCCCAGGGCCGAGCGGTGGAAGCCGCCCTGCGGCTCGCCCTTGAGCGCCAGGTTCACCGGCACATACTCCATCACCGAGTTGGCGATGCTGTGCGCGTCGGTGAAGGCCTTGCTGGAGAGCTGGGCCAGGCTCAGGCCGGCCGAGGCCTTGAAGTTGTGCTTCAGGCCCAGGGTGTGACCCACCTCATGCATCATCGTGCCCTTGAGGGTGGAGCGCACAAAAGCCTCCACCTCGGGGCTGTCGGGGGCCAGGTCTTCACGGGCTTCCAGCAGCTCCAGCGCGAAGGTCATTTCCTCGGCGGCCAGGACGCCGTCTTCGCACAGGGCCTCGGCCTCGCCGCGCCAGGGCGCGGTGAGCGCGGCCAGACGGGCCTCCCTGGCGGGGCTCTGGGCGATGTCTTCCACGCGCAGGCGGCGGGCGCCGCGACCGAAGGCGTCGGACAGGCCGATGTCGGCGTCGATGATCTCGCCGGTGCGCGGGTCGGCGCGGCTGGGGCCGATATTGAAGCCTACATCGGCGCCCAGGAACCAGCGGACCGAGGCGTGGCCGGCGTCCATATTGTCCCAGTCGGCCTCATCGGGCTGCTGCTTCACGACCAGGGCATTCCTGAAGCCGATCTTCTCGAAGGCCTTGTTCCACTCCAGGATGGCCTCTTCCACCACCGGGCGGTATTTCACCGGGATGTTCTTGTCCAGCCAGAAGGTGATGGGCTTGACGGGCTCCGAGAGCGCTGCCGTCGGGTCCTGCTTCTCCAGGCGCCAGCGCTTGATGTGGTGGACGCGCGGATTGGCCTTGAGGTCGCCGCCCAGATCGGTGAAGGACTCGGTGAAATGGCCCAGGCGCGGATCGGCCGGGCGCGTGGCCATGGACTGCTCGGGCAGGGCCGCGAAGCTGTAGACCACGTCGAGGAAGAAGCTGCGCGGGTCCGGCACGGCCTGGGGCAGCTGCTGGGGCGGCGCGCCGGGCGCCAGCGGCGGCGCGGGAATGCGCGGCGTGGCGAAGTGCAGGCGCGCGGTCAGCGTGGCCAGGCCCGCGTCGGCGCGCTGGGCCACGATGCTGGAATTGGCGCGGTCCGGCGCATAGGGCAGGCGGTAGGCCGCCTCCAGACGCGTGGACAGGCCCGGGATGTCGGCCAGCAGCAGGCTGGCGTCCAGCAGGAAGGACTGGCGCTTCTCGTGCAAGGCGCTGACCTGCGGACCCGAGGCCAGCAGGCTGGGCGAGAAGGCCTGGGCCACGGCCAGCTTCTGGGCGCCGCCCTCGGACTGGGCGCGGAACTTCTCGTTCAGCGCGATCAGCTGCACCTGGCGGCCGACGCGGCGAAAGCTCGCCAGCCAGCTCGGGCCCATCTGGCTGGCGTAGAGCCCGCGCTCGCCGATGGAGTTGGCGTAGTTGACCGTGAGCAGAAAAGGCTTGTCCAGCGCGGCCTCGGGGATCTCGAGCCAGACCTTGTCCTCGCGGCGCCAGAGGGTGAAGAAGCCCGTGCTGGCGCTGGCGCCCTTGACGATCTCGTCAAAGGGCTTGAGCGGCGCCTGGGCGGCGGCGGCCGCGCCGGGCGGCGGGGTCTGGGCCAGGGCGGGCTGGGCCAGGCCCAGGCCCGCGCCCAGCAGGGCCAGACCGGCGGCCCGCGCCAGCAGGGTGTGACGGGCGCCGCGCATCAGCTGCTGCGCTGCATGGTGGCGCGCAGGGCTTCGGTCAGGGTGCCGAGGCTCTCCGACAGATGGGCGCGCGTCTCCACCGAGAGGCCGCCGCGCGCGGCGGCGCCGCGCAGCTCGCTCTGCAGCTGGGTGGCGTTGTAGCGCAGCAGGGCCAGGGCGTCGGCCGGCAGGGCCGGCGAGCCGCGGGTCAGCAGGGTCTGCAGGCGCTTGAGGTGCTCGCGCTGCAGATTGCGGCGCAGGCGGTCGATCTCGCCGCCACTCTTGAGCTCGCTCCAGACCGAGCCTTGCAGCGTGGCATAGACCTCGTTGAGCGAGATCATGCCCTTGCGCTGCGCCGGCTCCACATAGCTGGGCAGGTCCAGCATGCGGCTGGCGGTGCCGGCGCTGAGCAGGCGGTCCAGAGCCACCAGCTGCACGCGCGAGACGGCGGCCGGGATGGAGAGGGGCACGCCGCGCTCCCACTCGTTGTAGTCCAGGGTCAGGGACGAGAGCAGCTCGGGCTTGAAGCGGAAGCTGTCGGCGCTGAACAGGCCGCTGGCCAGGAACTGCAGGGCCTCGCGCTGCTTGGCCGGCTCCACCGGGCGGAAGCTGGGTCGGCCGGTGCTGCCGGGCAGGTCGCGCAGGGCATGCATGCCGCCCACATACTTGCCCACCAGTTCGGCGGCGGTCTGCAGCTGACGGAAGCCAGCCAGCAAGACGCGGCGCTGGCGCAGCGGATCATCGCCCAGCTGGGGCTTGCGCTCCTGCACGCGGGCCCACAGCTCCTGCGAGAGCTTCAGGCGCTTCTTGTAATAGGCCAGGGGGTCGTCACCCAGGTCGAAGCGGTTGGCCAGGGGGTCGAAGCCGTCGTAGCCGCCATAGCCGCCGGCATCGGCATCATCGGCATAGGCCAGGGCCGGCTCGGTGCTGCGCGCGGCAATGCGGGCCAGCTCGGCCTTCTGCTGCTCGGGCGCGATGGGCTTGTAGGCGTACTCGATGGCCCAGTAGTCGTAGGGGCCCAGGGTGGTGTTGTTGAAGCTGGCCTTGGCCTCGCCCTTGAGCGGCAGGTTGTAGGCGTTGTAGTCCATCACCGAGCCCGAGATGCCATGGGCTTCGGTGAAGCCGGCGTTCTTGAGCTGCTCGCGGCTGATGGTGGTGGAGGCCTTGAAGTTGTGCTTCAGACCCAGGGTGTGCCCCACCTCGTGCATGATGGTGTCCTTGATCACCGCATTCACGAAGGCCTCGGCCTCGGGGCTGTCGGGGGCGATATCGCCGCGCGCTTCCAGCAGGTCCAGCGCGAAGTTCATCTCGGCGGCGACCTCGTGCGCGTAATTGCAGAAGGCTTCGGCGGCGGGCTTGCCGCTCTTCCAGCCGGCGCTGAGCTGGGCCAGGCGCTGCTCGCTGCTCTGACCCACGTCTTCAACGATGAAGCGGCGCGAGCCCCGGGCGAAGACGTCGCTCATCATGATGTCGGCGTCCAGGATTTCACCCGTGCGCGGATCGGTGTGGCTGGGGCCGCGGGCAAAGCCCACATCGGCGCCCACGAACCAGCGGATGGAGGCATGGTCCGCATCCATATTGTCCCAGTCGGCATCGTCGGGCTGCTGCTTGGCCACGACGGCGTTCTTGAAGCCGATCTTCTCGAAAGCCTTGTTCCACTCGACGATGCCGGCCTCCACCGCGGCGCGGTATTTCACCGGGATGTTCTTGTCCATCCAGAAGGTGATGGGCTTGACCGGCTCGGACAGGGTCGCGGCCGGGTCCTTCTTCTCCAGGCGCCAGCGGTTGATGTAGTGCAGGCGCGGGTTGGCCTTGAGGTCACCGCCCAAGTCGGTGAAGGACTCGGCGAAATGGCCCAGGCGCGGGTCGGCCTCGCGCACCGCCATGGGCTGCTCGGGCAGGGCCAGGAAGTTGTAGACCAGGCTCACGAAGAGGCTGCGCGCATCCGGCGTGGCCTGGGGCGGCGTGGGCACGGGCACCGGCGGCGGGGTCAGCGGCGGCGCGGGAATGCGCGGCGTGGCGTAGTGCAGGCGCGCCGTCAGGGTGGACAGGCCGGCATCGGCCCGCGAGGCCTCGAAATAGGAGTTGGCACGGTCCACCGAGTAGGGCAGGCGGTAGGCGAATTCCAGCGCGGTCGAGTAGGCCGGAATATCGGCCAGCAGGAAGCTGGCGTCCACCAGCACCGACTTGCGCTCCGGATGCTCGGCGCTGGCCACCGGGCCGGCGCCCAGCAGGCTGGGCGAGAAGGCCTGCTCGATGGCGCGCTGGCTGCCCTGGTCGGACACGGCACGGAACTTGGTGTTCAGCGCGATCAGCTGAATCTGGTTGCCCACGCGGCGGAACTCCACCATCTCCCGCTCGAGCATCTGGCTGGCATAGAGGCCGCGCTCACCCACGCCGTTGGCGATGTTCATGCTGAACAGGAAGGGCTTGTTCAGCATGGCCTTGGGGATCTCGAGCCAGACCTTCTCGTCCTTGCGCCAGATCGGGAACAGGCCCTCGTCCACCTTGGCCCCCTTGCTCACCTCGGCAAAGGGCTTGGGCGCCGTCGGGTCGGCCGGCGGCTTGGCCGCAGCGGCCGGGGCGGAGGCAGCGGCGCCAGGGGCCGAGGCCGCTGCCGCGGGCTTGGCGGCGGCGTCACCAGCCGTGGCGGCGGGCGCGCCGGTGGGGGTGGTGGCGCAGCCGCTGAGCAGCACCAGGGCGGCCGCGGCCACCAGGGGCAGACCGGACTTGTCGACAGGAGTCATGCAGACACTCTTCTTGAGGAGGCCGGACCGGGCCTGTAGGTCCGCCGGCGCTGGTGAGGGGGTAAAGGAGCGGAACTGTGTCGTCTGAGGCGGGCTTCGTCAATGCGGCACAACGCCGGCCGCCACCCCGATCCCGTCCCTCGTCGCATGCCGGCAGCGCCTGCGGGCGCTGAGCGCACAAACCCGGCAAGCGGGGCCTGCCGATAGACACCCAGCGGACAGCGCCGCGGCGCCGGCCTGGGTAGACTGCCTCGCCATGCCCTCCTCCCGCAGCACCACGCACCTGCTCTATCTGCACGGTTTCCGCTCCTCGCCGCGCTCGGCCAAGGCCCAGCGCATGGCGGCCTGGGTGGCCGAGCAGCGCCCCGATCTGGTCTTCGCCTGCCCGCAGCTGCCGCCCTCGCCGGCCGCCGCCATTGCCCTGGCCGAATCCCTGGTGGCCGACTGGCCGCGCGAGCGCAGGGTGCTGATGGGCAGCTCGCTGGGCGGCTTCTATGCCACCGTGCTGGCCGAGCGCCTGGGCTGCCCGGCCGTGCTGCTCAACCCTGCGGTGGACCCGGCCCGCGACCTGGCCGCCTATCTGGGCGAGCAGAGCTGCTGGCAAAGCCCCGAGGACCCCGAGCAGCGCTTCTTCTTCCGCGCCGAGTTCGTGGACGAGCTGCGCGCGCTCAAGCCCGCCGCCATCACCCAGCCCGCGCGCTACCTGCCCGTGATCGCCAAGGGCGACGAGGTGCTGGACTGGCGCGAGATGCACGCGCGCTACGCCGACTGCCCGCACCTCAAGCTGCTGGAAGGCAGCGACCACGCGCTCTCCGATTTCGACGATTACCTCCACGAACTGACGGACTTCCTCCAGCTATGAGCTCTTCTGCACGTCTCGCCCACAAGGTCTGCCTCATCACCGGCGCCGCCCAGGGCATTGGCCTGGCCACCGCGCTCAAGTTCGCCCGCGAGGGCGCCACGGTCATCGTCTGCGACATCAAGCCCCAGGCCGTGGAGGAAGCGGCCGCGCAATGCCGCGCGCTGGGCGCCCAGGCCGAGGGTCATGTGCTGGACGTGACCTCGCGCGAGCAGGTGGACGCGGTGGTGGCCGCGGTCAAGGTCCGGCATGGCCGCATCGATGTGCTGGTCAACAACGCCGGCATCACCAAGGACGCGCGCCTGCAGAAGATGACGCTGGAGCAGTTCGACGCCGTGATCGACGTGAACCTGCGCGGCGTCTTCCACTGCGCCCAGGCCGTGGCCGACATCATGGTGGCCCAGGGCGGCGGCGTGATCCTCAACGCCAGCTCGGTGGTGGGCATCTACGGCAACTTCGGCCAGACCAATTACGCCGCCACCAAGTTCGGCGTGATCGGCTTCACCAAGACCTGGGCCCGCGAGCTGGGCCCCAAGGGCGTGCGCGTCAACGCCGTGGCCCCGGGCTTCATCGAGACGCCCATCCTCTCCACCATCCCCGACAAGGTGATCGAGCAGATGCAGGCCCATGTGCCGCTCAAGCGCCTGGGCAAGCCCGAGGAGATCGCCAATGTCTACGCCTTCCTGGCCAGCGACGAGGCCAGCTATGTCAATGGCGCGGTGCTGGAAGTCTCGGGCGGCATGACGGTCTGAGCGACGGATTCCGCCCCGCCGCGACTTGCCCACCGCGTCTGTGGACAAGTCGCGGGACAAGCTGGGGTGGGCCGCTGCAAGTGCTTGATGCGCCTGGGTTTGGGCTGGCGTGCTGCAAATAGTGGCAGCGCGCGCAGGTTCGGTGTCACGAACTCGGCAGCGACACTCAGCGCGAGACGCGAGGAGATCTTGCGAAGGTGAGGCTCAAGGGGCGAGCCAGGCTAGGCCCACTCCATGCACCACTCAATCTGCACATGAGGCCGCAGCTGCAGCTCGCAGAACTTGAGGTGGTCCTGCAGCGGGCGGACCCGCAGCAGCTCACACCCTTCCTTGGTATCGATCTCCCAGCAGTTGAGCTGAACCGCATTCATGCGCAGGCGCAGCCGCTCGCCCTGCCACCAGGCCACCGCGAATTCCCCCTCCTCTGGCGCCAGGGTGGCAAGCACCCGGTCTTCGCCGCGCTGAATCTCGAAGCGCATGCCGTGGTACCAGCCCTCGGGGCTGACCCAGATGGGCTCGGTCTCGAAGAAGACGATGTAGTCCAGCAGTTCGGGTCGAGTTGTCATGGGGTGGATCGTAGGCTGGCGGCAAGCAAAGGCGGACACAGACTAAGTGCCATGGCCTTGTCGCTCTGGCTGGCGTAGATCCGCTGGAGGTCCGGCATCAAGTCCAGACGCGCCAGATGGGCCTGCGCTCCAGCTTCTCTCGGCGTGGCACGCCGCCCAGGCCCAGCAGCATCACAGAGAGTTCCGCTTCGGCCGAAGTCGGAAACAAAGACAGCATGGCCCGGTGCTTGGGCAGCGTGGAGCGAGTGATCACGCCGTCCAGATCGAAGACAAGGACCGCAGGCTTCCGCACTGACAACGCATCCGCCGGCTCGTTCATACCGATGATCGGCTCGGTGGCGGAAGATCGATCTGGGCGCGCAGAAAGCGAGCCAGCGCCAGCTCGGTGGCTTCCACGAGTTCACGCGATGCCCGGGCAAAGCCATGACCCACCCCGGGCAAGGCGTGGAACTCATGGTGCACGCCTTGTTCACGCAGACGCGCGGCGAGTCGCTCGGACTCGGAGGCCGGCACATCCTTGTCGTCCAACCCATGCACCAGAAAGGTCGGCGGAAAGTCGGGCCCGATGTGAAAGAGCGGGCAGTACCGGCGCAGCCAGTCCAGTCCCTCCGGCAGACCATGCCCGGTGACCTCCTGCAACCACAGGCCTTGCTGGCGGCAGTAGAGGTAGAAGCGGGATCGGTCCTCGCCGCTGCTGGTGGGCAGGGCAGTGAGCGACAGCGCGGCCAAGGCCTCGGCGCGGGTCACGAGCGGGGCCGCCGCGCGGTAATGCTCGCTGGGCTCGGCTTCCCAGGGCGCCGTGATGTCGCCAAAGCCCCAGAGCGATGCCAGCGCCCGCGGCTTGGGCGCGAGGCTGCAGGCCGCCTGCAGCGCCAGATAGCCGCCCGCGGAAGCCCCGGCGATGCAGAGTTTGTCGGGGTCGGCGCCGAAGAGCGCGGAGCCCTCGGCGTGAATCCAGTGCCACAAGGCCTGGATGTCACTGCAGATTTCCTCCAGCTTGGCTTCCGGTGCGAGCCGATGATCGACCGCGGCGATGACAAAGCCTTGTGCCAGCAAGGCCTCGGCCAGGAAAGGCCGCGGCGACAGGGTGCGCGATCCGAAGATCAGCCCACCGCCATGGATCCACATCAGGCAGGGACGCCGCGCGCCCTCGCTGGCACCGATGACGTCCAGCTCAAATTCATGCCCGGCCGGCGTTCGGCACACAAAGCGGCGGCGTTCAGCCCCATCGACGGTCTGCAGCGATGTCATCGGTCCCCTCTGTTTTGCACCTGATTCTGCCGCCCCGTGAACCCCTCACCCACTTGCCCACCGCGCCTGTGGACAAGTCGCGGGACAAGCTGGGGTGGGCCGCTGCAAGTGCTTGATGTGCATGGGTTTGGGCTGGTGTGCCGCAAAAAGTGGCAGGCCTGGACAGGCCATGGCCGCAGCCGCAGCGGGAGGGTCGGCGGTTTGGGCGACAATCCTCCTCCTATGTTTGCCCTGTTCGATGACGCCGGGAAGTTTCTCGCCGGCCGCGTGATGTCCGAAGCCGAGAGCTCCCTGCAGATTGAGCTGGAGTCGGGCAAGCGCGTCAAAGTGAAGGCGGCCAATGTGCTGCTCAAGTTCGACAAGCCCGCGCCGGCCGAGCTGATGGCCGAGGGCCAGCGCCTGGCGCAGGAGATCGACCTGGACCTGGCCTGGGAGTTCGCCCCCGACACCGAGTTCGGTTTCGCCGAGCTGGCGCGCGACTACTTCGACGCCAAGGCCAGCCTGGCCCATCAGGCGGCCGCGCTGTTTCGCCTTTTCGAGGCGCCGCATTACTTCCGCCGCGCCGGCAAGGGCATGTTCAAGAAGGCGCCGGAGGAGATCGTCAAGGCCGCCCTGCTGGGCATCGAACGCAAGCGCCAGCAGGCCCTGCAGATCGAGGCCTGGGCCGAGGAGCTGGTGCGCGGCGAATGCCCGGCGCCGATCAAGGAGCAGATCTACAAGATCCTGTTCAAGCCCGACAAGAACGGCCCCGAGTACAAGGCCGTGGTCGAGGCCACCAAGCGCGCGCAGAAGGCGCCGCTGGAGCTGCTGCAGGGCGCGGGCGCCATCGGCAGCGCCTACCAGTTCCACTGGAAGCGCTTCCTGTTCGAGAACTTCCCCAAGGGCACGGGCTTCCCGGCCCTCACCGCCCCGGAGATCAAGGACGAGCTGCCGCTGGCTGCGGTGTCGGCCTTCTCCATCGACGACTCGGCCACCACCGAGATCGACGATGCGCTCTCGGTGCAGGGCCTGGGCACGGGCAGCATCAGCTTTGGTGTGCACATCGCGGCGCCGGGCCTGGCCATCCTGCCGGACTCCGCCGTGGACAAGGTGGCGCGCGATCGCTTTTCCACCGTCTACATGCCGGGCTGGAAGCTGACCATGCTGCCCGACGAGGTGGTGCAGACCTACACCCTCATCGAGGGTCGCGACTGCCCGGCCGTGTCCATCTACTTCAGCATCGACGAGGCCACGCTGGAGATCCGCGGCTTCGAGACCAAGCTGGAGCGCGTGCCCATCACCCGCAATCTGCGCCATGACAAGCTGGATGGCGTGATCACCGAGGCCTCGCTCACCGGTCAGGCCCCGGCCGACTATGAGTTCGCCGCCGAGCTGGCTTTCTGCCACCGCCTGGCGCGGGATCTCAAGGCCAAGCGCGAGGTGGTGCGCGGCAAGCCCGAGACCTTCAACCGGCCGGACTACAACTTCCGCCTGGACAACGACGGCGGCCAGCACGAGCCGGACGGCAGCGAGCAGGTCAGCATCACGGTGCGCCAGCGCGGCTCGGCCCTGGATCTGATCGTGGCCGAGGCCATGATCCTGGCCAACTCCAGCTGGGGTGGCTGGCTGGCGCAGCTGGGCCTGCCCGGCATCTACCGCAGCCAGGCCAGTCTGGCGCCGGGCATGAAGGTGCGCATGGGCACCAAGGCCCTGCCCCACGCCGGCATGGGCGTGGCCCAGTACACCTGGGCCACCTCGCCGCTGCGCCGCTATGTGGACCTGGTGAACCAGTGGCAGATCATTGCCTGCGCCCGCCATGGCAAGACCGCGGCCCTGGCCGCGCCCTTCAAGCCCAAGGACGCGCAGCTCTTCTCCATCATCTCGGGCTTCGACGCCGCCTACACCGCCTACAACGGTTTCCAGAACGGCATCGAGCGCTTCTGGACCCTGCGCTATCTGCAGCAGCAAGGCATCAGCGAGCTGGATGCGGCCGTGCTCAAGGACGGTCTGGTGCGTGCCGACACCCTGCCCCTGGTCTTCAAGGCCCTGGGCTGCGAGAGCCTGCCGCGCAACAGCCATGTGCGGGTGCGCATCACCGGCATCGACGAGATGACGCTGGATGTGCACGCCAGCCTGCTGGCCCGCCTGGATGAGCCGGTGAGCGGCGGCGCTGAAGACAGCGCTGAGGATGAGGACGAGGTGGAGAGCGCCGGCGCCCTGACCCTGGCGATTGATCTCAACGACGCCGGCGACGGCACCGAGGCGCCCGCCGCCCCGGCCAGCGCCAGCTGAGGGAGCCCGGCCGCCGATGCCCGCGTGGACGCTGCTGCCGGCCAAGCTCTCTGCGCTGCAGATCGCGCTGCTGGTCTCGCTGGGCGCGCACGCCGGCCTGCTGACCCTGCGCATCGCCGACCCCGAGGGCTTCAACCGCATCTTCCGCGACACGCCGCTGGAGGTGGTGCTGGTCAACACCAAGAGCCAGGAAGCGCCGAGCAAGGCGCAGGCCCTGGCCCAGGCCAATCTGGCCGGGGGTGGCGAGGCCGAGCGCGGGCGCGCCACCTCGCCCCTGCCGCCCGCGCGCCAGCTGGAGCTGGGCGACACGGCCGAGAACCAGCGCGCCCACATCGCCCAGCTGATGGAGCTACAGCAGCAGCTGCTGGCCCAGCTGCGGCGCGAGCTGGCCCTGCTGCCGCCGCCCGACCCGCGCCGCGACAAGGGTGAGCCCGATGCCCGCGAGCAGGCCGAGAAGCGCCGCCGCCTCGTGCAGCTGATGGCCGAGATCGAGAAGCGCATCAACGACGAGAACGCCCGGCCCAAGAAGCGCTACATCAGCCCGGCCACCCGCGAGGTGGTCTATGCCCAGTACTACGACCAGCTGCGCCGGCGCATCGAGGCGCGCGGCACCCGCGACTTTCCCGAGCACCAGGGGCGCAAGCTCTATGGCGAGCTGGTGATGAACATCCATGTGGACCACCGCGGCCGCGTGGTGGAGACCGATATCGTGTCCAGCTCCGGCAACGCCATGCTGGACCGCCGCGCCGTGGCCATCGTGCGCGCCAGCGCCCCCTTCGGCCCCTTCAGCGCCGCGATGCGCCAGGGCGCCGAGGTGCTGGTGATCACCTCGCGCTTTCGCTTCACGCGGGAGGACGGGCTGGAGACCACGCTCTCCGGCCAGCCCGGCTGAGACGGCCGGCACCGCCGCAGGACAGGCCGGCCCGCATTGCAGATGAGAAGGAAGAGGCGCTTGCCATGACCGATCGCTACGCCGTTGCAGGCAACCCGGTGGCCCACAGCCGCTCGCCCGAGATCCATGCCCTGTTCGCGGCCCAGACCGGCCAGGACCTGGTCTATGAGCGCCTGCTCTGCCCGCTGGACGGTTTCGAGGCCACGGTGCGCGCCTTTGCCGCCGCGGGCGGACGTGGCTGCAATATCACCGTGCCCTTCAAGTTCGAGGCCCATGCCCTGGCGCGCCGACTCTCGCCGCGGGCCGAGCTGGCCGGCGCCTGCAATGTGCTGCGCTTCGACGGCGGCGCCGACAGCGGCGACTGGTTCGGCGACAACAGCGACGGCGTGGGCCTGGCCCGCGATATCGAACGCAATGCGGGCCGCCCGCTGCGCGGCCAGCGCCTGCTGCTGCTGGGTGCGGGTGGCGCTGCCTCGGGCGTGCTGGCCAGCCTGATCGAGCGCGGCCCGGCCGAGATCGTGCTGGCCAACCGCAGCCTGGACAAGGCCCAGGCCCTGGTGGCCGGCCATGCCGGATTTGCCGACAGCCATGCGGTCGCCCTGCGTGCCAGCGCCCTGGACGCCACCGGCGAGGGCTTTGACATGCTCATCAACGGCACCAGCGCCAGTCTGGCGGGCGCGGGCGTGCCGGTGCCGGCCGCCGCGCTCAAGCCGGGCGCCCTGGCCCTGGACATGATGTACGGCCCCGCCGCCCGCCCCTTCCTGGACTGGGCCGCCGCCCAGGGCTTCGAAGGCCGCGACGGTCTGGGCATGCTGGTGGAGCAGGCGGCCGAGGCCTTCTTCCTCTGGCGCGGCGTGATGCCCGAGAGCGCGCCGGTGCTGGTCACCCTGCGCCAGCGCCTGGCCGCGGCGGAGGCCCGGCCGTGATCCGGGCCCTGGGCCGTCTGCTGGCCCTGCTGCTGCTGGGCGTGCTGGCCCTGCAGCTCTTCTTTGCCGGCCGCATCGCGCTGATGAATGTGCTGGCGCCCGAGTCCACCAGCTTCCAGCGCTCCGAGATCTGGCGCCTGGCCAGCGAGAAGGGTCAGGTGGCCTGGAGCCAGCAGTGGGTGGACGCCGACAAGCTGTCCAAGCATCTGCAGCGCGCCGTGATCGCCAGCGAGGACGCCGGCTTTGCCGAGCATGGCGGCGTGGACTGGGACGCGCTGGAGAAGGCCTGGGAGAAGAACCAGCGCGCCGAGGCCCGGGCCGAGAAGCAGGCCGCCCGCCTGCAGCCCGGCCGCGCGGCGCCCACGGCCAAGATCGTGGGCGGCTCCACCATCACCCAGCAACTGGCCAAGAATCTTTTTCTCTCGGGCGAGCGCAATCTGCTGCGCAAGGGCCAGGAGTTCGCCCTGACCTTCATGCTGGAAGGCTTGCTGAGCAAGTCGCGCATCCTGGAGATCTATCTGAACAATGTGGAATGGGGCGAGGGCCTGTTCGGCGCCCAGGCCGCGGCCCGGCATTACTTCCGGGTGGACGCCGCCCGGCTCGCAACCGGCCAGGCCGCTCGCCTGGCGGTGATGCTGCCGGCGCCCAAGCGCTTCGAGAAGCGCCCGGCCTCGCCCTATGTGCTCGCGCGCGCCGCCACCATCGAAGCCCGCATGGGCGCGGTGGAACTGCCCTGAGCATGACGCAGCTATCTATATAGAGAACCGAGTGGAAAGAAGACCGCCATGTCCGCCGACGAGCTGAGTCTGGAGATCGCCGCCACCGCCGCCCGCCTGGTGGTGGAGGACGGGATGGAGTACGGGCCGGCCAAGCAGCGCGCGCTCAAGGCCCTGGGCCTGCCCAAGCGCACCGCCCTGCCCGACAACGAGTTGCTGGAGGAGCAGGTGCGCGAGTACCTGGCCCTCTTCTGCGCCGACACCCAGCCCGCCGAGCTGCAGGCCCTGCGCGAGCTGGCCGCCCTGTGGATGGAGCGGCTGGCCGAGTTCAGGCCCCATCTGTGCGGCGCGGTCTGGCGCGGCACCGCCACCCGGCTCTCGCCCGTCCACCTCCAGCTTTTCTGCGACGACAGCAAGGCCGCCGAAATCGCCCTGCTGAACTGGCGGGTGGATTACGAGGTGGGCAGCACGGCCGGGCCGCGTGGCCAGAGCGTGGACCAGCTGCTGATCGCCGCCCCCTGCCGCGCCCTGAACGAGAGCGTGACCCTGGCCCTGACCATCCTGGACCACGACGATCTGCGCGGCGCCCTCAAGCCCGACAGCCGCGGCCGCCCCGAACGTGGCGATCTGACGGCCCTGCGCCGCCTGCTGGCGGAAGAGACCGCGGCCGGCGATCCCAACCTTCCCGCCTCCCCGACCGCCTAGGAGCAGCCTGATATGAATCGACGTCATTGGATGCTGGCCGGCGCCGGCCTGGGGGCGGCCGGTCTGGGCGGTCTGCTGGCCTGGCAGCGCCATGGCCCCACCCCCTTGTCCGAGCCCGCCCAGGCCTTCTGGGCCGCCAGCTTCGAGCGCCCGGGCGCCGAGGCACTGGCCGCCGCCAGCCTGCGCGGCCAGCCCTTGCTGCTCAATTTTTGGGCGACCTGGTGCGCCCCCTGCGTCAAGGAGATGCCGGAACTGGACCAGTTCCAACGCGAGTTCGCCGCCAAGGGCTGGCGGGTGCTGGGCCTGGCGGTGGACTCGGCCGCGCCGGTGCAGGAGTTCCTGAAGAAGCAGCCCGTCTCTTTTGCCACCGCGCTGGCGGGTCTAACTGGCCTGGAATTGACGCGAAAATTGGGTAATCTTCAGGGAGGCCTGCCCTTCAGCGTGGCCTTCGACCGGCAGGGTGAAATCAGCTGGCGCAAGCTAGGCCCCACCCATCTGGCCGAGCTGAGGCAGCTGGGCAGCACGGCAGACTGAGCCCGGACCAGCCCCAAATCATGCGCCCGGTCAAGAGATAAATTTTTGGCAAAGTCGCGGGATCGGGTCTCAAAAGGCGTAAAGTCCGCCCTTTATCGCTTCTAGTGGTCGCGCTCTAAAGAGCCGGGCACGCTGCCGATGCAGATTCTTGTCATTCACGGACCCAATCTCAATCTTCTCGGAACCCGGGAACCTGGAGTCTATGGTTCGCGAACTTTGGCCCAAATCGACGCTGATCTCCAAGAGATGGCGGCAAAAGCCGGAGCCAGGCTGGAATCCTTCCAGAGCAACCACGAAGGTGCCCTGGTCGACCGCATCCAGGCCGCGGGTCGTGACGGAAGCCGCTTCATCATCATCAATCCTGCTGCCTACACGCACACCAGCGTGGCCATGCGCGACGCGCTGGCGGCCGTGGGACTGCCGTTTGTTGAGGTGCATCTGTCCAATATCCACAAGCGCGAGGCCTTCCGGCACCACAGCTACTTTTCCGCACTCGCCGAAGGCGTGATCTGCGGACTGGGCGCCCAGGGCTACACCCTGGCCCTGCAGTACGCGCTGGGCCGGCTGGAGTCCGCCCCCTGAACGGGCGGCACCGGGTGCCTCGCGTCCGGAAGAAGCAAGACAAACCATTTCCGTTGGAGAAGCCTTATGGATCTGCGCAAGCTCAAGACCCTGATCGACCTCGTGTCCGAGTCGAACATTTCTGAACTTGAAATCACCGAGGCCGATGGCAAGGTGCGCATCGTCAAGTCGGACGGCCAGGTGGCCGTGCCCATGAGCGCCCTGCCCGTGATGGCGCCGGCCGTGGCCGCGCCCGTCGCCGCCCCGGTGGCCGCAGCCGCCGCGCCGGCCGCCGCCCCTGCGGCCCCGGCCGCCGAGACCGGCCACCTGGTGAAGTCGCCCATGGTCGGCACTTTCTACCGCGCCTCCAGCCCCAACGCCAAGGCCTTCGCCGAAGTGGGCCAGCAGGTCAAGGAAGGTGATGCCATCTGCATCATCGAAGCCATGAAGATCATGAACGAGATCGAAGCCGACAAGAGCGGCACGATCACCAAGGTCCTGGTCGAGAACGGCCAGCCGGTCGAGTTCGGTCAGGCCCTGTTCGTCATCGAATAAGGCTTCGCCATGTTCAAGAAAATCCTGATCGCGAACCGCGGCGAGATCGCGCTTCGCATCCAGCGCGCTTGCCGCGAGCTGGGCGTGAAGTCGGTGGTGGTCTACTCCGAGGCTGATCGCGAGGCCAAGTACGTAAAGTTGGCCGACGAGGCCGTGTGCATCGGCCCGGCGCCGTCGGCCGAAAGCTACCTGAACATCCCGGCCATCATCGCCGCCGCCGAGGTGACCGGCGCCGAAGCCGTCCATCCGGGCTACGGCTTCCTGTCGGAAAACGCCGATTTCGCCGAAACCGTGGAGCGCACGGCTTCTCTTCGTCGGCCCGACGCCGGCATCCGCAATCCGCATCATGGGCGACAAGATCGCCGCCAAGCGGGCGATGATGGCAGCCGGCGTGCCCTGCGTGCCCGGGCCGGGCGAGCCGTTGCCGGAGGATGCCGAGACCGTCCGAGCGATCGCCGAGGAGATCGGCTACCCCGTCATCGTCAAGGCGGCCGGCGGCGGGGGCGGACGCGGCATGCGTGTCGTGCGCGAAAGCGCCGAGGTGGCCGATGCCATCGCCATTACCCGCGAGGAGGCGCGCCGCGCCTTCGGCAAGCCGGAACTCTACATGGAGAAATTCCTGGAGCATCCACGCCACGTCGAGTTCCAGGTCCTTTGCGACATTCACGGCAACGCCGTCTGGGTCGGCCATCGCGACTGCTCCGTGCAGCGCCGCCACCAGAAGGTGGTGGAGGAGGCGCCCGCGCCCGGTATCGCGCCCGACCTTGCCGGACGGATCGGCGCCCGCTGCGCGGAGGCCTGCCGGCAGATCGGCTACCGCGGCGCCGGCACCTTCGAGTTCCTCTACGAGAACGGCGAGTTCTATTTCATCGAGATGAACACCCGCCTGCAGGTGGAGCATCCGATCACCGAAGCCATCACCGGCATCGACCTCGTGCACGAACAGATCCGCGTCGCGTCCGGCGCCGGCCTGTCGGTCCGCCAGGAAGACATCGTCTTCTCCGGCCATGCCATCGAGTGCCGCATCAACGCCGAGGATCCGGTGAAGTTCACGCCCAGCCCCGGTCGCATCACGACCTGGCACGCTCCCGGCGGCCCCGGCGTGCGCGTGGACTCGCATGCCTACACCAACTACTTCGTGCCGCCCAACTACGACTCGATGATCGGCAAGATCATCGTGCACGGCGACACCCGCGAGCAGGCCCTGGCGCGCATGCGCATCGCCCTGTCCGAGACCGTGGTGGAAGGCATCCAGACCAATATCCCGCTGCACCGCGAACTGATGGCCGACGCCAAGTTCATGGAAGGCGGCACCAGCATCCACTACCTGGAAGGCTGGATGCGGGACCACAAGCGCTAAGCTCCGGCTTGAGCGCAGCAGCGGGTCGCGCCCCGGCGCGAGCCCGCTTTGCAGATCCCCGGCGTGGCGCCAGCCGCTCCGGGGCTTTTGCTTTTTCAGCAAGGACGCATGATGAGTAGCAGCAGCACCAGCCCCCTCCTCCACGAACTGATCCTGATCTGCCGCGAAGACGATGTCGAGACCGTCAGCGATGCGCTGATGGAGGTGGAGTCCCTGGCCGTCTCGGTGGAAGACGCCGACGCCGACACCGACGCCGAGAAAGCCCTGTTCGGCGAGCCCGGCATGCCCGCGCCCAAGGCCGGCTGGGAGCGCTCGGTGGTCAAGGCCCTGTTCGCCACCGAAGCCGAGGCCACCGAGGCCGCGACCCTGATCCTGGCCCAGGACTGGGCCCACGATGTGCACGTGCAGACCATCCAGGCGGTGGAGGAGCAGGACTGGGTGCGCCTGACCCAGTCACAGTTCGCGCCGGTGGAGATCACCGAGGCCTTCTGGATCGTGCCCTCCTGGCATGAGGCGCCGCCCCAGGCCACCACCATCATGCGCCTGGACCCGGGCCTGGCCTTCGGCACCGGCACCCACCCCACCACGCGCATGTGCCTGCGCTGGATCGCGCGCCATCAAGACCTGGCCCCGGGCTGGACCCGCGTGCTGGACTACGGCTGCGGCTCGGGCATTTTGGCCATCGGCGCGGCGCTGCATGGTGCTGCCCATGTCGATGCCGTAGACATCGACCCCGCGGCCATCACCTCCACCCAGGCCAATGCCGAGGCCAACCAGGTGGCCGCGCGCATCCGCGCCGGCATGCCCGATGCCGCCGGCGGCGAGTATCCGCTGGTGCTGGCCAATATCCTGGCCACGCCACTCAAGCTGCTCGCCCCCCTGCTGTGTCAACACCTGGCACCGGGCGCCCACCTCGTGCTGGCCGGCATCCTGGAGCGCCAGGCCGATGAGCTCAAGGCCGCTTATGCGCCCTGGCTCCGGCTGGAGGTCAGCGACAGCGAAGATGGCTGGATCCTGATGACGGCGCAGCGCGTCTGAGCCCCATGAGCCGGGGCCTTCTCATGGCATGATGCCGGCCATGAGTCTTGCCACCCGTTGTACCGCTTGCGGCACCATCTTCCGGGTGGTGCAGGACCAGCTTCGCGTGTCCGAAGGATGGGTACGCTGCGGTCGCTGCGCCGAAGTCTTCGATGCCAATGAGCAGCTCTTCGACATCGACCGCGAGGCACCGCCGCCCTGGCCGCCGCAAAGCGCCGCCGCTGCGCCGGAAGCGCTGCCGCCCCCCCGCCCGGCGCCCGCCCCGGCCTACCCGGCCAACCCCGCCGCATCGCCGGCCAGCGATGAAGCCACCTGGGTGATGAGCCCCTCGGGCCACGACGCCGAGGAGCCCTTCGCCGCACCGCCCATCGCAGCCTCTCGCGAGCCGGCCCCCGTCGCCCCGCCTGCGCCCCCGTTCAGCGCGCCGAGCCGGCACGATGAACGCGAGGATCTTGATGATCACGAGCCCACCATCCAGCTGCCGCCCATCTACGCCGATGGCGCCCCGCCCGCTGATGGCGACGGCCCCGAGCGCATGGAGCCCTACTGGTCGGCAGAGCCTGAAGCACCAGCAACTTCGGCTACAGACGATGCAGCGCGCGGCAAGCGCAAGAAGGCCAAGCCCTCTGCCGCCGAACCCGACAGTGCCGCGACGCCTGCCGAGGCCGAGTCCATGGACAGCAGCAGCGCCGCCGCAGCACTGGCAGCGGGCGCCGCGGCAGCCGGCAAGCCCATGCCCCAGCCCAGCTTTCTGCGCGCCGCCGAGCGCCAGCGTGCGGCCGCCACGCGCTGGCAGCGGCCGGGCGTGCGAATCGCCCTGGCACTGGCCATCCTGCTGCTGCTGATCACGCTGGCCGCGCAGGCGCTCTGGCAGTTCCGCAATGCACTGCTGGCGGTCCACCCCCCCGCAGCGCCCCTGTTGCGCAGCTTCTGCGATCTGGTGGGCTGCAGCCTGGAGCCCTGGAAGCGCATCGACGCGCTGGCCGTGGAGACCAGCAGCCTGACCCAGGCCGGCTCCGGCAACAACTACAAGCTCGGCATCCAGCTGCAGAACAAGGCGGGCTATGCCCTGGCCCTGCCCTGGGTGGATCTGAGCCTCACCGACGCCAGCGGCGCCCTGGTAGCACGCCGCATGCTCAAGCCCGCGGACTTCAATCTCAGCAAGACCAGCATCGCCGCCCAGTCCGAGGAGTCCTTGCAGTTGGTTTTCAGCACCGACAAGCTCAAGGTCAGCGGCTACAGCGTGGTGATCTTCCACCCCTGAACTGGCGCCCCCACCCGCAGACGCCCATCATGCGCCCATAAAAAAACCCGGCCGAGGCCGGGTTCTTCATTTGCATCAGGCCCGACTCGCATCGGGCCTCGCAGCTCACTTCACTCAGGGCTTGTTGCCGGTCGGGAAGGGCCAGGCAGCTTGCGGGCTCAGAGCCGTCTTGGCAGCCGGAGCCGGAGCCGCAGCGGGCTTGGCCGCAGGGGCAGCAGCAGGCGCAGGGGCAGGCTTCTTGGGAGCCGGCTTCTTGGCGGCCTTCTTGGCAGGCGGCTTGGCGGCAGCAGCCTTCTTGGCAGGCGGCTTGGCAGCAGCGGCAGCCTTCTTGGGGGCAGCGACCTTCTTGGCCGGAGCGGCAGCCTTCTTGGGGGCAGCAACCTTCTTGGCCGGAGCGGCAGCCTTCTTCGGGGCAGCAGCCTTCTTGGCCGGGGCGGCAGCCTTCTTCGGGGCAGCAGCCTTCTTGGCCGGAGCAGCAGCCTTCTTCGGGGCAGCAGCCTTCTTCGCCGGAGCAGCAGCCTTCTTCGGGGCAGCAGCCTTCTTGGCCGGAGCGGCAGCCTTCTTCGGGGCAGCAGCCTTCTTCGCCGGAGCAGCAGCCTTCTTGGGGGCAGCAGCCTTCTTCGCCGGAGCAGCAGCCTTCTTAGGAGCCGCAGCCTTCTTGGCCGGAGCGGCCTTCTTTGCCGGCGCAGCGGCCTTCTTGGCCGGAGCGGCCTTCTTGGCGGGAGCGGCCTTCTTGGCCGGTGCCTTCTTTGCAGTTGCCATTACTTTCTCCTTGATCAAGTGGAAAGAGCACCGCCTGCAACAGACCGGTCCACTGCAGCGCGGTTATTCATCGTCCGAGAGTCACCCAGGAGGAGTGCCCCGGTACGATGAATCGGGTTGCGGCATCCGGTCCTGGCTTCTGTGGTGGCCAGAATCTCAAACACCGCGGATCTTGATCTCTTCTAAAAACTGGAACTGCGCAAGGCACCGAGCCTCACATCAATCCCAGGACAGGGCGCCACCGGACTGGTATTCGATGACGCGGGTTTCAAAGAAATTGCGCTCCTTCTTCAGGTCGATCATCTCGCTCATCCAGGGGAAGGGGTTCTCTTCATTCGGGAAGAGTTCCTCCAGACCGATCTGGACGGCGCGGCGATTGGCGATGTAACGCAGATAGCCCTTGAACATGGAAGCGTTCAGGCCCAGCACGCCGCGAGGCATGGTGTCCTCGGCATAGCGGTACTCGAGCTCCACGGCCTTCAGGAACAGGGCCTTGATCTCGGCCTTGAACTGCGGGGTCCACAGCTGCGGGTTCTCGAGCTTGATCTGGTTGATCAGGTCGATGCCGAAATTGCAGTGCATGGACTCGTCGCGCAGGATGTACTGGTACTGCTCGGCGGCACCGGTCATCTTGTTCTGGCGACCCATGGCCAGGATCTGCGTGAAGCCCACGTAGAAGAACAGGCCTTCCATCAGGCAGGCGAAGACGATCAGGCTCTTCAGCAGCGTCTGGTCGTTCTCCAGCGTGCCCGTGTTGAAGTTGGGGTCCATGATCGCGTCGATGAAGGGGATCAGGAACTCGTCCTTGTCCCGGATCGACTGCACCTCATGGTAGGCATTGAAGATCTCGCTCTCGTCCAGGCCCAGCGACTCCACGATGTACTGGTAGGCGTGGGTGTGGATGGCCTCTTCAAAGGCCTGGCGCAGCAGGAACTGGCGCGCCTCCGGTGCCGTGATGTGGCGGTAGGTGCCCAGCACGATGTTGTTGGCGGCCAGCGAGTCGGCGGTGACGAAGAAGCCGAGGTTGCGCTTGATGATGCGGCGCTCGTCTTCGCTCAGGCCGTTGGGATCCTTCCAGAGCGCGATGTCGCGGCTCATGTTCACTTCCTGCGGCATCCAGTGATTGGCGCAGGTGGCAAGGTATTTTTCCCAGGCCCACTTGTACTTGAAGGGCACCAGCTGGTTGACGTCCGTCTGGCCGTTGATGATGCGCTTGTCGGCCACATTGACGCGACGCTCGCTGGCGGACTGGATGGAGGAGGAGCTGGCAGAAGTCTGCGTGGCGGGGACCGCGGCGCGCGCCACCGGCGAGCTGCTCGGGGCGACGTTCAGAGGGGCGCTTTGCGCTGCGCTTTGCGAGGGTTGACGGTCTTCTTCCCAAACCAGCATGGTGGACTTCCTATCGCGTTGAATTATCGGAGTGTTGTGTTCAAACACCAAGGACTTCTTGACATGGCGCAGCACTCGCTGTTGCTGTGCTGCATCGAATATCGCGCAGCGCACACGCACTGCTGAGCGCGATATCGGCGTCCTCGGCACAAGCGTTCATCGATGCAGCGAATCGAGTTTGCATCGATGAACACTCGCATCGCGAGCGTTCGGGGTTCCCGATGAGTGCTTCATCGGGAACCGTTCAGGGCCTTACTGGCAGGCCTCGCACTCTTCGAAGCCCGGGTCGCCCGGACGCATCATGCAGACCGCACCTTCGGGCTCGGGCATATCAGCTGCGGGCGCCGGCGCCGCAGCCATCACGGGCGATCCGCTCGAGACCGCGTTGAGCTGACCGGCCTTGCTCACCGTGCTCTTCTCGGCATGCGTGGCGCCGATGGTGCGCAGGTAGTAGGTGGTCTTCAGGCCACGCTGCCAGGCGAGCTTGTAGGTCTCGTCCAGCTTCTTGCCCGAGGCGCCGGCCATGTAGATGTTCAGGCTCTGCGCCTGGTCGATCCACTTCTGGCGACGCGCGGCGGCTTCCACCAGCCACACCGGCTCCACCTCGAAGGCGGTGGCGTACAGGCTCTTGAGCTCTTCGGGCACGCGGTCGATGCGGCGCAGCGAACCGTCGAAGTGCTTCAGGTCCATGACCATCACGTCGTCCCACAGACCCAGCTTCTTCAGGTCGCGCACCAGGGATTCATTGATCACGGTGAACTCGCCGGAAAGGTTGGACTTGACCGAGAGGTTGCCGAAGCAGGGCTCGATCGAGGCGTCCACGCCGATGATGTTGGAGATGGTCGCCGTCGGCGCGATGGCCACGCAGTTGCTGTTGCGCATGCCGTCGCGGGCGATCTTGGCGCGCAGCGCATCCCAGTCCAGGGTCGTGCTGCGGTCCACGTCTACATGGCCGCCGCGGGCCTCGGCCAGCAGGTCCAGGGAGTCGATCGGCAGGATGCCGCGATCCCACAGCGAACCGCGGTAGCTCGAGTAGCGGCCACGCTCGGCAGCCAGCTCGGTCGAAGCCCAGTAAGCGTAGTAGCAGATCGCTTCCATCGAGCGGTCGGCAAACTCCACCGCGGCCGGCGAGGCGTAAGGCGTACGCAGGGCGTAGAGCGAATCCTGGAAGCCCATCAGGCCCATGCCCACCGGACGGTGGCGCAGATTGGAGTCGCGCGCCTTCTTGACGGCGTAGTAGTTGATGTCGATCACGTTGTCCAGCATGCGCATGGCGGTGGACACGGTCTTCTTCAGCTTCTCGTGGTCGATTTCCTTGCCGTTCGGGCCATCCTTCAGATGCTGGACCAGGTTCACGGAACCCAGGTTGCAGACCGCGATCTCGCTGTCATTGGTGTTCAGCGTGATCTCGGTGCAGAGGTTGGACGAGTGCACCACGCCCACGTGCTGCTGCGGCGAGCGCACATTGCAGGCGTCCTTGAAGGTGATCCAGGGGTGGCCGGTCTCGAACAGCATCGAGAGCATCTTGCGCCAGAGGTCCTTGGCCGGCATGCGCTTGAAGAGCTTGATCTCGCCGCGGTCCACCTTGGCCTCGTACTCGGTGTAGGCCTTCTCGAAGGCGGCACCGAAGAGGTCGTGCAGGTCCGGGCAGGTCGAGGGGCTGAACAGGGTCCAGTCGCCGCCTTCCAGCACGCGCTTCATGAACAGGTCCGGAATCCAGTTGGCCGTGTTCATGTCGTGGGTGCGACGGCGGTCGTCACCGGTGTTCTTGCGCAGCTCCAGGAACTCCTCGATGTCCAGGTGCCAGGTCTCCAGATAGGCGCAGACCGCGCCCTTGCGCTTGCCACCCTGGTTCACGGCCACGGCCGTGTCGTTCACCACCTTCAGGAAGGGCACCACGCCTTGCGACTTGCCGTTGGTGCCCTTGATGTGCGAGCCCAGGGCGCGCACCGGGGTCCAGTCATTGCCCAGGCCGCCGGCGAACTTGGACAGCAGGGCGTTCTCTTTCAGCGCCTCGTAGATGCCGTCCAAATCGTCCGACACCGTGGTCAGGTAGCAGCTCGAGAGCTGCGAGCGACGGGTGCCCGAGTTGAACAGGGTGGGGGTCGAGGACATGAAGTCGAAGCTGGACAGCACTTCATAGAACTCGATGGCGCGGGCTTCGCGGTCGATCTCGTTCAGCGCCAGGCCCATGGCCACGCGCATGAAGAAGGCCTGCGGCATCTCGATGCGCTTGCCCTCGGTGTGCAGGAAGTAGCGGTCGTACAGGGTCTGCAGGCCCAGGTAGTCGAACTGCAGGTCACGGTCGGCCTTGAGCGCGGCGCCCAGCTTGGCCAGGTCGTACTGCTGCAGCTTCTCGTCCAGCAGCTCGGCCTGCACGCCCTTCTTGATATAGCCGGGGAAGTAGTCGGCGTAGCGCTGCTGCATCTCGGCCTGGTTCACCTCTTCGCCGAGGATCTCCTTGCGGATGGTGTGCAGCAGCAGGCGGGCGGTGGCGCGCGTGTAGCCCGGATCCTTCTCGATCAGGGTGCGGGCGGCCAGGATGGCGGCCTTGTAGACCTCGTCCATCGGCACGCCGTCGTACAGATTGCGCTTGGTCTCGGCAATGATGGGCTCGGGCTTCACATCGGCGCCCAGATTGGCGCAGCTGCTGGTGATCAGCGCGGCCAGCTTGCCCATGTCCAGCGGCACACGCTGGCCGCCTTCCAGCACCGTCAGGCCGGCGTCCTGGATATTGCCGGCCACGATGTCCACCTCACCCTTGGCCAGGCGCTCCTGGGCACGGCGCTCGCGGTACAGCACATAGGCACGGGCCACTTCATGGTGACCGCCGCGCATCAGGCCCAGCTCGACCTGGTCCTGCACGTCTTCGATATGGAAGGTGCCGCCGCTGGGGCGCGAGCGCAGCAGGGCGCGCACCACGTTCTCGGTCAGGGCATCCACCGTCTCGCGCACGCTGGCCGATGCGGCACCGCTGGTGCCGTGCACCGCCAGGAAGGCCTTCATCAGGGCCACGGCAATCTTGCTGGGCTCGAAGGAGACCACCGCGCCATTGCGGCGGATGATCTGGTAGGCCTGGAAAGCGGAAGTCTTGGCCGCACCGCCGCTCGCGCCGTGAGCGGTGGGGACGGCTGCGGTATCCGATAGCGTGCTGGCTGCAACGGTTTGCATAGATGTCCTCGTCTGTGTCTTGTTCGGTTCGATCAATCGGAGAACGCACAGCCCGGGCATGCGGCGCGCCGCCCTGGCTGTGGGTTCGGTTTATGGCTGGCGTGGGATACGCGGGCGGCCTGGCGGCTCTGAGAGCCACGGGGCGCCGGCACCCTGTCTGCTGACCTCGGTGCCGCCCCGGAACGTCGGACCACGCGAGTGGCGACGCCGGAAACGGCTGCTGCAAATGAGTGAGGCATGTCAGGTCTTGCCGAGGTCAGAAGGATACCACGAAGGACACTATATCTAGCGGACATGACGGCTTCAAGCACTACGGATAGCGTTCAAACACCATTGACCTAGGGATGTGATCGCGCTAGCCGCCGGGCCCGAAAAGCCCCGCGCGAGCGCACTTTCAGCGCGCGATTCGATGAACAGGGGCTTGCCCCGGCGCCTCCCGCGCCGGGCCTGCGATAGCGGGCGAAATCACGCGCCAGGCCGCGCCAATGCTGGCGCGAGGCGGCAGGGCTCAGCCGCCCTCGCCCTCGCCGCCCGAGCTCTCGGTGATCCCCAGGCGCGCCATGCGGTAGCGCATCTGGCGCAGCGAAAGCCCCAAGGCCGCACCGGCTGCAGTGCGATTGAAACGGTGTCGTTCCAGAGATCGCAACAGGATGTTGCGTTCCACCTCATCAAGGTACTGGGCCAGGTCCTGCGGCAAGGGCTCTTCCGGATCCGGCAGGCCGGCCGCCAGGGGCATGGGCGCGCTCTCGGCGAGGTCCAGGCCGCCGAACTGCGACTCATCGAGCACGGCCTCGGGCAGGCCGAGATCCGCCAGCTCGATGGTCTCACCACCCGAGAGCGCCAGGGCACGGTGCAGCAGGTTCTCCAGCTCGCGCACATTGCCCGGGAATGCGTAGCGCGAGAGCTGGGCCAGGGCCACGGTGGACAGGCGCGGCGCCGGCGAGACGCCGGCATCGCGCGCGATGCGGTCCAGCACCCGTTCGCTGATCGCCCCCAGATCCTCGATGCGCTCGCGCAGGGGCGGTACCCGGATCTGGATCACGTTCAGCCGATAGAACAAATCCTGTCTGAAGCGGCCCGCCGCGACCTCGGCCGACAGGTCCTTGTGCGTGGCGCTGACGATGCGCACATTCACCGGCGCCTCGGCCACAGCCCCCACCGGCCGCACCGAGCGCTCCTGGATGGCGCGCAGGAGCTTGCTCTGCATGGCAAGCGGCAGATCGCCGATCTCGTCCAGAAAGAGCGTGCCCTCATGCGCGGCCTGGAAGAAGCCCTCCCGATCTTCATGGGCACCGGTGAAGGCCCCCTTGCGGAAGCCGAAGAACTCGGCCTCCAGCAGTTGCTCGGGGATGGCGCCGCAGTTCACGGCGATGAAGGCGCGTGCGCCGCGCGGGCTGGCCTCGTGGATGGCCCGCGCCACCAGCTCCTTGCCGGTGCCGGACTCGCCCTGCAGCAGCACCGGGGCCATGCTGCGCGCCACCTTCTCGATCAGGGCGCGCACCTGGCACATGGCCGCCGAATCGCCCGCCAGCCGGTGCAGGGCCGGGTGGCTGCTGGCCGCCTCGCCAGGGCGGGCCGCACGGGGCGCGGGCGTGCGCGCGGCAGCCGCCACGGCCGGGACAGCACCCGCGGGTGCCGCCGCCGTCGCCCGCCCCAGCGCCGAGGCCACCACGCTGCGGAACTGGCGCAGATCCACCGGCTTGGTCAGGTAGTCGTAGGCACCGGCCTTGAGCGCCTCCACCGCGTTCTCGGCCGAGCCGAAGGCGGTGATGACCAGGGCCTTCTCGGGCCGCCCCTGGCGCTCCAGCCAGGCCAGCACGTCCAGGCCCGTGCCGTCGGGCAGGCGCATATCGGTGATCACGGCGCTGTAGCCGCGCTCGGAGAGGCGGGCAATCGCCTCTTCCACCGTGCCGGCGGTATCCAGCTCATAGCCCTCACGCAGCAGGGTCAGCTCGTAGAGGGTGCGCAGATCCGGCTCGTCGTCGATGACCAGCAGGCTGTGAACGGTGGCGGGGCTCATGATGCGGGACTGCTCAGCGCGTCCGCCGGCAGGCGACGCAGGGTGATGATGAACTCATTGCCGGCATGGCCCACCGCGCGCTGGCGCTGGTAGTCGATGCGGCCGCCGTAGCGCTCGCAGAGTTCGCGACAGATATAGAGACCCAGGCCCGAGCCGCGGCTGCGGGTGGAGAAGAAGGGCTCGAAGAGATGGCGCTCCACCTCGGGCGGCAGGGACGGCCCGGCGCTGAAGACCGAGAGCTGCACGCTGCTCTCGCTCTGCGCACGCAGGCTCAGCTGCACCGAGCCCGGGCCGGGTTCGGCATGGCGCAGCGCGTTGTCCAGCAGATTCACCAGCACCCGGCGCAGATGCTCGGGTTCGAAGAGCACCGGCAGCACCTGGGGCGGCAGGCTCAGCAGCAGAGGCCCTTCGCCGTCGCGCGGCAGGCGGTTGGTGCGGGCCCAGTCCTCGCAGCATTCGCGCACCAGGGCGCTGGCGTCCAGGGGCTGAGGCTGGGGCAGCACGCCGGGCGCCACCTCCATCACATCGTCCACGATGCGCTTGAGGCGCTGCACATTGGAGGCCACCATGGCCGTGAGCCGGCGCGCCTGCTCGTTGGCACAGTCCTCGGCCAGCAGGGCATTGGCCTGGTCGATGGCGGCCAGGGGGTTGCGGATCTCGTGCGCGATACCGGCCGAGATGCGGCCCATGGCCGCCAGCTTCTCCTGCCGGCTGCGCGCCAGCACATTGCGCACATCCTCCACGAAGAGCACGCACAGGTCTTCGCTGCCCTGCCCCTCGCGGCGCTGGGTGAAGCGCATGCGCAGGCGCAGTCCGCGCGCCTCGCCCCCCTCCAGCTGCAGGCTCACATCGCGTCCCTCGGCGGGCCAGCTGCCCTCGGCAAAAGCCTGCTCCACCGCGGCCACCAGGGGATCCCAGGCGGCCACCCCACGCAGCTGAAAGGGCGCGCTGCGCACCATCTGCGCCCCCGAGAGCAGGGCGCGCGCGGCCGGATTGGCAGCCCGCACATGGCCGCGCCGGTCCACCACCAGCACGCCTTCCTGCATCTGCTCGATCACCAGGCGGCTGAGCTGGGCCTGCTGGCGCGCCAGCTCCAGGCTGCCCCGCGCGGCACGCTCCTCGCGGGCCAGGCGGTTGGCCATCTCGCTGGCCAGCAAACCGGTCACGAAGAAGCCCACGCCGGCCAGGCCGGCCTGCGTCATGCGCAGGGCCGGCTCCGTGCCATGGGCCACGGCCCAGGCGGCCACCCCCAGCACCAGCAAGGCCGCGAGCGCCGCCGTGGCCAGGGTCAGCAGGCGCGGCGTGAGCAGGCCCGCCATCAGCACCGGCATCACCAGCAGGGCGCCATAGCTGACCGAGGACACACGGTCCATGGCATGCAGGACGCCGAACAAGGCCAGGTCCAGGCCGATGCTGGCCCACCAGCGCGGACTGCTCAGGCGTGCGAAGGAGCGCACCGACACCCCGCGCTGCCAGCGCGGCAGCATGCGCAGCAGCAGGGCCAGGGCGGTATAGACCAGGCTCAGTTCCAGCGCGCCGCGCACCGGCTCCGCCCCCAGTACGCTGCCCAGCAGCTGCATGGCCAGCAGGGCCAGCCCCAGGGCCACGCGCGCCGACAGGCAGGCGCTGTAAAGGCGCTGGAAGGCGTTACCCCCCGCCTCGGACAGGCGCCGCGCCGGCCGGAAGAAGCGCCGGGACTCGGCGGCCCCCGGGGTGCCAGCCTCGGTCTCGCCGTCCGGCCCTGGCATCTCGCTCGCGCCCGCCATCCCGAACCAGCTGCTGCGCCCAGCGGCCGGGCCGCGACGCTCGTGCCGGCGCCGGTCGCCGCCGCCTCGGCGCTCGACCCGCCGACGCTCGGAGGGCTGGGACGGCGTGGCCGCGGCCTCGCTCATGGCGCCTGGCGGGCCTCGAAAGCGCTGCGGTGCGCCGCGCTGCAGAAATGGCCGCCGCGTCCGGGCAGGGCCTCGCTGCGCGGCACATGCAGGCCGCACTCGGCACAGGCCACGATGTCCTGGGCGCCAGACGGCGTTGAGGGCGTCGGGCGCGGCGCAGGCTTCTGGCTCGCCGCAGGCCGCGCGCGCTTGAGCCCCAGCACAAAGAAGACCAGGCCGACGATCAGGATCAGAAGCAGGTATTTCATCGCTCAGTAGGTGCCGCCGGCACGTTGCAGCAGCACTTCCAGCACAAAGCGCGAGCCGGCATAGGCCAGCAGCAGCAGGGCCGCCCCCAGGTAGAGCCAGCGCGTGGCACGGCGGCCGCGCCAGCCGAACACGCGGCGGCCAGTCAGCAGCCCCGTCAGCACCAGCCAGCCCAGCACCGAGAGCAGGTTCTTGTGGTCCCAGCGCCATTGCGGCGTGAACCACCAGCCCAGCAGCAGGGCCAGGGACAGCACCACCACCCCCGCCCCCACGAACTGGAAGGTCAGGCGCTCCAGGCGCAGCAGGGGCATGCCCAGCGGGGCCAGGCCTTGCCCGGGCGCGGGCTTCTTCAGGCGCATCTGGCGCTCGGCCCGATTCAGCAGGACCGCGTGCAGCACGGCCACGCCAAAAAGCCCGTAGGAGGCCAGGCCCAGCACCCAGTGCAGGGGCGCCCAGGGCGAAGCTGCCAGCGGGCGGCTTTCGCCCGGATAGAGCGCGGCCAGCAGCACGCCCAGGGCCGCCAGCACCGCCAGCACCCGGCGTGCGCTGGGCAGGGGCACCAGGCGGCTTTCCACCATATAGACGGCCAGCACCAGCCAGATGGTCATGGACAGGGCCGGCGCAAAGCCGAAGCGTGCGCCCGGCTGGCTGGCGCCGATGCCCGCGATATCCAGCACCAAGGCCAGCAGATGGGCGCCCCAGGCCAGCACGAGCAGACCGCGCAGACGGGGGCCATCGCCTGCCTTTTCGGGGCTCAGCGCCACCGCGGCATAGGCCAGCAAGGCCAGCAGACTGCTGGCGGCCAGCAGCATGCCGGGCAGGCCCGAGGAGGCGAACGATAAAATCATCGCCACAGTGTAATTTGCGCGCCCGTCTCCCCGTGGCGCTAGCCCGATGGCCTCCACCCTGACCGAACGCCTGAGCCAGCTCGTCAAAACGATGCGCGGCCAGGCCCGCATCACCGAAAGCAATGTGCAGGACATGCTGCGCGAGGTGCGCATGGCCCTGCTGGAGGCCGACGTGGCCCTGCCGGTGGTGCGCGACTTCATCGCCCGCGTCAAGGAGAAGGCCCTGGGCCAGGAGGTGGTGGGCTCACTCAATCCTGGCCAGGTCCTGGTCTCGGTGGTGCACAAGGAGCTGGCCGCCACCATGGGCGAGGGCGTGGCCGACATCAATCTGGCCGCCCAGCCGCCCGCCATCATCCTGATGGCCGGCCTGCAGGGCGCTGGCAAGACCACCACCACGGCCAAGCTGACCAAGCACCTGATCGAGAAGCGCAAGAAGAAGGTGCTGACGGTCTCGGCCGACGTCTACCGCCCCGCCGCCATCGAGCAGCTCAAGACCGTCACCAAGCAGGCGGGCGGCGAGTGGTTCCCGTCCGACGCGGGACAGAAGCCGCGCGACATCGCCCTGGCGGCGCTGGACTACGCCAAGAAGCATTACTTCGATGTGCTGCTGGTGGACACGGCCGGCCGCCTGGCCATCGACGAGGCCCTGATGGCCGAGATCAAGGAGCTGCACGCCACGCTGAACCCGGTGGAGACGCTCTTCGTGGTCGACGCCATGCAGGGTCAGGATGCGATCAACACGGCCAAGGCCTTCAAGGAAGCCCTGCCCCTGACCGGCATCGTGCTGACCAAGCTGGACGGCGACTCGCGCGGCGGCGCGGCCCTGTCGGTGCGCCAGATCACCGGGGCGCCCATCAAGTTCGCGGGCGTGTCCGAGAAGATCGACGGCCTGGAGGTCTTTGACGCCGACCGCCATGCAGGCCGCGTGCTGGGCATGGGCGATATCGTGGCCCTGGTGGAAGAGGTCACCAAGGGCGTGGACATGGCCGCAGCCGAGAAGCTGGCCAGCAAGCTCAAGAGCGGCGACGGCTTCGACCTGAACGATTTCCTGGCCCAGATCTCCCAGATGAAGAAGATGGGCGGCCTCTCGGGCCTGATGGACAAGCTGCCCACCCAGATGACGGCCAAGGCCGGCGCCGCCGACATGGACAAGGCCGAGCGCGACATGAAGCGCATGGAGGGCATCCTCAACGCCATGTCGGCCAAGGAACGCGCTCAGCCGAATCTGCTGATGGACGGCAAGAGCAAGGCCAGCCGCAAGCGCCGCATCGCCGCCGGTGCCGGTGTGCAGATCCAGGAGGTCAACCGCCTGCTGAATCAGTTCGACCAGATGCAGGGCATGATGAAGAAGATGAAGGGCGGCGGCCTGATGAAGATGGTCAAGCGCCTGGGGGGCATGAAGGGCCTGGGCGGGATGATGCCGCCAGGCATGAAGTAAGCCCCGCGCCCGCGCGCTGCGCGGGCGCCCCGAGGGGACGCAAAAAGGCCGGGCTCGACCCGGCCTTTCTTATGGGGTACCCCGGCTTGGGGCGGCCCGGCGCCCGGACGCAATACGCGCGCTGGCGATTACTCCAGCAAGGCCTGCGCAAACTCCCGCGCGCTGAAGGTCTGCAGGTCCTCCAGCTTCTCGCCCACGCCGATGAAGTAGACCGGGATGGGCCGCTCGCGGGCGATGGCGGCCAGCACACCGCCCTTGGCCGTGCCGTCCAGCTTGGTGACGATCAGGCCGGTCAGGCCCAAGGCATCATCAAAGGCCTTGACCTGGGTGAGCGCGTTCTGGCCGGTATTGCCGTCCACCACCAGCAGCACCTCGTGCGGCGCGCCCTCCTGGGCCTTGCCGATCACACGGCGGATCTTCTTGAGCTCCTCCATCAGATGCAGCTGGGTGGGCAGGCGGCCGGCGGTGTCGGCAATCACCACATCGCAGCCACGCGCGCGGCCGGCCACCACGGCATCGAAGGTCACGGCCGAGGGGTCGCCGCCCTCCTGGCTGACGATCTCCACCTGCGTGCGATCGGCCCAGACCGAGAGCTGCTCGCGCGCCGCGGCGCGGAAGGTGTCGGCCGCGGCCAGCAGCACCTTCTGCTCGGCCTCGGCCAGATGGCGGGTCAGCTTGCCGATGCTGGTGGTCTTGCCCGCGCCATTGACGCCCACCACCATCATCACCGTGGGCGTGTGCTCGCCCACGCTCAGCGGCTTCTCCAGCGGACGCAGCAGCTCGCTCAGCGCCTCGGCCAGCAGGCCGCGCACGGCGGCTGGGTCAGTGGCCTTGGCCTCCTTCACCCGACGCTTCAGGTCTTCCAGCAGAAACTCCGTGGCCTTGACGCCCGTGTCCGCCATCAGCAGGGCCGCCTCCAGCTCTTCATAGAGCGCGTCGTCGATCTGGGTGCCGGTGAAGACCTGGGCGATGCTGGAGCCGGTCTTGCGCAGGCCGGCGCGCAGCTTGTCCAGCCAGCTGCGGCGCGCCACCGGCGCCTCGACGGGCTCGGGCTCAGGTGACGGGGCGGGAGCAGGCGCGGTCGCGACGACAACAGGCGCCGGGGCGTGCGCGGCAGCAGGAACTGCCACCTCAGCCACCGCCGGGGGAGTGACGGCAGCGGGCGGCGGGAGCACGGGCGCCGGTGCGGGCTCGACGGCCGCGACGGGCGCGGGAGCGCTCACCGGCTCGGCAGCGGGCTGGGGCGCCGGGGCCGCATTGCCGCCTCCGCCGAACTTCTTCTTGAAGAAACTGAACATCAATGGCCTGTGAGAAGAACTGTGTCTGGGCTTGGATTCGGGCTGAAAGCCCCGCCGCTTGGGCATTTCGAGCCCCTCGCAGCCGAGCTGGCAAGCGGCCCGCCTGAGGCTCTGCAGAACTTTTTTGAAGACTTTGCAAAGAACGCTTGCATTGTCTCCGAAAAGCTCGCTAGAATAGCGGGCTTGAGGCGCTTTAGCTCAGCCGGTTAGAGCGACGGAATCATAATCCGCAGGTCCGGGGTTCGAATCCCTGAAGCGCCACCAAAAAAACAGCGAACGGCCCGAGCACACCTCGGGCCGTTTTGCTTTGTCAGCCCTCATTTTCGCAGCCACTGGACACATACCATGTACCGCTGTGCCTCCCTTGCCGCGCTGGCCGCGGCGGCCGTCGTCGTTTGCGCCCCGGCCCATGCCCAGACCCATCGCCCCTTCCCGCCCCAGGCCTTGCGTGGCGAGATCGTGGTGCTGCAGTTCCCCGAGATCACGCTGAACGAGCAGCCCGCCCGCCTGGCGCCCGGCGCGCGCCTGCGCGGCGACACCAATCTGCTGCTGCAACCCGCCAGCGTGGCCGGCCAGAAGCTGACGGTGCACTACACGGTGGAGCCGCACTCGGGCATGTTGCTGGACCTGTGGGTGCTGAACCCGGCCGAACTGGCCAACAAGACCTGGCCCCGCACCGCCGAAGAAGCTGCCAGCTGGCACTTCGAGTTCGGCACCCAAACCTGGACCAAGCGCTGAGGCCTCAAGGATTACCCCATGAAGAAAGTATTCATCAAGACCTTCGGCTGCCAGATGAACGAGTACGACTCGGACAAGATGGCCGATGTGCTGGGCGCCGCCCAAGGCTATGAGAAGACCGAGGACCCCGAGCAGGCCGACCTGATCCTCTTCAACACCTGCTCGGTGCGCGAGAAGGCGCAGGAGAAGGTGTTCAGCGACCTGGGCCGCGTCAAGCACCTCAAGGACAAGGGCGTGATGATCGGCGTGGGCGGCTGCGTGGCCAGCCAGGAGGGCGCGGCCATTATCGAGCGCGCGCCCTATGTGGACGTGGTCTTCGGCCCCCAGACCCTGCACCGCCTGCCCCAGATGCTGGCCGCGCGCCAGGAGCTGCGCCGCCCGCAGGTGGACATCTCCTTTCCCGAGATCGAGAAGTTCGACAATCTGCCGCCCGCCAAGGTGGAGGGCGCCAGCGCCTTCGTGTCCATCATGGAAGGCTGCTCCAAGTACTGCAGCTATTGCGTGGTGCCCTACACCCGCGGCGAGGAGGTCTCGCGCCCCTTCGAGGACGTGCTGACCGAGATCGCCGGCCTGGCCGACCAGGGCGTGATGGAGATCAATCTGCTGGGCCAGAACGTCAATGCCTACCGCGGCAAGATGGGAGACACCAGCGAGTACGCCGACCTGGCCCTGCTGCTGGAGTACGCGGCCGAAATCCCCGGCATCCGCCGCCTGCGCTTCACCACCAGCCACCCCAACGAGTTCAGCCCGCGCCTGATCGAGGCCTACGGCAAGGTGCCCCAGCTGGTGAACCACTTGCACCTGCCGGTGCAGCATGGCAGCGACCGCATCCTGATGGCCATGAAGCGCGGCTACACGGCGCTGGAGTTCAAGAGCATCGTGCGCAAGCTGCGCGCGATCCGACCGGACATCCGCCTGGCCAGCGATTTCATCGTCGGCTTCCCCGGCGAGACCGACGAAGACCACGCCAAGCTGATGAAGCTGGTGGAGGACGTGGGTTTCGACGCCTCCTTCAGCTTCATCTTCAGCCCGCGCCCCGGCACGCCGGCCGCCAATCTGGAGGACGGCACGCCCTACGAGGTCAAGGTGCGCCGCCTGCAGGAGCTGCAGGCCGCCATCGAGGCGCACGCGGTGAAGATCAGCGAGAGCATGGTGGGCACCCGCCAGACCATTCTCGTGACCGGCAATGCCCGCAAGGACGCCAGCGAGCTGATGGGGCGCACCGAGTGCAACCGCATCGTCAACTTCAAGGGCCACCCGCGCCTGATGAACCAGCTGATCGAGGTGGACATCACCCAGGCCTTCCCGCATTCCCTGCGGGCCGAGGTGCCACTGGCGGTGGAGCAGGCGCCGGGCGCCTGATCCTTCAGCGCCGTCCCAGCCCGCCCTGGCCCCAGGCCAGGGCCCATTGCGGCAGGGCGATGGCCAGGATCATCAGGCCGTAGCCGGCCATCCTGCCGTCGCGCCCGAGCAGCATGAGCGCGCCCAGCAGGCCCAGCGAACCGCCCAGCCCGCCCCAGAGCCAGAGCTGGCGCCAGCCGCGGTGGCGCAGCTCCTGGCGCCACAGCAGCTTGAGCGCGGCCGCCATCAGAGCCGCCACCACCCAGGCCGGCGCGAGGAAGTTGCACAGATGCCAGAACAGGTCGAGAGCGCTCAAGATGGTGTGAACGGGAGGGGCAGCCCGGGGCCGGCTGCGGTGGCCTGCGCATTTCTTGATGCGCATCAATCGCGTGTGCGGGCAGCGGGAAGCCTTGCGGCACGTGATCCTGCGGCGAATTTTATAATTCGCCCATGAGCGTTTTTGCCCTCAGCCTGAACCACCACTCCGCGCCGCTGGATCTGCGCGGCCGGTTTGCGTTCTCGCTGGAGCAACTGGCCCCCACCCTGCTGGGCCTGCGCCAACAGCTGAACCCCGGTCCGCGCCCCGGCGCCCCCGAGGCCGCCCTGCTCTCCACCTGCAACCGCACCGAGCTTTATGTGGCTGGCCCCAGCGAGCTGGTGCGCCCGGCCGTGGACTGGCTGGCCGGCGTGGGCGGCGTGGGCAGCAGCGCGCTGATGGACCATGCTTATGTGCTGGAAGGCAGCGCCGCCGCGCGCCATGCCTTCCGCGTGGCCAGCGGTCTGGACTCCATGGTGCTGGGCGAGCCCCAGATCCTGGGCCAGATGAAGCAGGCCGTGCGCGAGGCCGACCAGGCCGGCACCCTGGGCACCACCCTGCACCAGCTCTTTCAGCGCAGCTTCTCGGTGGCCAAGGAGGTACGCACCTCCACCGAGATCGGCAGCCACTCCATCAGCATGGCCGCCGCCTCGGTGCGCCTGGCGGCCCAGCTCTTTGAAGACCTCAGCAAGATCAAAGTGCTCTTCATCGGCGCCGGCGAGATGATCGAGCTGGTGGCCACGCATTTCGCGGCCAAGACGCCGCGCCATATGGCCATCGCCAACCGCACGCTGGAGCGTGGCGAGAAGCTGGCCGGCCGCATCTCGGCCGAGGCCCTGCGCCTGGCCGATCTGCCCCAGCGCCTGCATGAATTCGATGCGGTGATCTCCTGCACCGCCTCCAGCCTGCCCCTGATCGGCCTGGGCGCCGTGGAGCGCGCGCTGAAGAACCGCAAGCACCGGCCCATGTTCATGGTGGACCTGGCCGTGCCCCGCGATATCGAGCCCGAGGTGGCCCAGCTGGACGACGTCTACCTCTACACCGTGGACGACCTTTCCGGCATCGTGCAGAGCGCCGGCCAGAAGCGTCAGGCCGCTGTGCAGCAGGCCGAGGCCATCGTCGAGGCCGGCGTGCAGAGCTTTGTGCACTGGCTGGGTCAGCGCCACACCGTGCCCCTGATCCAGGCCCTGCAGGCCCAGACCGATGACTGGCGCCAGCACGAGATTGCCCGCGCCCGCAAGCTGCTGGCCCGCGGCGAGGATGTGGATGCGGTGCTGGACGCGCTCTCGCGCGGCCTGACCCAGAAGATGCTGCACGGCGCCCTGGCCGAGCTGCATGCCAGCGAGGGCGAGCAGCGCATGCAGCTGGCCCAGACGGTGTCGCGCCTGTTCCTGCGCAACAGCGCGCGCAACCCGGCCGAGTCCTAGCGGCGCTGACCGCCCGCCGGGCCGCCTCGCCTCAGGCGGCGGCCCCCATGGCAGCGCCCGCGCGCCCTGCCCGCCTCGATGCCCCGCGTCGACCCACGCCTCCCGGATTCCGCCCCATGAAAGACAGCCTGCGCCAGCAGTTCGAACGCCTGGCCTTCCGCCTCGCCGAGCTCGACACCATCCTTGCCGACGGTGCCGTGGCCGCCGACATGAAGCGCTACCGCGCCCTCAGCCGTGAGCAGGCCGAGGCCAGCGGCCTGGTCGAACGCTACCGCCGCTACCAGCAGCGCGAGGCCGATCTGGCCGCCGCCCAGGAGCTGCTGGACGAGCCCGAGATGGCCGAGATGGCGCGCGAGGAAATCGCCAGCGCCCAGGCCGATATCGCCGATCTGCACGAGCAGCTGCAGCTGGCCCTGATCCCCAAGGATCCGGACGACGAGCGCAATGCCTTTCTGGAAATCCGCGCCGGCGCCGGCGGGGACGAGTCGGCCCTGTTTGCCGCCGATCTGGCCCGCATGTATCTGCGCTTTGCCGAGACCCAGGGCTGGCGCTGCGAGACGCTCTCGGCCAGCGAGTCCGATCTGGGCGGCTACAAGGAGCTGGTGGTGCGCCTGGAGGGCGAGGGCGTGTACGGCCGCATGAAGTTCGAATCCGGCGGCCACCGCGTGCAGCGCGTGCCCGCCACCGAGAGCCAGGGCCGCATCCACACCAGCGCCTGCACCGTGGCCGTGATGCCCGAACCGGACGAGGCCGAGGAGATCCAGCTCAACCCGGCCGATCTGCGCATCGACACCTTCCGCGCCAGCGGTGCCGGCGGTCAGCACGTCAACAAGACCGACTCCGCCATCCGCATCACTCACCTGCCCACCGGCCTGGTGGCCGAGTGCCAGGATGACCGCAGCCAGCACCGCAACAAGGCCAAGGCCATGGCCGTGCTGGCCGCCCGCCTGCGCGACAAGGACAAGAACGAACGCGCCGCCAAGGAAGCCGCCCAGCGCAAAAGCCTGGTGGGCAGTGGTGACCGCAGCGACCGCATCCGCACCTACAACTTCCCCCAGGGCCGGCTCACCGACCACCGCATCAACCTCACGCTCTACAAGCTGGACCAGATCATGAACGGCGATCTGGGCGATGTGCTGGCCGGTCTGCAGGCGGCCCAGGCCGCCGAGCAGCTGGCGGCCCTGGAAGGGCGCGCATGAACGGGCCGCTGAGCGTGGCTGCCGCCCTGGCCCAGGCTCGCGCGGACGGCCTAGACCGGCTGGAGAGCCAGCTGCTGCTGGGCACCCTGCTCGGTGTGGACCGCGCCTGGCTGCTGAGTCATGACGATCAGGCCCTGAGCCCCGAGCAGGCCGCGCGCTTTGCCGACTGGCTGGCCCAGCGCCTGCAGGACGTGCCCCTGGCCTATCTGGCCGGCGAGAAGGAATTCCACGGCCTGCGCCTGCGCGTCAACGCCCACACCCTGGTGCCCCGCCCCGATACCGAGACCCTGGTGGACTGGGCCCTGGAGCTGCTGCCCGGTCTGGGCCCGGCCCCGCGGGTGGTAGACCTGGGCACGGGCAGCGGCGCCATCGCCCTGGCGCTCAAGCATGGCCACCCTGCCGCCACGGTCAGCGCCGTGGACCTGAGCGAGGGCGCCCTGGCCATGGCGGCCGAGAATGCGCGCCGCCTGGGTCTGGCCCTGGAGTGCCTGGCCGGCGACTGGTGGCAGCCCCTGACGGGCCGGCGCTTCGAGCTCATCGTCAGCAACCCGCCCTATATCGCCGGGAACGACCCGCATCTGCCCGCCCTGCGCCACGAGCCGCGCAGCGCGCTCACGCCCGAGGGCGATGGCCTGGGGGCGCTGCGCATCCTGGTGGCGGGGGCGCCAGAGCACCTGGCGCCCGGCGGCTGGCTGCTGCTGGAGCATGGCTACGACCAGGCCGAGGCCGTGGCGGCCCTGCTGGCCGAGGCCGGCTTTGAGGCCATCGCCCTGCGCCGGGACCTGGGCGATCAGCCCCGTATCAGCGGCGGCCGCTGGCCGGGCTGAAAAGCCACAACAGCCGGCCGGAACTCGCCCATATTGCACAACGGCCGCAGCCACTCCGGATTAGTATTGATTGCCCGGGCCGCGCCGTTGGCCCCGACACCCAATCTCCCAGGAGGTCGCCATGCGCCACGCTGCCGCCCGAGTTCCTGTCTCCCCTCCCCTGCTGCGGGCCGGTGTGGCCCTGCTGCTGCTGTCGGCCGCGGCCCTCTACGCGCCCAGCACGGCCCGTGCCCAGGGCCTGAACCTGGCGCCCCTGGACAGCCATTCCCTGCGCTGGCAGGCCCGCGTGCAGCTCAGCAGCCTGGATGAGCGCGATAGCGGCCGCAGCCTGCTCAGCGCCAATCTGCTGGGCGACTACTACCTCAGCAGCGCGACACCCGGCAGCGCTTATCAAGGCGGCCTGCGCACCACCGGCGGCTTGCTGATCGGCTCGCGCGCCCTGAACGAAAGCAGCGCCGGCCTGGCCCTGCGCAATCCGCAGCTGGGCCAGCGCGCCGGCCTGGTGCTGGGCCAGCGCCGCATCGCGCAGTTCGGGCCCAGCCTGCCCTCGGCGAGTGATGATTACGCCGCACGCCCTTATCTGGGCATCGGCTACACCGGCCAGTCGCTGCGCGGCGGCTGGGGATTCAGCGCCGATCTGGGCCTGGTCAAGCTGAGCTACCGCGACGAGCTGCGCCTGGGCCGCAGCCCCGGCGGCGCCCAGAGTCTGGAAGAGCTGCTGCAGGACATGCGCCTGCGCCCCGTGGTGCAGCTGGGCTTCAACTACAGCTTCTGAGGCGGCCCAAGCCCCCGGGCCGGCAAGGCCGAGCCCGCCTGGCCGATAATCGCGCCATGGGCGCCCGCAGGCGGCGCCGCGACCGACCATGGGGTTAGACAATGAGCGACAACGTCCAGCAACGCATCGATGATCTGGTGAAGAACAACCGCGTCGTGCTGTTCATGAAGGGCACGGCCCAGTTTCCGATGTGCGGCTTCTCCGGCCGCGCGGTGCAGATCCTGAAGGCCTGCGGCGTCAGCGATCTGACCACCTTCAATGTGCTGGAAGACGAAGGCGTGCGCCAGGGCATCAAGGAGTACGCCAACTGGCCCACCATCCCCCAGCTCTATGTGAACGGCGAGTTCGTCGGCGGCTCGGACATCATGATGGAGATGTACCAGGCCGGCGAGCTGCAGCAGGTGCTGTCCGCCCAGTGAGCCTGACTTGAGCGAAGTCCCGCGCCGACTGGTGGTCGGCATCACCGGCGCCAGCGGCGCCGCCTACGGCCTGCGCCTGCTGCGCCGCGGGCGCGAGCTGGGGCTGGAGACACATCTCATCATCACCCCCGCCGGGGTGCTGAATGTGCATCACGAGCTGGGGCTGGACCGCCAGGCCCTGGAGGCCGAGGCCAGTCGCAGCCATGCCCTGGGCGATGTGGGCGCCTGCGTGGCCAGCGGCAGCTTTGCCACCGCCGCCATGGTGATCGCGCCCTGCTCCATGAAGACCCTGGCCGCCGTGGCCCATGGCTTTGGCGACAACCTGCTCACCCGCGCCGCGGACGTGACGCTCAAGGAGCGCCGCCGCCTGGTGCTGATGGTGCGCGAGACGCCGCTGAACCTGGCGCATCTGCGCAATATGACGGCCGTGACCGAGATGGGCGGCATCGTCTTCCCACCCCTGCCGGCCTTCTACCACCGCCCTCAGAGCATCGAGGAGCTGGTGAACGAATCGGTGGAGCGGGTGCTGGAGCTGGCCGGCGTGACCGGTGCGGCGCCGCAGTCCTGGAACGGTCTCAAAGGCTAGGACTCGCCGGGCATCAGCCAGCGCTTGCGGTTGCTGAAGACCGCGTCGGGATACTCGGCGCGGCCGCGGCTGCCGTTGTAGCGACCCAGGGCCAGGAAGAGATCGCCCTTCTCCCGGTCCAGGTAGTGGCGCAGGATCACGCAGCCGAAGCGCAGATTCGTCTGCATATGGAAGAGGTGCGAGGCATTGCCGTCGCCGATCAGGCGGGCCCAGAAGGGCATGACCTGCATATAGCCCCGCGCCCCGGCCACGCTGATCGCGTACTTGCGAAAACCGCTTTCCACCTGGATCAGGCCCAGCACCAGGGCCGGCTCCAGGCCGGCACGCTTGCTCTCGTACCAGACGGTCTCGAGGAACTCGATGCGGGTCTGGGCCTCGGACAGGCGCTTCTTGAGCCGCTCGCTCATCTCGCCCAGCCAGCGCAGATAGGCCAGGCGCTCCTCCACCACGGCAAAGCGCGGCTTGGGCGGCGCGCTGTTGGCAATGGCCGAGGACAGGGCCGAGCGCACCGAGTCGGCCAGCGGCTCCTCCACCTGGGCGCCGGCCCGGGCGCGCAGGGGCCAGGCCAGGGTTGCGGCCGCCGCGCCCAGCAGAGCGCGTCGCCGCATCATCAAAGCTTGAGCTGGGTCTTCAGATGGGCCACGACATCGGCCAGGGCCAGCTTGCTGGCCTCGGCATCGCGGCGGCCCTGGTACTCGACCTGGCCTTCCTTGAGGCCGCGGTCGGACAGCACCACGCGGTGCGGCACGCCCACCAGCTCCCAGTCGGCAAACATGGCGCCGGGGCGCTCGCCACGGTCGTCCAGCAGCACATCCACGCCCAGGGCCTGCAGCTCGTCGTGCAGCTGGGTGGCGGCGGCCTTGACCTCTTCGCTGCGGTCCATGCCGATGGGGCAGATCACCACGGTGAAGGGGGCAATGGCGTCCGGCCAGATGATGCCGCGCTCGTCATGGTTCTGCTCGATGGCAGCGCCCAGGATGCGGGTCACGCCAATGCCATAGCAGCCCATCTCCATGGGCTTGGGCTTGCCGGTCTCGTCCAGGAAGACGGCATTCATCGCGGCCGAGTACTTGGTGCCCAGGTAGAACACATGGCCCACCTCGATGCCGCGCTGGATGGCCAGCACGCCCTTGCCGTCCGGCGAGGGATCGCCCGCCACCACATTGCGAATGTCGGCCACCAGATCGGGCTCGGGCAGGTCGCGGCCCCAGTTGACGCCGGTGTAGTGGAAGTCCGCCTCGTTGGCGCCGCAGACGAAGTCGGCCATCTGGGCCACGGTGCGATCGGCCACGATCTTGAGCGGCTTCTTCAGGCCGATGGGGCCCAGGTAGCCGGGCTTGCTTCCGAAGTGCTCCTCGATCTCGGCCACGGTAGCGAAGCGGAAGCCCGCCTTCAGGCCTTCCAGCTTGCCGGCCTTGACCTCGTTGAGCTCGTGATCGCCGCGCACCAGCAGCAGCCAGACCTGGCTCTTGGCCACATCGCCGGCTTCATTGAGTTCGTCGGTGGCCAGCACCAGGGACTTGACGGTCTGGGTCAGGGGCAGACCCAGCAGGGCCGCCACATCCTCGCAGGTGCTCTTGCCGGGGGTGGGGGTCTTGGTCAGAGTCTGGGCGGGTGCGGCACGCGCAGCCAGCAGGGCCACGGCCTCGGCCAGCTCGATATTGGCGGCGAAGTCGCTGGTGGGGCAGTAGACGATGGCGTCCTCGCCGGTATCGGCAATCACCTGGAACTCGTGCGAGCGGTCGCCGCCGATGGCGCCGGTGTCGGCCGCCACGGCGCGGTACTCCAGGCCCAGGCGGTCGAAGATCTTGCAGTAGGCCGCGTACATGTTCTCGTAGCTGCGGCCGGCGCTCTCCACATCACGGTCGAAGGAGTAGGCGTCCTTCATCGTGAACTCGCGGCCACGCATCACGCCGAAGCGCGGGCGGCGCTCGTCGCGGAACTTGGTCTGGATGTGATAGAAGTTCTTGGGCAGCTGCTTGTAGCTGCGCAGTTCCTGGCGCGCGATATCGGTGACCACTTCCTCGGAGGTGGGCTGGATGATGAAGTCGCGGTCGTGGCGGTCCTTCACGCGCAGCAGCTCAGGGCCCATCTTGTCGAAGCGGCCGGTCTCCTGCCACAGCTCGGCGGGCTGGACCACGGGCATCAGCAGCTCCACGGCGCCGGCGCGGTTCATCTCCTCGCGGATGATGGTCTCGACCTTGCGGATCACGCGCAGGCCCATGGGCATGTAGTTGTAGATGCCGGCGCCCAGGCGCTTGATCATGCCCGCGCGCATCATCAGCTTGTGGCTGACCACTTCGGCGTCGGCGGGGGCTTCCTTGAGCGTGGAAATGAAGAACTGGCTGGCTTTCATGGCGCGGACAAGAGAGGGCGCAAAGCACTGTGGCCGAGGGCCAAGCACAAAGGCGCAAGGTGAGGGTTAGCGAGGGGAATGCCCGGGTATGGCCCCGATGCAATAATCGATCTAACTATAGATTTGGGGTTGATTATGCTCGACCGTGAAGGCTTCCGGCCCAACGTCGGCATCATCCTGCTCAACCACAGGAACGAGGTCTTCTGGGGCAAACGCATCCGGACCCATTCCTGGCAGTTCCCGCAAGGGGGCATCAAGCATGGCGAAACGCCTGAGCAGGCGATGTTTCGTGAGCTCCACGAAGAAGTGGGGCTGCACGCAGACCAGGTGCGCATCATTGCGCGCACCCGTGACTGGTTGCGCTACGAGGTGCCCGAGCACTTCATACGCCGCGACGCCCGCGGTCACTACAGAGGTCAGAAGCAGATCTGGTTTCTCTTGCAGCTGACCGCGCGCGACTGCGATATGAACCTGCGCGCCACCGACCACCCGGAGTTCGACGCCTGGCGCTGGAACGAGTACTGGGTGCCGCTGGAGGCGGTGATCGAGTTCAAGCGCGGCGTCTACCAGATGGCGCTGACCGAACTGGCCCGCTACCTGCCGCGCATCAATCACCACAACCGCTATCTGCGCGCCGGCATGCGGCCACAGCATCGCGAGCCGCGGGCGCCACAGGGCGCTGCCGAATGCGCCGAGGCTCCACAGGGCGCGGGGCCGGAGGCGGGTGAGCACAAGCCGGGCTGAAGGCCCTGCCTGGCCGCGCGGCGATTGTGGCTTTGGCTCACATCGCAACGCGATATGAGCCTGCGCCGCAACTTGGTGCTCGTTACACGAGCACCAAGTTGTCCCGGTGGATCAGCTCGGGTTCGGCGGCGTAGCCCAGCACCAGCTCGAACTGGTTGGAAGCCTTGCGCGCGATCAGGCGCGCCTCGGCGCTGCCGTAGTTGGTGAGGCCGCGCGCGAGCTCGCGCCCGCTGGCGTCGCGCACCGCGATCACATCGCCGCGGTGGAACTCGCCTTGCACCTCGGTCACGCCGATGGGCAGCAGGCTCTTGCCGTCCTCGCGCAGCTTGAGGGCTGCGCCGGCATCCACGATCACCGCGCCGCGCAGCTGCAGATGGTCCACCATCCACTGCTTGCGCGCCGCCTGCTTCTGGGTGCTGGCCACCAGGGCCGTGCCGATGGACTCACCAGCCGCCAGGCGCAGCAGCACATCGGGCTCGCGCCCCCAGGCAATCACGGTGCTGGCACCGCTGCCCGCGGCGCGCTTGGCCGCCAGGATCTTGGTGATCATGCCGCCACGCCCCAGCGAGGAGCCCGCGCCACCCGCCATCTGCTCCAGCTCCGGCGTGCCGGCCACGGCCACGTCGATGAAGCGGGCGTTCGGGTCCTTGCGCGGGTCGGCCGAGTACAGGCCCTTCTGATCGGTGAGGATGACCAGGGCATCGGCGTCCACCAGGTTAGCCACCAGAGCCCCCAGGGTGTCGTTGTCGCCGAACTTGATCTCGTCATTGACCACCGTGTCGTTCTCGTTGATCACGGGCAGCACGCGGTGCTGCAGCAGGGTCAGCAGGGTGGAGCGGGCGTTGAGATAGCGCTCGCGGTCGGCCAGGTCGGCATGGGTGAGCAGCACCTGGGCGCTGCCCATGCCCTGCTCACGCAGCTTGCTTTCGTACATCTGGGCCAGACCCATCTGCCCTACGGCCGCGGCCGCCTGCAGCTCATGCACTTCCTTGGGCCGACTGGCCCAGCCCAGGCGCTTCATGCCCTCGGCAATTGCACCGCTGGACACCATCACCAGCTCGCGCCCCTGGGCAGCCAGGGCCGCCAGCTGCCGGCACCAGTTGCCAATGGCCTCGGCATCCACGCCACGGCCTTCGTTGGTGACTAGGCTGGAACCCACCTTGACCACGATGCGCCGCGCGTCCTTCAGGACGCTCTGGCTCAGCAGCTCCGCGCTCATGATGCAGGATCGAAACGCGGATCGCGCTCGGCGGGCTTGTCCTTGCTCTTGGCTTCCTTGGCGGCCTTGCTGGCCTTGACCTTGGCCGCACGCGAGGCACGGGTCTCCTGCACCGCCTTGGGCGGGTCGATCACCGGCTCGTCAAAGCGCACATCCGGGTCTTCCACCGGCGGCACCTGCAGGGAGGCCACGTGCTCGTAGATGGCGCGGATCAGGGGCTCGCAGCCCTCGCGCGTCAGGGCCGAGATCTCGAAGACCGGCCCCTTCCACTTGTAGCGCTTGACGAAGTCCTTGACGCGCTCGGCGCGCTCTTCGGCCTGCACCATGTCCAGCTTGTTGAGCACCAGCCAGCGCGGCTTGGCGTGCAGTTCTTCGTCGTACTTCTTGAGTTCCTTGACGATGGCCTTGGCCTCGGCCACCGGATCGACATCGGGATTGAAGGGGGCCAGGTCCACCACATGCAGCAGCAGGCGGGTGCGCTGCAGATGGCGCAGGAACTGGTGACCCAGGCCGGCACCTTCGGCGGCACCTTCGATCAGGCCCGGGATGTCGGCGATGACAAAGCTCTTCTCTGGCGCCACGCGCACCACGCCCAGATTGGGGTAGAGCGTGGTGAAGGGGTAGTCGGCAATCTTGGGGCGGGCGTTCGAGACGGCCGCGATCAGCGTGGACTTGCCGGCATTGGGCTGACCCAGCAGACCCACATCGGCCAGCACGCGCAGCTCCAGCTTGACCTTCTTGATCTCGCCCGGCCAGCCCGGCGTCTTCTGACGCGGGGCACGGTTGGTGCTGCTCTTGAAATGCAGATTGCCGAAGCCGCCGTCGCCGCCTTTGGCCAGCAGCACCGGCACATCGGGCTCCAGCAGCTCGGCGATGATCTGGTCGGTTTCCAGGTCGCGCACGATGGTGCCCACCGGCATGCGCAGGGTGATGTCCTCGGCGGCTGCACCGAACTGGTCCGAGCCCCGGCCGGCCTCGCCATTGCGGGCCTCGTGGCGGCGCGCGTAGCGGTAGTCGATCAGGGTGTTGAGATTGCGGTCGGCCACCGCATAGATGCTGCCGCCGCGGCCGCCGTCGCCGCCGTCCGGACCGCCGAAGGGAATGAACTTTTCCCGGCGGAAACTCGCGCAACCCGCGCCGCCGTTGCCGGCTGCGATGTCGATGGTGGCTTCGTCTACGAACTTCATGTGTGTGCGCCTTGACGGCCCGATGTTAAGGCAGCCTGGAAACACAAAAGCCCCGGCGAGCCGGGGCTTCGATCAGCTGGCGGGCGGCTGCTGCTGAACCGCCAGCGATTTCGCGGTCGATCAGACCGGGGTGACGACAACCGTCGAGCGGTTCAGTTCACCCTTGGTGGTGAAGGACACGGTGCCGTCCACCAGCGCGAACAGGGTGTGGTCCTTGCCCATGCCGACATTGGTGCCAGCGTGGAACTTGGTGCCGCGCTGACGCACGATGATCGAGCCGGCCGAGATGGCTTGGCCGCCGTACACCTTGACGCCCAGCATCTTGGGCTTCGAGTCGCGGCCGTTCCGTGTGGAACCGCCGCCCTTTTTCTGTGCCATGGATTAACTCCTTGAACTGTTGGCGAGAGCCGGATTAACCGTTGACCGCGCTGATTTCCAGCTCGGTGTAGATCTGGCGGTGGCCTTGGCTCTTCTTGTAGTGCTTGCGACGACGCAGCTTGAAGATGCGCACCTTGTCGTGCTTGCCATGAGCCACAACCGTGGCCTTAACGCTTGCGCCAGCAACCAAGGGAGTGCCAACCTTCAGCTCAGCGCCGTTACCCACGGCGAGAACTTGGTCGATCACGATCTCTTGGCCAACATCCGCAGCAATCTGTTCTACCTTGATCTTTTCGCCAGCAGCAACCTTGTATTGCTTGCCGCCGGTTTTTATGACCGCGTACATATCAGCCCTTTCAGTAAACCAACCTCGCCGGCCCATCCCGGACAGAGGCCTCCAGCACGTCTGAAAACGCGCAGAGCCCGAAAGTATAGCAGGCCCAGGGGAAAACACCAAGCACCCGGCCGCCCAACCCGCCAAGTCGCCGAGACGCATCCCTATAATTGAAGTTTCGCCTCCCTGGCGCTTAGAGAGCTGAGTGTGTCGACCGCAACTGCATCCCCCACTGCCGAGGCCCAAGCCCTGCTGGACGCCGAGATGCGCGAGGTCGATGCCGTCATCGCGCGACGCCTGAACTCGGATGTGGCCCTGATCAACCAGATCGGCGGCTATATCGTGCAGGCCGGCGGCAAGCGCGTCCGCCCCAAGCTGGTCCTGCTGTTTGCCAATGCCCTGGGCCACAGCAAGAGCGACCGCTTCGAGATGGCTGCCGTGGTGGAGTTCATCCACACCGCCACCCTGCTGCACGACGATGTGGTGGATGAGTCCTCGCTGCGCCGCGGCAAGCCCACGGCCAACGCCCTCTTCGGCAACGCCGCCGCCGTGCTGGTGGGCGACTTCCTCTACTCGCGCGCCTTCCAGATGATGGTCTCGGTCAAGCGCCTGCGCGTGCTGGATGTGCTGGCCGACGCCACCAATGTGATCGCCGAGGGCGAGGTGCTGCAGCTGATGAACATGCACGACCCCGATATCGCGGTCGAGCAGTACTTGCGCGTGATCCGCTACAAGACCGCCAAGCTCTTTGAAGCGAGCGCGCGCCTGGGCGCCGTGTTGGCCGACAGCCCACCCGAGGTCGAAGAAGCCTGCGCCGGCTACGGCCGCGCCCTGGGCACCGCCTTCCAACTGATCGATGACGCCCTGGACTACAGCGGCGACACCCAAGCCCTGGGCAAGAACGTCGGCGACGATCTGCGCGAGGGCAAGCCCACCCTGCCCCTGCTGGTGGCCATGGAGCGCGGCAACCCGCAGGAGCGCGCCCTGATCCGCCACGCCATCGAACACGGCGAGGTGCAAGGCCTCAGCGAGATCATCGAGATCGTGCGCCATACCGGGGCCCTGGACGCCACCCGGGAGGCCGCGCGCGCCGAGGCCGAGCGGGCTCGCAGCTGCCTTGATGCACTTCCCCCTTCCATTTGGCGAGAAGCTCTGCTAGAATCTTGTGCTCAGTCGGTTGAACGCTCTTTCTAGCGCCAGACGACAGGACAGTGAGCTGATCCGGCACCGCTTCGGATCGAGAGCATCACAAATCGGGGTGTAGCTTAGCCTGGTAGAGCGCTACGTTCGGGACGTAGAGGCCGGAGGTTCGAATCCTCTCACCCCGACCAGTTTTTCTTTCTTTCTCCATTTCTCCCCATCCCCTGCAGCACAGCATCCGCCCGGCGGGTCTGAGCGCTGCGCCTGGGCGTGGCTTGCGGGATTCTGATTGCAGCCCGCCCCGCCTTGCGCCGGGGCAAGTCCTGGCACCGCGGCCGTGCTTAGAATCTCGGCCCATGCAATCCTGGCGAGGTCTTCGCAAGCGTCTGGTCTGGCTCGTGTCCTGCACGATGCTGCTGGCTGCGCTCGTGCCGACGCTTTCGCACCTGCTGCTGCCGCGCGATGCCGGCATCTGGACCGAGATCTGCACGCTCAGCGGCGCCAAGTTCGTGCGCCTGGACCTGGGCAGCAGCAGCAGTAGCCCCGATGAGGGCGGCAGCTCGCCTGATGGCGCTTCGCCCATGGAACGCTGCCCGGTCTGCGCCCTGCACCAGGGCAGCACCGCCCTGCCGCCGGCCCCGCTGCTGGGCTGGCTGCCGGACAGCCGGCTGGCCCATGCCCTGCCCCAACTCTTCCTGAGCGCGCCGCGGCCGCTCTTCGCCTGGGCGCCCGCCCAGGCCCGCGCTCCGCCACTGCAGTCCTGAGCCTCTGGCGGCCCCTCCTTTCGGCCGTCGCTTTTCTCCCCTCTTCCCGTCATTGGACGAGCGAAGCCCTGCGCGCCTGAGGGCGCCGGCTCGCGCGTCCCTGCATCCGCTCAGGACCCAACGTGTTCATCTCCCGCTCTCCCCTCGCCTTTTTCCGCCGCGCCACACCCTTTGCCCTGTCCACCCTGAGCCTGGCCCTGCTCGGCGTCCACGCCGCTCAGGCTCAGACCACGTCCCAGCAGCAACTCGAGCGCGTCACCATCAGCGGCAGCGCCGCCGTGCTGGATCGTCCGGCAGGCAGCAGCTCGCGCCTGGGCCTGAGCCTGCGCGAAACGCCGGCCAGCGTCACCGTGGTGGACAGCGCCACCATCGAGGCGCGGGGCGCCAGCAATACCCAGGAGATCCTGAAGAGCGTGCCCGGCGTGGTCTTTGCCGACCCGCCCGGCTCGGCCGGGAGCGTGTTCTATCGTGGCTTCGGCTCGGGCTCCCTGGCCCAGCTCTACAACGGCATCAGCGTGCAATACGACGCCATTGCCGCCCGCCCGGTAGACAGCTGGATCGTCGAGCGCGTGGAAGCCATCGGGGGCCCTTCCAGCTTTCTGAACGGCTCCGGCGCCATGGGCGGCACGCTGAACGTGATCACCAAGATCGCCGATGGCAGCGGCGACATCAGCCGGGCCCGCGTGGCCCTGGGCGACCGCGCCCAGCTGGCTGCCAGCCTGCAGCGCAGCCTGGGTGAGACGGGTCAGGTCTTGCGCGTGGAGCTCAACAGCAGCGAGGGCGCGCTCTGGACCCAGGGCCGCGACCGCAGCGCCTGGCAGCTTGCGGCCTCCTGGCGCGCCCCGCTGGGCAGCAGCCTCACCCACACCCTGGCGCTGGAGCGCCAGCACGAGAAGGTGAGCCAACCCTACTGGGGCACGCCCATGCTGCGTGCGGCCGATGGCTCGGTGGGCGGCGCCCTGCGCTTCGATCCCGCCACCTATGGCGTGAACTACAACGTGCAGGACGGCCGCTACGAGCAGGACGTGAGCTGGCTGCGCTCCCTGCTGGAGTGGCAGATTGCGCCCAGCACCCGGCTGCAGCACACGCTCTACCACTACGACGCCCTGCGCGACTACGAGAACGTGGAGGCCTACACCTTCAAGAATGGCAACCGCCAGGTGGAACGCTCCAGCGCCCTGCTGCAGCGCCATGACCAGCAGGTCTGGGGCAGCCGCGGCGAACTCAGCCTCGCCACGCGCCTGGCCGGCCTGCGCTCGGACTTCGCCTTTGGCTGGGACTGGAGCTTCAACCGGCAGACCCGCTTCCCGCTCTCCATCAACGGCCCCTTCACGGGCAGCTTCGGCCTGGTCGATCCTTATGCGCCGGTGGCGGGCAGCTTTCTGGACGTGCCCGGCATGAGCCGCACCTACACGCCGGGCACCACGAACCTGCTGCGCAGCTTCGCCCTCTTCGCCGAGAACCGCACGGAGCTGGGGGCGGGCTGGTCGGTGGTGAGCGCGTTGCGGGCGGACCGCATCGCCCTGGATGTGCGCAACCACCGCGCCACCAGCGCCAGCAACCCGGCCCTGTTCCAGACCCGCTTCACACCCCTCACCGGTCGTCTGGGCCTGGTGAAGGATCTGTCCAAGGACTGGCAGGTCTACGCCCAGGCCAGCACCGCGGCCGATCCGCCCTCGGGCGTGCTGGCCACGGCGGGCTTCAGCGCCCTGCGCGACTTTGATCTCACCAAGGGCCGCCAGTTCGAGCTGGGCAGCAAGCTGAGCTTTGACGAGGGCCGCGGCAGCGCCACGCTGGCGGTCTACGAGATCCGCCGCAAGAACCTCTCCATCACCGACCCCAATGACACCACCAAGGTGATCCCGGTGGGCGAGCAGAGCAGCCGCGGCCTGGAGCTGGCCGCGCGCTGGCGCCCCGCAGCGGCCTGGCAGCTGGGCGGCCACTGGAGCTACACCCGCGCCCGCTACGAGAACTTTGTGGAAACCGTGGGCAGCGGCGCCTCGGCCGTGACCGTCTCGCGCGCCGGCAACACGCCGGCCAATGTGCCCCGCGTGGTGGCAGGTCTCTCGGCCGACTGGCAGGCCAATGAGTCCCTGCGCCTGGGCGCCGACTGGCGCCATGTGGGCAAGCGCTACGCCAACACCGCCAACACCTTGTGGGACGAGGCTTACCAGCTGCTGGGCCTGAGCGCCACGCTGCGCATCACGCCGCAGCTGACGGCGCGCGCCCGCATCGACAATGTGGCCGACACGCGCTACGTGGCCAGCCTCAGCAGCAGCCTGCCCTATCTGGGCGCCCCGCGCAGCGTGAGCGGCGCCCTGGACTGGCAGTTCTGAGCATGGCTCTCAAGCGCTGGCTCTATCTGCTGCACCGCTGGGTGGGCATCGCCCTGTGTCTGGTGATGGCCCTGTGGTTTGTCTCGGGCATGGTGATGCTCTATGTGGGCTACCCCAAGCTCACGGTCGAGGAGCAGGCCGCCGGCCAGCCGCCGCTGGCGCTTGGGCCATGCTGCGTGCCCCTGGCCGAGGCGGTGGCGGCCGCGGGCGGACCGCAGGCGGCTCCGGCGCCCTGGCGGCTGAGCAGCGTGGCGGGCGAGCCCCGCTACCTGTTCGGCGATGGGCGCCGCGCCGCCCTGGCCGTCGATGCTCGCAGCGGCCAGCGCATCCGCGCGGTCAGCGAAGCCCAGGCCCTGGCCGCGGCCTCGCACTTCGCGGGCGGCGCCGCCGCCGAGGCGCTGGGGCAGGTGCAGGAGGACGCCTGGACCCACTCCCGCGCCCTGGACGCCCACCGCCCGCTCTACCGCATGGCCGTGGCGGACGAGGCGCAGCGCTGGCTCTATGTGAGCAGCGCCACCGGCGAGGTGGTGCGCGATGCCACGCTCACCGAGCGCCGCTGGGGCTGGCTGGGCGCCTGGCTGCACTGGCTCTACATCTTCCGCGGCGGCGCACTGGATACGGCCTGGACCCAGATCGTGATCTGGCTCTCGGTGGCGGGCGGCGTGCTGGCGCTCAGCGGTCTGGTGGTGGGCCTCTGGCGCTGGCGCTTCAGCGGCCGCTACAAGAGCGGCTCGCGCTCGCCCTACCGCGAGGGCTGGATGCGCTGGCACCATCTGCTAGGCCTGGTGGGCGGCAGCCTGGCCCTGACCTGGGTGCTGAGCGGCCTCTTCTCCATGAACCCCTGGAAGGTCTTCGAGGCGCCGGGGCCGGCGCCGGACCGGCGCGCCTATGCCGGCGGCGCGCTGCAAGCCCAGGCCGGCCCCGAGGCCGGTTCGGTGCTGGCGGCCCTGGCCGCCCGGGGCGAAGCCGCGCCCCGCTGGCTGGAGTGGCGACGGGTGGACGGTGAGCAGTTTCTGCTGGCCCAGGGGGCTGCCGGCAGCCTTGCCCTGGCGGGCGACGGCACCGTCCGAGCCCCCATGGACGAGGCGGCCTTGGTGCAGGCTGCCCAGCGCCTGCTGCCCCAGGCGCCGCTGGCATCGCGCGAATGGCTGCACGAGTACGACCGCTACTACTACGGGCGCGAGGCCCACACCATGACCGGCCAGCGCGAGCGCCCGCTGCCGGTGCTGCGTCTGCGTTTTGGCGACGCGCAGGCGCATTGGGTGACGCTGGACCCGGCCACCGGCGCCATCCTGCAGCTGAGCAACCGCCATCAGCGGGTGGAGCGCTGGCTCTTTGCCTTCTTGCACAGCTTCGACCTGCCCCTGCTGCTGGCCGCCCGTCCGGCCTGGGACGCCTGGATGCTGGGCTTCAGCGCCACGGGCCTGGCTCTGTGCCTGAGCGGGGTGGTGCTGGGCTGGCGGCGCCTGCGCGGACCGCGGCGGCGCCCGGCCCGTCCCTAGGCCCTCGGGCCTCTCCGCGCCCACCGGCCCTGGGGCGATGCTTGTAAACATCAGTTGCAAAGTCCTGGGTGCCGATTCGTGAGCTTCGCCACGTTCAGCCTGGGCCCCGGGGCACGGCTCGGTTTACAGTGTGAAACCCCTGGGCCATGATCAGCCCGCACTGGCTGTCGCCCGTGCCATGCTGCCCGGGCCTCGCGCAAGAACGCCTGATGAACGTGGATACCACCCTGGTCGAGCCGCCCCATTCCGCCCTGTCCGGCGTGGCACGGGTGCTGGTGCACGCCGGCAAGCTGCAGGCCAAGACCGCCGAAGACCTGGTGCGCCAGGCTCGCGAGAAGAAAACCACCTTCGTGGCCGCGGTGATGGCGGCCAATGCGGTCTCGCCCGCCGATCTGGCCCACACCCTGTCGGCCGCCCTGGCCGTGCCCCTGCTGGATCTCAACGCCATGGATCCGCAGCGCCTGCCCAGCAACATCATCGATGGCAAGCTGGCCCAGCAGTACCAGGTCCTGGCCCTGGGCCGCCGCGGCAACCGCCTCTTCATCGGCGGGGCCGACCCCACCGACCAGGAGGTGGTGGAGCGCATCAAGTTCGCCACCCAGCTCTCGCCCGAGTGGGTGGTGGTGGAGTACGACAAGCTGATCAAGCTGCTGCAGGGCAGCGGCGCCAGCGCCTCCGAGGCCCTGGAATCCATGGCCGGCGGTGACTTCGATTTCGACATCGCCGAAGAGGAAGCAGCGCCGGAGCAGGAATCGGCCGACATCGCCGATGTGGAAGACGCGCCCGTGGTGCGCTTTCTGCAGAAGATGCTGGTGGACGCCATCAATATGCGCGCCTCCGACCTGCACTTCGAACCCTACGAGTACCACTACCGGGTGCGCTTCCGCGTGGACGGCGAGCTGCGCGAGATCACCCAGCCGCCCATCGCCATCAAGGACAAGCTGTCCTCCCGCATCAAGGTCATCTCGCGCCTGGACATTGCCGAGCGCCGAGTGCCGCAGGACGGGCGTATGAAGCTCAAGTTCGGCAGCAAGGCCATCGATTTCCGGGTCAGCACCCTGCCCACGCTCTTCGGCGAGAAGATCGTGATCCGTATCCTGGACCCGTCCTCGGCCAAGCTCGGCATCGAGGCCCTGGGCTACGAGAAGATCGAGAAGGACCGCCTGCTGGCCTGCATCCAGCGGCCCTACGGCATGATCCTGGTGACCGGCCCCACGGGCTCGGGCAAGACCGTCTCGCTCTACACCTGCCTGAACATCCTGAACCAGCCGGGCGTGAACATCTCCACGGTGGAGGATCCGGCCGAAATCAATTTGCCGGGCATCAACCAGGTCAATGTCAACGACAAGGCCGGCCTGACCTTCTCCGCCGCGCTGAAGTCCTTTCTGCGCCAGGATCCCGACATCATCATGGTGGGTGAGATCCGTGACCTGGAGACGGCCGATATCGCCATCAAGGCCGCGCAGACCGGCCATATGGTGATGTCCACCCTGCACACCAATGACGCGCCCACCACCCTGACCCGCCTGCTGAACATGGGCGTGGCGCCTTTCAATATCGCGTCCAGCGTGCTGCTGATCACGGCCCAGCGCCTGGCGCGTCGCCTGTGCGAAAACTGCAAGGCCCCGGCCGAGTACCCGCGCGAGGCTTTGCTTCGCGCCGGATATGCCGAAGAAGATCTGGACGGCAGCTGGAAGCCCTACCGGGCCGTGGGCTGCTCCAGCTGCAACAACGGCTACAAGGGGCGCGTGGGCATCTATCAGGTGATGCCGGTGACCGAAGCCATACAGCGCATCATCCTGGCCGAAGGCACGGCCATGGACATTGCCCAGCAGGCCCGGAGCGAGGGCGTGCGCGATCTGCGCCAGTCGGGCCTGGTCAAGGTGCGCCTCGGGGTGACCACGCTGGAAGAAGTGCTTGCAGCAACGAATGAATAAGGGACGGGGCATCCAGCCCTGGAGGTGATATGGCAACAGGCGCGATAGCCAAGAACGTCAAGGAATTTGTCTTCGAATGGGAAGGCAAGGACCGCAACGGCAAGACCGTGCGCGGCGAGCTGCGCGCCGGCGGCGAGGCCATGGTCAGCGCCACCCTGCGCCGCCAGGGCATCCTGGTCAGCAAGGTCAAGAAGCGCCGCACCGCCGGCGGCAAGTCCATCAAGCAAAAGGACATCGCCGTCTTCACCCGCCAGCTGGCCACCATGATGCGCGCGGGCGTGCCCCTGCTGCAATCCTTCGACATCGTGGCCCGGGGCAGCACCAACCCGCGCCTGACCCGCCTGCTCAATGACATCCGTCAGGATGTGGAAACCGGTACCAGCCTCTCGGCCTCCTTCCGCAAGCACCCCCTCTACTTCGATGCGCTCTACTGCAATCTGGTGGAGGCGGGCGAGGCCGGCGGTATTCTGGAACAGCTGCTGGACCGCCTGGCCATGTACCAGGAGAAGACGGTTGCGATCAAGAACAAGATCAAGTCGGCCCTGACCTACCCGATCGCCGTGTTGGTCGTGGCCTTTGTCGTGGTGGCGGTGATCATGATCTTCGTGGTGCCGGCCTTCAAGGACGTGTTCACCTCCTTCGGCGCGGATCTGCCTGCGCCCACCCTGGCGGTGATCGCCATGTCCGAGTTCTTCGTCAGCTACTGGTGGCTGATCTTCGGCAGCATCGGCGGCGGACTCTACTTCTTCATCCAGACCTGGAGACGCTCCGAGGCCATGCAAAAGCGCATGGACCGTCTGCTGCTGAAGATCCCCGTCTTCGGTGACCTCTTGTTCAAGTCGGCCGTGGCGCGCTGGACCCGCACCCTGTCCACCATGTTTGCGGCCGGCGTGCCCCTGGTCGAGGCCCTGGACTCCGTGGGCGGCGCCTCGGGCAATGCAATCTTTGCCGAGGCCACCGAGAAGATCCAGCGCGATGTCTCCACCGGCGCGGCCCTGACCACCTCCATGCAGAGCACCGGCATCTTCCCCACCATGGTGCTGCAGATGGCCTCCATCGGTGAGGAGTCCGGCTCCCTGGACCATATGCTGTCCAAGGCCGCCGAGTTCTACGAGGACGAGGTGGACGAAGCCGTCAAGTCGCTGTCCAGCCTGATGGAACCCTTCATCATCGTGATCCTGGGCACCATCATCGGCGGCATCGTGGTGGCCATGTACCTGCCCATCTTCAAGCTCGGCCAGGTGGTCTGAGCCCGCGGACCTCTCCCCTCTCTTCGGTTTCTTCATGAGTCAAGACTACGCCTGGCTGCTCACGCCATTGGCCCTGGGCATCCTGGGCCTGTGCATCGGCAGCTTCCTGAATGTGGTGGTGCACCGCCTGCCCCTGATGCTGGAGCGCGGCTGGTGGCTGGAGTCCAGCGAGCATCTGGCCGATGCCCAAGAGCTGTGCCGCGCCGGCCTGAATGCTGGCCAGGCGGACAAGCTGGCGGCCGGCGCCCAGACCCTGCAGACCCATCTGGAACAACTGCCCCCGCTGGGCATCGCCACGCCGCGCTCGCGCTGCCCGCATTGCGGCCACAGCATCGCCTGGCATGAGAACCTGCCCCTGCTGGGCTGGCTGCGCCTGGGCGGGCGCTGCGCCGGCTGCAAGCAGCGCATCTCCCCGCGCTACCCCCTGGTGGAGCTGAGCTGCGGCCTGCTCTTCGCCGCCGTGGGCTGGCATGTCGGCGCTCAGCCCCTGGCCCTGCTGTGGTGCGGCTTTGTGGCCACCCTGCTGGCCCTGGCCCTGATCGACTGGGACACCACCCTGCTGCCCGACTCCATGACCCTGCCCCTGCTCTGGGCCGGCCTGCTGGCCGCCCTGCTGGGCTGGACCCTGCCGCTGGAGCAGGCCCTGATCGGCGCCATGACGGGCTATCTCTCGCTCTGGTCGGTCTACTGGCTCTTCAAGCTGGCCACCGGCAAGGAGGGCATGGGCTATGGCGACTTCAAGCTGCTGGCGGCCCTGGGCGCCTGGCTGGGCTGGCAGATGGTCTTGCCCATCGTGCTGGGCGCCTCCCTGATCGGCGCCCTGGTGGGCATAGGCCTCAAGCTCAGCGGTGGCCTGCGTGAGGGCCGCTATGTGCCCTTCGGCCCCTTTCTGGCGGGTGGCGGTCTGGCCGTCATGTTTGCCGGTGCGCCCCGCGTGCTGGGCTGGATGGGTTGGGCCTGAGTCTTGAGCGCTGACACGACGAAGGCGCCGCTGCGCCTGGGCCTGACCGGCGGCATTGGGTCCGGCAAGAGCACGGTGGCGGGCCTGCTGGTCGAAGCGGGCGCCGCCCTCATCGACACCGATGCGATCTCGCGCGCCCTGACCGCCCCCGGTGGCGCGGCCATGCCGGCACTGGCCGAGGCCTTCGGCCCGGAACTGATCGCCGCCGATGGCGGCCTGGACCGCGCCGCCATGCGTGCCGCGGTCTTTGCCGACCCGGCCGCCTTGCTGCGCCTGGAGGCCGTCCTGCATCCCATGATCGGCGCCGAGACCGAGCGACAAGCGAAAGCCGCTGCAGCCGACCACGCCCTGCTGGTCTTCGACGTGCCCCTGCTGGTGGAGTCGGGCCGCTGGCGCGCGCGGGTGGACCGGGTGCTGGTGGTGGACTGCGAGACCGAGACCCAGATCCAGCGCGTGATGGCCCGCTCGGGCTGGACCCGCGAGGGCGTGGAAGCCGTGCTGCGCAAGCAGGCCAGCCGGGCACAGCGCCGCGCCGCGGCCGATGTGCTGATCCACAACGAAGGCCTGGACCTCGCGGGCCTGCGGGGGCAAGTCCTGGCCCTGCTGCAGCACTGGGGCCTCGCGGTCCGCTGATCGCAGCAGGTACGCGGCCGATATCGGCAGCAGCTTGTGAAACAATCGGGGCCAAGCGCGGCACTGTCAGCCGGCAAGCAAGGAATGGCCCCCTTGGTCCTCTACGAATACCCGTTCAACGAAAGCATCCGCACGATGCTGCGGCTGGAGCATCTCTTCGATCGCCTCGGCCAGCTGATCGCCCGCGAGACCCCGCTGGACCATCACTTCGCCCTGGTCACCCTCTTCGAGATCATGGACGTGGCCTCGCGTGCCGATCTGAAGTCCGATCTGCTCAAGGAGCTGGAGCGCCACAAGGCCCAGCTCAACAGCTATCGCGGCAATCCCGCCATCGCCGAGGAGGCGCTGGACGAGGTGATTCGCCGCATCGACCATGCCTTCGGCGGCCTCAACGCGCTCAGCGGCAAGGCCGGCCACACGCTAACAGCCAATGAATGGCTGATGAGCATACGCAGCCGCATCAGCATCCCGGGTGGCACCTGCGAGTTCGATCTGCCGGCCTACTACAGCTGGCAGCAGCTGCTGCCGGTGCGCCGCCGCAATGATCTGATGCAGTGGACCCAGTGCCTGATGCCCATGGCCGAGGCCCTGCAGGTGCTGCTGGGTCTGCTGCGCGATTCGGGCTCGCCCCACAAGGTGGCGGCCCAGGGCGGCCACTTCCAGCAGAGCCTGCCCTCCAGCAAGACCTACCAGCTGCTGCGCATGCGCATCGATCCCAGCCTGGGTCTGATTCCCGAGATCAGCGGCCACCGCCTGATGATCTCCATCCGCCTGATGCGCCAGGACGAGGAAGGCCGGCTGCGCCCGGCTCAACAGGACGCCAGCTTCGAGCTGACGCTGTGCTCATGAGCGAGATCAAGCCCGCCGACAAGGCGCCGCGCCTCGTGCCCTGCCCCACCTGCGGCGGCGACAGCGTGTTCGCGCCCAGCAATCTGTGGCGCCCCTTCTGCAGCGAACGCTGCCGCCAGATCGATCTGGGCGCCTGGGCCAGCGAGAGCTTCCGCGTGCAGGCCGCGCCGCCGACGGAAGACCCCGACCTAGAGCCCTAAGAGGCCGCGCTCGCGCAGCTGGGGCCGCATGGCCTCGGCCGTCGTGAAATGCAGGGCCTGCCAGCCGGCCGCATGGGCCGCCTCGATATTGGCCGGGTGATCGTCCAGGAAAAGGCAGCTCTCGGGCGCCACGCCGAAACGCTCGGTGGCGATGCGGTAGATCTCCGCCCCCGGCTTGGACTGCTTGACCCGGCCGGAGAACACACCGTTCTCGAACCACTGGTGCAGCGGGTGGCTGCGCTCCAGGTGGTCGGCATAGGGCTCGGGCATGTTCGAGAGATAGAAGAGCCGGTGCCCCGCGGCCTTGAGATCCTGGATCAGGGCCACGGTGGGCGTGAGCAGCTGCAGCTCGTCCGCCACCGCGTCCACCACCTGGGCCACCTCGGCGGCCGGCCAGCCGGTGCGCGCGGCAATGCGGGCGATCACCTCGTCGGCGCCGATCAGGCCCTGGTCGAAGGCCCCCCAGTCACCCGCGTAATGCTGGAAGAACTGCGCCGCCACGGCTTGGCCCGCCTCGGCATCGGGCACGCGATGCGGCCAGATGCGAGCCAGGAAGCTCGGCGGGTGCCAGCGGAACAGCACGCCGCCGAAGTCGAAAACAATGTTCATCGTCGTCAGGAAAGAGAGCTTCAAGCGCGCAGACGGTTCAGCAGGCCGGCCGTGGACGCGTCCAGGCCCGTGGCGTCACCGCTGGCCAGGCGCGGCAGCAGGCGGTTACACAGGGCCTTGCCAAGCTCCACGCCCCACTGGTCGAAGGAGTTGATGTTGAAGAGTGCACCCTCCACGAAGACGCGGTGCTCGTAGAGCGCGATCAGGGCGCCCAGGGCGCGCGGCGTCAGCGCCTCCAGCACCAGGGTGCTGCTGGGCCGGTTGCCGGGGAAGCTGCGGTGCCGCGCCACCGCCAGCGGGCTCAGACGCTTGGAGGCCGTGGGCGCCTGCTCCTGCAGGGCCTGCTCCACGGTCTTGCCTTCCATCAGGGCCTGGGACTGGGCCAGGCAGTTGGCCAGCAGCTTCTGGTGCTGGTCCTGCAGCAGGGCCGCCAGCTCGCTGCCCGCGGGTGCGCTATGCTGCGGGGTCTTCACCGCGATGAACTCCACCGGCACCACGTCCGTGCCCTGATGCAGCATCTGGAAATAGGCGTGCTGGCCATTGGTGCCGGGCTCGCCCCAGACGACCGGGCCGGTGGCATAGCTCAAGGCCCGCCCCTCACGGTCCACGCCCTTGCCATTGCTCTCCATCTCCAGCTGCTGAAGATAGGCCGGCAGGCGGCGCAGGCCCTGGTGGTAGGGCGCGACGGAGCGGCTCGTGAAGCCGTGGAAGTTGCGGTACCAGAGGTCGATCAGGCCCTGCAGCACCGGCAGATTGCGCTCCAGCGACGTGCGGCGGAAATGCTCGTCCATCGCATGCGCACCCTCGAGCAGGGCCCGGAAATTGGCAGCGCCGATGGCGATGGCAATCGGCAGACCGATCACCGACCACAGCGAGTAACGGCCCCCCACCCAGTCCCAGAAGCCGAAGGTGGTCGTGATGCCGAAGGCGCCCGCGGCCTGCGTGTTGCTGCTGGTGGCCACGAAGTGGCGCGCCACATCCGTGCCGCCCGCGGCCAGGAACCAGGCCTTGGCAGCCTGGGCATTGGCCAGGGTTTCCTGCGTGGTGAAAGTCTTGGAGGCGATCACGAAGAGCGTGCTCTCGGGCCGCAGGCCCGGCAGCACGGCGGCCAGATCATGGCCGTCCACATTGGAGACGAAATGCAGGCGCTGCCCCGCCTGGGTGTAGGCCGCCAGGGCCTGCACCACCATGGCCGGTCCCAGATCGCTGCCGCCGATGCCGATATGCACCACATCGCGGATGCCGCTGGCGGCCGCGTCGCGCACGCTCTCGGCGAAGTCCAGCATGCGCGTGAGCGACTGCTGCACCTCGTCGCTGAACAGGCCCTGCCCCGCCGGGGCGCGCAGTGCCGTGTGCAGCACGGCGCGGTCCTCCGTGTGGTTGATGGGCTCGCCCTTGAACATGGCATCGCGTTGTGACTCCAGACCGCAGTCGCGCGCCAGCTGCAGCAGCAGCTGCAGGGTGGGCGCATCGATGCGGTTCTTGGACAGGTCGGCAAAGACCTCGGGCGCCTCGAAGGACCAGGCGGCAAAGCGCCCGGCGTCCTGCGCGAAGGCCTGGCGCAGGTCGAAGTCGCGGCCGCCGCCCTGGTAATGCGCCTGCAGCGCAGCCCAGGCCGGGCTCTGGTCACAACGCGAATACAGCATCAAAGACTCTTTTCGATCAGCTGGTCCAGCTTGCCGGCATCCACGGCAAACAGGCGGATGCCTTCGGCCAGCTTCTCGGTGGCCATGGCATCCTGGTTGAGGGCAAAGCGGAAGCCCGCTTCGTCGTAGGACACCGCGGGAATGTCCGCGGCGCGTGCGGCCTCGGCGTCCAGCGCGCGCGGCAGCGCGGCCTCCGAAGCCTGCAGCTGGGCCAGCAGCTCGGGGCTGATGGTCAGCAGGTCGCAGCCGGCCAGCGCCTGGATCTGGCCGATATTGCGGAAGCTGGCACCCATGACCTCGGTCTTGATGCCGTGCTTCTTGTAGTAGTTGAAGATCTGCGCCACGGACTTGACGCCCGGATCATTGGGGCCGGCGCTGGCGGCCTCGTCCCAGGCGGCGCCGACACTCTTCTTGTACCAGTCGTAGATGCGGCCCACAAAGGGCGAGATCAGCTGGATGCCGGCGGCGCCGCAGGCCACGGCCTGGCAGAAGGAGAACAGCAGGGTCAGGTTGCAGCGGATGCCCTCGCGCTCCAGCTCGGCGGCGGCCTGGATGCCTTCCCAGGTGGAAGCGATCTTGATCAGCACGCGCTCGCGCGGGATGCCCGCGGCCTCATACAGCGCCATGATGCGGCGCGCACGGGCCACGGTGGCGGCACGGTCGAAGGACAGGCGGGCATCCACCTCGGTGGACACACGGCCCGGCACCACCTTCAGGATCTCCAGGCCGAAGCGCACCAGCACCCGGTCCACGATCTCGTCCAGGGCCAGGCCCTTGTGGGCCGCCACGGTCTCGGCCAGCAGCGGGGCATACTCCGGCTGCAGCACGGCCTTGAGGATGAGCGAGGGATTGGTCGTCGCATCACGCGGCGCGAACTGGGCCAGCTGCAGGAAGTTGCCGGTGTCGGCAACCACGGTGGTGTAGGACTTCAGTTGATCGAGCTGGTTCATGGTCTTCATGACGTGAAGGGAAAACAGTCCTTATTAGAACCTGCCGCGCCGGCCCGGATTGACCCCCACACGAAACTCGTGCATCATAAATCCGGTAACTTCGTTACATCAACAAAACATTCGTAAGAGAAGCGGCGCGCAGCATGTCATTCGATCTTGTCTTCTTCGGCGGTACCGGCGACCTCACCTGGCGCAAGCTGATGCCGGCCCTGTTCCAGGCCTTCCGCCACGGCAAGCTGCCCGAGGGTGGTCGCATTCTGGCGGTGGCCCGTGACGAGATGCCCGACGAGCGCTACCGCGAATGGCTCAAGGAGCGCTTTCGCGAGGTGGACGGCTCCAAGCGCCCGAGCGACGAGGAGTTCGAGCGCTTTGCCGCCCAGGTCTTCTACCGGCGCATGGACCTCTCCCAGCCCGAGCACTACCAGCGCCTCAAGGAATGGCTGGGTGAGCGCCAGGCCGATACCGTGGTGCTCTACCTGGCCACCAGCCCGCATCTCTTCACCCAGATCTGCGAGCAGCTGGGCGCGGCCGGCCTGAACGAGCCGCGCGTGCGCGTGGTGCTGGAGAAACCCCTGGGGCACGACCTGGCCAGCGCCCAGCAGATCAACAAGGTGGTGCGCTCGGTCTTCAGCGAGCGCCAGGCCTTCCGCATCGACCACTATCTCGGCAAGGAGACGGTGCAGAACCTGATGGCGCTGCGCTTTGCCAATGCGCTCTACGAGCCGCTGTGGCACCGCGAGAGCATCGCCAACATCCAGATCACCCTGGCCGAAAGCCTGGGCGTGGGCACCCGCGGACCCTTCTACGACGGCACGGGCGCCCTGCGCGATATGGTGCAGAACCATGCGCTGCAGCTGCTCACCATGATCGCCATGGAGCCGCCCAGCTCGAACGACGCCGACGCGATCCGCGACGAGAAGCTCAAGGTGCTGCGCGCGCTCAAGCCCTTCACGCCCGACTCGGTGGCCCGCGATGTGGTGCGCGGCCAGTACCGCGCCGGCACCGTGGACGGCAAGGCCGTGGTGGGCTATCTGGACGAGGCCAAGGTGCCGGCCGACAGCCGCACCGAGACCTTTGTGGCCCTGCGTACCGAGGTGCAGAACTGGCGCTGGTCGGGCGTGCCCTTCTACATCCGCACCGGCAAGCGCCTCTCGACGCGCGACGCGCAGATCGTGGTGAACTTTCGCCCCGTGCCCCACCCCATCTTCCCGGGCGCCAACCGGCCCAACCAGCTGGTAATCAAGCTGCAGCCCGAGGACGGTCTGGAGCTGCGCCTGCAGGCCGCCAAGGGCGGTGCGCATGGCGAAGCCCTGGCCCCGGTCTCGCTGGACCTGGACTTCGACAAGGCCTTCGCCGCCGACCGCGTGGGCGCATATGAGCGCCTGCTGCTGGACGCCATCGCCGGCCGCCTGAACCTCTTCGTGCGCAGCGACGAGCAGGAGCAGGCCTGGCGCTGGGTGGAGCCCATCCTCGACGCCTGGGCCCAGGACCCCGCCGGCCCGCGCACCTACAGCGCCGGCTCCTGGGGACCGCCAGCCGCCAGCGCCCTGGTGGCCCGCGAGGGCTTCAGCTGGGCCGAGGAACAGTAATGAGCATGCTCGAGAGAATCAAGGCGGCCCTGCCGGCCCTGCCCCCGGCCGAGCAGCGGGTGGCCAAGCTGCTGCTGGTGGATGCCCGGGCTTTCGCCAATCTGCCGGTCAGCGAGCTGGCAGACCGGGCTCATGTGTCCAAGCCCACGGTGGTGCGCTTCTGCCGCTCGGTGGGCTACGACGGCCTGGCGGATTTCAAGCTCAAGCTGGCCGGCAGCGTCAATGAAGGCGTGCCCTTTGTGCACCGCGCGGTGGACGAGGACGACAAGCCCGGCGATCTGATCGTCAAGGTGGTGGACAACGCCGTGGCCGCCCTGCTGCACTACCGCAACGACGCGGCCAGCCATGCCTTCGAGCGCGCCATTGGTGCCCTGACCGAGGCCGGACGCAACGGCAAGCGCATCGAGTTCTACGGCGTGGGCAACTCGGGCATCGTGGCCCAGGACGCCCAGCACAAGTTCTTCCGCCTGGGCGTGAACACCATCGCCTGCAGCGACGGCCATGTGCAGCTGATGAGCGCCACCATGCTGGGTCCGGGCGACTGCGCCGTCGTCATCAGCAATTCGGGCCGCAGCCGCGACCTGATGGATGCGGCCGAGATCGCGCGCAAGAAGGGCGCCACCACCATCATCATCACCGCCAGCGGCTCACCCCTGGCCGCCATGGGCCAGGCGCCGGGCCAGGTCTTGCTGGCCGTAGACCACCCCGAGGACTTCGACCGCTACAGCCCCATGGTTTCGCGCCTGCTGCACCTGATCGCAGTGGATATCCTGACCACGGGCGTGGCCCTGCAACTGGGCCAGCAGAAGCTGCGTCCGCTGCTGCAGGAGATCAAGCGCAATCTGCGCAGCAAGCGCTACGCCAGCTGAGCCCCCGCCAGGGGCACAAAAAAGCCGCCCTCAGGCGGCTTCTCGTGCGGTCTGGGCCGATACCGGCCAGAGCAGCTCGGCCACGCCATAGACGCGAGCCAGCTCCTGCAGCTTGGGCGGTGCGCCATGCACCTCCAGCTGCAGGCCCTGCTGGCCACAAAGGCGAGAGGCCTGCAGCAGCAGGGTCAGGGCGGCGGAGTCGAAATCATGCAGCTCGGCGGCATTGAGCCGCAGGCTTGCACCCGCGGCATTGCGCACCTGGGCCGCCTCGGCGCGCAAGCCGGCCTCCAGGGCCCGCCACAGGCCGCTGGCCTCGCTCAGCCGGATGCTGGCAGGCAGCTTCAGCATGGTGTCCGGCATCACAGGGTCAGGACTTGCCCGCCGCCGCGGCACCGCCAGCCTTGGCATTGCGGTCGGCCAGGGCCTTGATCAGGCCGTCGATACCGTTGGCACCAATCTCCTGGGCAAAGCTGTTGCGGTACTGGTCCGCCAGCCAGATGCCCAGCACATTGACGTCGTAGATCTTCCAGACGTTGCCCGACTTCTCCAGACGGTAGTCCAGCTGGATGGGGTCACCCTTGCCACGCACCTCGGTGCGCACCACCACCTCGGTATCGTCGGGCGAGGCGCGCAGGGGCTTGAGCGCCACGGTCTGCTCCTTCACCTGGGTCAGGGCACCGGCATAGGTGCGCATCAGCAGGGCCTTGAACTCTTCCTGCAGGCGCTTTTGCTGGTCAGGGCTGGCCTGGCGCCAGTAGCGGCCCACGGCCGAGGCGGTCATGCGCTGGAAATTCACATGGGGCATGACCTTGGAGTCGACCAGCTGCACGATCTTCTGCACATCGCCGCCCTGGATGGCCTTGTCGGACTTGACGGTCTCGATGGTCTCCAGCGAGAGCTGGCGGATCAGGGTGTCGGGCGCGCTGGCATCGGCCGCGTGGACGGCCAGCGGCAGGGAGTTCAGGGCGACCAGGCCCAGGGCCAGCACGCCGCGCAGCAGGGTTCGTTTGTTTGCGAACATGGAGTTCCTTTCTTGGGATTGGAGTGGGGCCTTGGCGCCACCGCTCCAGGCCACAACGCACGAGGGCGCCGCGGGGTTCACCGGTCGGCCTGGGGGTTGACCGGCGGCTCGGGGGTCAGCACCTCGTAGTCATCCTCTTCGTCTTCCTCGATGGTGCGGCGCTTGGTGAGGTAGGCATCACGGATGAAGGTGTACTTGTCCAGCGCAATGCCGTCGAGCATCTCGCCGGCGCGCAGGAAGTTGGAGCGCGCATTGATGGTCTGCAGGGTGATGATGGCGAACTGCTTGTCGCCGCCATCCAGCAGCAGAGCCGGACTGGCCAGGCGGTCGAAGGGCAGCGCAAAGGAGTCGCGCACCGTCGAGGGGCCGAGCAGCGGCCAGACGATGTAAGAGCCGGTACCCGTGCCCCAGCGGCCGAAAGTCTTGCCCAGGTCCTCGCTATGACGCTCCAGGCCGGCCTCGGTCGAGATGTCGAGCAGACCGGCGAAACCCAGGGTGGAGTTCACGGCCACGCGCATGGTCTGCTGCACGCCCAGCTTGAAGCGGCCCTGCAGGAAGAGGTTCACGGCCGACCAGGCGTCGCCCACATTGCCGAAGAAATTGTCCACGCCCTGGCGCACCGGCGAGGGCACGACCTCGCTATAGGCCGTGGCCACGGGCTTGAGCACCGCCTCGTCCACCTTCTCGTTGAAGTTGAAGACCTTGCGGTTCCAACTTTCCCAGGGGTCATGCTTGTGCGTGGCCGTGCTCGCGGGCGGGTTGGTGCTGGCACAGGCACTCAGGCCCAGCACCAGGGCCACCAGCAGCAGCCCGCGCAGACGCCCCGGTAAAGCGCGGCCTCTGCCGCCTTCGCCGCTCACTTCTTCTCTCCGCTGCCGCTGCCCATATCCGCCGCCTTGCTGTTGATGAACTGGCCGATCAGGTTTTCCAGCACCACGGCCGACTGGGTGAGCTTGATGCTGTCGCCGGCTACGAGGTTCTTCTCGTCCGCGCCCGGCTCCAGGCCGATGTACTGCTCGCCCAGCAGGCCCGAGGTCAGGATCTTGGCCGAGCTGTCCTTGGGGAAAGCCACATTCTTGTGCAGATTCAGCACGACCTTGGCCTGAAAGGTCTTGTCGTCAAAGCCGATGGACTCCACCCGGCCCACCACCACGCCCGCGCTCTTCACCGCGGCACGCGGCTTGAGGCCGCCGATATTGTCGAACTTGGCCGAGACCTGGTAGGTCTCGTCGAAGTTCAGGCTCAGCAGATTGCCGGCCTTCAGGGCCAGGAACAGCAGGGCCGCGCCGCCCAGCAGCACGAAGAAGCCCACCCATGCATCGTGACGAGATTGCATCGTCTCATCTCCCTCAAATCGAAAACATCATGGCGGTCAGGACGAAGTCCAGCCCCAGCACCGCCAGCGAAGCCAGCACCACGGTCCGCGTGGTCGCCTGCGACACGCCTTCGGGCGTGGGCTTGCAGGCATAGCCTTGCAGCAGGGCCACAAAGCTGACCGTGATGCCGAACACCAGGCTCTTGATCACGCCATTGCCCACGTCGGCAAACACATCCACCCCGCCCTGCATCTGGGACCAGAAGGCACCGGGGTCGATGCCGATCAGCACCACGCCCACCAGCCAGCCCCCGATCACGCCCACGGCAGAGAACACGGCCGCCAGCAATGGCATGGCGATCACGCCACCCCAGAAGCGCGGCGCCAGCACGCGGCGAATGGGGTCCACCGCCATCATCTCCATGGCGGTGAGCTGCTCGCCGGCCTTCATCAGGCCGATCTCGGCGGTCAGCGAGGTCCCGGCCCGGCCGGCGAACAGCAGGGCCGTGACCACCGGCCCCAGCTCGCGCACCAGGCTCAGGGCCACCAGCAGGCCCACGGCCTCGGCCGAGCCGTAGCGCTGCAGGGTGTAGTAGCCCTGCAGGGCCAGCACAAAGCCCACGAACAAGCCCGAGACTCCGATGATGGACAGGGAGCGGTTGCCCAGGAAGAAGACTTGCTCGCGCACCAGGCCGAAGCGCATCAGGGCCTGACCGCTGCGCGCCAGGATCTGCGCGAAAAGGCGCGCGCCGGCGCCGATATCGGCCAGTTCCAGGCGCAGGGCGCGCCCCACCCGGGCCAGCAGGGCGACGGCGCTCATGCGGCCTCCCTGGCGGCAGCCTTGAGTCCAAAATCTTCGCCCACCGGCAGGGCCGGCTGGTGGAAGCGCACCGGACCATCGGCCTGAGCCCCCACGAACTGCTGCACCAGCGGGTCGCTGCTGTGGCGCAGTTCCTCGGGCGTGCCCTGGGCCACCACGCGGCCATTGGCAATCATGGCCACCTGGTCGGCAATCGCGAAGGTCTCATGCAGATCATGCGAAACGATGATGCTGGTCAGGCCCAGGGCGTCGTTCAGGTCGCGGATCAGGCGGGCGGCCACGCCCAGCGAGATCGGGTCCAGGCCCGCGAAGGGCTCGTCATACAGCACCAGATCCGGGTCCAGCGCGATGGCGCGGGCCAGGGCCACCCGCCGCGCCATGCCGCCCGAAACCTCGGAGGGCATCAGGTCGCGCGCGCCGCGCAGGCCCACGGCATTGAGCTTCATCAGCACCAGGTCGCGGATCATGGCCTCGGGCAGATCGGTATGCTCGCGCAGCGGGAAGGCCACGTTTTCATACACCGAGAGATCGGTGAACAGGGCCCCGAACTGGAACAGCATGCCCATGCGGCGGCGCACGGCGTACAGGCCGGCCTGATCCAGGCCGGCCAGATTCTGACCGTCGAACAACACCTGCCCCCGCACCGGCTTGAGCTGACGCCCCAGCAGGCGCAGCACCGTGGTCTTGCCGCAGCCGGACGGACCGATCAGGGCCAGCACCTTGCCGCGCGGCAGGCTCAGGTTCACGCCCTCGAGAATCAGGCGATCACCGTAGCCGCAGCTGACATCGCGCAACTCGACCAGGGGCGGGGTGGGAGAAGATGGGGTGGTGGAAACTATCGGTGGGGCCATAAGCCTTTGCGATGAAGGGCCTCGACCCTCGATCCGAAAGCCACATCATAGGGGAAACACCGAGCGGGCGTGCGGCGCTCGCGCGAGGTCGCTTCAGCTGACCTTCACGGTGTCATATTCAGGGGCCCGTTCTCGAAACTGACCTCCACCCGTATCACCGAACGCACGACCTGGCCCTGCAGCTCGCCGGGGCTGAAACGCGTGTCCTGAAACGCCAGACGGGCGGCTTCGAAGAGCAGGTCCGGCAAGCCCTCGTCGGCGGCCTCCACCCGGCGCACCACGCCCTGCTCGTCGATGAAGAGACGCAACTGCCCGCGGAAGCTGCCGCTCAAGGGCGCCTGGGGCGGCCACTGCAAGAGCACCACGCCCTGGGCCACCGGCCCCTGGCTCAGCAGCTCGCGGGGAACGTAGCTGCGCTCCAGACTGGGCAGGGCCGGGGCCTCCGGCGGGGTCAGCAGCGGCGCCAGGCGGGGCGCAGGCTCAACGCCGGGCCGGGACGGCGCCTCCAGACGACTGGTGCTCCTGAGCATCCGATAGGCCGCCACCGGCGCCTGCCCCGGCTCGGCCGCGCGAACCTGCATCCTCACGGTCAGGGCGGGCGGCAAAGGTCTTGCCGCCGCCTCCGTGGCGCCCGGCTGCGCCTGCCAGCGTAGGCCGCTGGCCAGGATCAGGGCATGGCCGCACAAGGCCAGCACCACGCTGCACTGAAAAGCCCGGCCGCGTGCCATGGCACTCGACCGGGCTCCCGGCGCTGGCGAGGCGAAGCCGGCGCTCAATTCATCAGCTCGCGCCAGGAGGTGCGGCGCAGGGTGCTGGGCTGCAGCTGGCTGGGGTCCGCCCCCGTCTTGGCCGTGTTCTTGCCGTCCACCCCTTGCACCAGGGTCACCAGCTTGCCGGTGGTGGTCTGGATGGTGGTGATACCTGCCACCAGGGTGGTGTTGGCATAGGTCAGCAAGGGCTTGCCCGAGCCGAGTTCCAGGAAGTAGAGCCAGGACGTACCGCCCGGCGAGCAGACCGTGGGCGTGGGAATATTGCTGGCCACGATGAGCTGATTGAGCTGCTGCCCCACATCCACATTGACCCGCTCACCCGGGGTGATGCTCAAGTCCACATACCAGCCCATCTGACTGGACCAGGTCACCGTCTTGGGATTTTCAAGTCCGCTGCGATCGGCCTTCAGGGTCTGCTTGACCATGCCCGGGTTGCTGCGCAAAGCCCCCAGGCCCGAATCCGTCAGCTGGTCCTTGAAGGTGTAGACCGACTGCACGGTCTTGTCGCCCACATCGGTGGTGCCCAGATAGCGCCCGGTGGCCACCGTCACCAGCGAGTAGCGGTAAGCACCGTCCACGATCTCGCTCACCACCGGACGCGTGGTGATGGGCTGGCCGCTGCCGGTCGTGCCCAGCAAGGTGGCTTCCTTGCCGCTGGTGCCGTAGTTGTCGTCAAAGTCAAAGCGCCAGACATTGCCCAGCATGTCCCCGGCATAAAAGCGCGAGGCCACGTTGCGGGCTGGGTCGTCAATCCAGGCGTTGAGCTTGCCCAGATTGCTGGGGGTGGCGGTGTCCCCCACAAAGGTCGAGCCGGAGGTCTTGGCCTCGATCTTGTCAAGGCGGGCTCCGCTGATGGCGTCCAGCACGTACAGATAGCCCTTGCCCGTGCCGGTACTCACATTGTTGTAGCCCGAGGTGAAGGCCACGATCCACTTGCCGGCCTTGTTCTTCGTGATCACAGGATTGCCGAAGGTGTAGCCCAGATCGCTATCGGTGTACTCCCACAGCAGCTGCGGATTGGTGGGCTCGGTCACATCCAGCGCGTAATAGCCGCGCCCCCCTTGCCCAGGCCACCGACCAGGATGGTGCGCCACTCGGTGCCGTTCTGGACATCGGCCACCACCGGTGCACCGTCCACAAAAAAGCGATGCTTGGACTCGTAGGCGCTGTCGGCCAGCAGGTACATGTTCGACATGACCATACTGGGCACATAGGCCCAGAGCTCGCGGCCGCCCGTATCGTCATCGCTCACCTTGAGCGCGTGCAGCATGCCATCGTTGGCCGCCACGTAGAGCACGGCCTGGCGGTTCGCATACTTGCTGGCAAACGTGGAATAGCCGTCGCCATAGTTCATCAGCGGCTTCTTCACATAGACCGGTGCGCCATTGACGATGTCGCCCAGCGGGCCGGTCCGGGTGCGGAACACGCGATCCGCCTCCACGCTGGCACTCAGTTCATTGCTGCTGCTGCCGCGCAGGAAGTTGATCAGGTTCTCGGCCGTGGCCTTGGCCTTGGCATCGGCACTCAGGTTCACGCATTGCGTGAGCTTCTCGGCGCCCGCCGTGCACAAACCGTCAAAATTGCCCAGCAGACCCGCACCCTGCAGACCGCTCTTGGTGAAATCGCCCAGCCGCCCGCCACTGTTGAAGTAGATGTTTCTCGAAGGCTGCGCCTTGATGCGTTCGGCCGCCGACCAGATGGGACGGGTGGGATTGAGCACCTCGCCAGTGGCGGTATTGAGCTTGAAGGCGTTGACCGTGCCGTCCCAGGTCTTGGTCGTGTAGAGGGGCACGAAGATCCAGTCGTCTCCCGAGCTGGGGGTCAGCGAACTGGTGGCCGCGGCGGCCGAGCTGCCGGTGGCCGCCTCGATCTTGCTCAGCGCATCCACCAGGCTGGTGGCCATTTCCGCAGCATTGCTGGCGCTGTAGTAGTTGCCACGCCCGTTGACCGCGGCATGCCAGAGGTCGTCGATGCGCTCGGCCCCGCTGTTGTTGATGGGATCGGGCCAAACCTTGCTGCCCTGCTTCAGGGCCGCGAAGTCACCGGTGGTCTGACTCAGGTAGTTCTTGTCATAGGTCAGGGTGCCGCTCAGACCCAGGCCCAGCGTGAAGGTGGTCATGTGCTGGGCCGGGTTGGTGTCACGCGCACCGTCGCTGGGCACATTGTTCTCGCACACATCCTGGTTGGCGACCGAGCCGCTGCAATTGCCCAGGGTCGAGGTCCGCAGATCGTTGACGTAGTAATACATGGCCACGTCGGCCAGGGTGTTGCTCAGGCCGGCGCCGTTGTTCGCCTCGTCGCGCATGGGGCGCTCGACGCCGGTGCCGGCATCGGGATTGCCCACGCCCGTGCCGCCGCTCAGGTTCAGCGGGGATGCCGTGTCCTGGTTCCAGTAGCCGTCGGTCGACAGGATGGTGTAGTTGCGCTGGCAGGAGTACTGCACCGGATCGCTCTGGTTGGACAGCTTGTTCGCGTAGTAGCGACCGGCACGCGCCAGCGCGGGGCGCAAGGGGGTGTTGCTGGTGCCCGAGGTGTTGTAGAGCCGGCTGAAGAAGTCGACCTTCTGGGTGCCGCTGTCGTAGTCGCGGATGTTCAGAAAGCCCTTGCTGTCGGCACCGCCGTTGGCGTACTCGCTGATCTTGGAGAAGCCCACGCGAAAGCGCGTGGCGTCGATCTTGGCAAAGGCACGTCCCGCGCCCGCGCGCATGGCCAGCATGCGGGTGCGGTAGTAGGAGAACCAGTTGGCGTAATTCTTCTTCTGCGCGGCGGTCAGGGTCGACAGCGAGGCCCGCACCAGATCGAAATCAGCCGCGTCGCAACTTGCCAGGGACGCGCCAGCCTTGCGCTTGGCCCACAGGAAGGTGCCCCGTGGCCCCTCCGTGGTGATCTTGGTGAGGGTCTCGCGGATGGCGCAGCTATTGGTCGAGTTGTTACGGCAGGTCTTGCCGGGGGCATTCACCAGCTGGTAGCTGGCCACGGTCACCACCGTATCGGTGCCATTGAAATTCTCACTGGTGCTGGTGCGTGGCAGGCTGCAGGACCAGGAATTGGCCGCGCCGCACACCGTATCGCTGTAAGACGAGGTCTGGCTCTTGAAAGCCCCGTAGATCGTGGGCGTCTCGGGGTTGTTCTGGCTCAGGTCGTACACAATCCCCGAGCCGCGGTTGTAGCCATCGTCCCAGGCCGAGGTGAAGCTGGCATCGCTCATGGGCGAGCCGTCGGAATTGAGCGGCGGGTCGTAGGTGCGGGTCGGATCGTAGAAGATCAGATTGCTGTCCGAGGAACCGAAGCAGATGTCCGAGCGCGGGGCGTCGTCGGGCAGGAAATTCCAGTTCATCGAGCCGGAGTCATCCAGGACGAACATCAGATTGCTGCGCACCTGCGTGCCGCTGGCTGCGGTGCCCAGCGGACGATCCGCCAGGTCTGCCGGGCCGGCCCAGGCCGAAGTGCCCAGCAGCAAGGCCGTCAGGCCTGTCACGCCCCATCGCATGCTGCGCTGAATCCAGGTCTTGTTCATGCTCGTGCTCCTGCGGCCTGCTGCCGCTCACATCTGCGCAATGGTTTCGGTGTAGGAGGTCGTGCCGCGAGCCCCCTGCACCCTGACCACCACGCGGTAATACTGACTGCTGCTGAAGGGCATGGTCAGCTGACCATCGCCGTAGCTGATCGCCCCACGGTTGCCGCCCGGAAGGCCCGAGGAGCCAGGCGGTGTCGCGCAGTCCAGGCCATTGGGGTTGCCTTCGGCCGCGCACAGGCGGGTGATGACCCAGCTCACGGTATTACCGCCGAGCTCCACGGGAGCGGAGGAGCGCATGCAGCTGGCATAGCTGCCCTTGGCAAAGGCGCTGCAGTCCGTGGCGCCCGTCCAGTCGACCACCGCACGCATGCCCTTGTGGGCCGTGTCCTGGCCCGTGGGATCCATATTGTCCCGACTCGCCGCGTAATAGCCCCGGGCGGCGTTGTCGTTGTGCAGATTGGCCCCTGCATTGGCGCGCAACCAGGTCAGCGCCAGCTCCGTGGCGCGACCCGCGGTCGCGGTCGCGTCCTGCTTGAAGCCCAGATTGCCGATCACCAGGCTGGCGGTGTCGACCGAACGGACCAGGGCCACCGAGGCCAGAGAGATCACCACCAGGGCCATCAGGGCAAACAGCAGGGACAGGCCGCGCTGCGTGCGCTTCAAGCGCCTCATCGAGCTAGACAGGGCGCTCATCTCACTGACTCCTCCACAGCATATTGCGCAGCGGAATCACCACGTCGTACACCGAGTAGCGGTAGTGCTTCCAGTCCGGCAGGCCATTCACCTTCAGCGTCACGCAGCGGCTGTTGCCACAGGGTTGGGATCCATCCACCGGTATGGCGGTGCCCACGTCCCAGCTGGGCTCCACCGTGGTGACTTCCTCTTTCTGATAGCTCACGCTGCGCGCGACCAGGGCCACGCGCACCGTGATGACCTGGTTCCAGGCGGCGTTGCTGGCCGGGGCGGTGTTGTCGTAGATATCGACATTGCCGTCGGCATTGGTGTCGCGGCCGTAATAAGCCTGCAGATTGACGATCTGGGGAAACAGCTCCTGCGAATCCATGGCACCGCTGGTGGGCGACAGGGTCTGCTGGCGCAGCGACCAATCCGCTGTCAGCGAGAACACCCGGTTGACGATGGAGCCCGCATTGATCAGCTGGCTGCCCGCCGGGTAGCCCGCAGCCGGCGTGATCTGGGTGTCGTTCCAGGGCGAGGCGCCGTGGACCAGCTGGTTGTTGTTCTGTATGGCCGTGACCTGATAGGTCGTGCACCAGTTGTCGGCGTTGGTGAAGTCCTTGTCGGCGGGCACCGCAATGACCAGATCGCCTGGCGTGACGCCCAGGGCCGAGCGCACCGTGAAACGGTCCGCCCCCATGGCATGGTCGGTGCTGACAATCATGGGGACGGAATAGGCTCGGCTGGAGCTGACCACGGAAATCGTATCGGGCGCGCCGTTGGCTCCGTTGTTGATCACGATGGGGGCCAAGTTCATGTTCACAGGCCCCACGGCGGTGTGCTGAGCCCGGACCTGGCAGCCGAGGGAGCGCGAATCGGTGATCAGCCCATAGCCGGCCATCTGGATCTCGCGCTGCAGGGTGTAGAGCGCCAGCGCGCCGTTGACCTGGGCGTCCGAGCCGCCCGTGGTGGCCCGCTTCTGGCCCTCGGCAAAGCCCAGCACCTGGGCCACGACCAGCACCACCACCAGGCCCAGCACCAGGCCCACCATCAACTCGATCAGGGTCACGCCGCGCACCCGCTGACGGGGCTGGGCAGAGCCGGTTTTCTTCCTGGGTTTGATCATCATCAGCTCGCGGTGATGGCGGTGACCGTGGCGTAGCGATTGACCGCCTCGCCGGGCAGGGTCCAGCGAATCTCTATGCTCACATTGCCCGTGGCGTCGACCACCACGGTGGCCGCCCCATTGGGCAGCCGGGCGCCCACGCGCGCCAGCCAGGACTGGCAGTTGGCGCCGCAGTTGGCCGTGTTGTACTGGGCCAGGTTCTGGCGGTTGCTCCACATCTCGCCGATCAGCTGCTGAGCCTGGAAGGCGGCCTCCGCCCGGAAGGTGGAAGCGCTCTGGGCCCGGGTCATCGAGCCCTGCAGGCCCACCACGCCCAGAATGCCCATGGCGCAGATCAGCAAGGCGATCAGGGCCTCGAACATGGCGAAGCCACGGACGCTTCGACGGGCGGGGCGGGGTTTGATACTGGTCATGGTGCTCACTCCGGGCCCGCAGGCCTCAGCAGGCGCGGGGGTCGGTGCCCCCCTTGGCAATCTTGGGTTCGCACATGCGCACGGTGCCGCCATTGCCCACCATGATGCGCAGATCGCGGTAATCGTCGCCGGCCGTACCGCTGGTGATGTCGACGAGCACAATGCTGTTGGCGGGGCCGGCCACGCGGCCAAAACCGTCGAAAGCGACCTGAGCCGCATCGCCCTCATTGGCCGCCGTGCCCAGCACCTTGACCGCCGCGGCCTTCGAGCCCGTGGCATGGACGTCGATCAGCCGGGGGGCGGCCGCCGCGTCTCCCACGGTGGCGCCGCACTGGCCACCCGGTTCGTCCAGGCTCACCACCCAGGAACTGCCGTTCTCGGCCACGGCGCAGCTGTTGTCCATGCGGCCGTTGTCGCTCAGGGTCACCAGGGAGAACGTGACCCGCTCATTGCGCCGCATGGCCTCGGCCCGGGCCCTTTGCATGCCAGCCTGGATGGAGGTGGCCACATTGCGGATCTCGGTATTGCGTATCCAGACCTGGGCGCTGGGGATGGCCGCCATGGCCATGGCCAGCACCAGCACCAGCACCACCACCAGCTCGATCAGGGTCATGCCGCGCGCAAGATGGCGCCCGGACATGCGCCGGCCGGGCCAGGGCCGGCGGATCAGGGTGGAGGGTAGGAAATGGCCCATCTCAGCACTCGCTGCCGCGCAGGGTCCAGCAGTTCTTGTTCACCTCATTGCCCTTGTACAGCTTGGTGGTCTGCACATTGGCCTCGTTGATGGTGAACACGTGGCCGTAGCCCGAGGTGCCGCTCTTGCCGGTGGCCGTGACCACAAAGCCCTGGCCGCCGTTATTGAGCACACAGGCGTAGCTGAAGTTCTTGGCTGCGCTGGGCGTGAAGGTATTCCAGGCGGGACGGCTGCCGGCATCCGCGCAGGCGGCCGCGCCGTAGGAGCGGTTGTCCTGGTAGTACTGCTCCAGCTTGACGCGGTAGTCGGCCAGCTGGGCAAAGGACTCGGGCAGGGCTCCGCGGCGGATGTAGTCGTTGTAGGCCGGCAGGGCCACCGAGGCCAGGATGCCCACGATGGCCACCACCACCATCAGCTCGATCAGGGTGAAACCCCGCACGGCCAAGGACGAAACACGCTGAGCTTGAGACATAGAAGAGCACCGGTTAGGGGCTCAACGGACTCGCGCCAGGCGCGGCCGGTGAACCGGTTTGGCGTCCATTGTCGGCATCGCGGGGGCACGATAGCGTGCATATTGCTCATTTCGCAGCCCCCGACCGACGGGCGCGCCGCAGCGCGCGACAAACGGACGCATGAACGTAAGCGGCTGATACAGGCCGCCTGGCGGGCCCCTTGGAGGAGTGAGCCAGGGGCGGAGCTTAGGCCGTCCCGGCGGCGGGCGGGGCCATGAAAAAAGCCGCCCAAGGGCGGCTTTACCGGAGATGAGACCGAGCGCAGCGCTTCAGCGCGGCAGATCGCTCACACCCATCAGGAACTCGTCCACCGCGCGAGCGGCCTGACGGCCTTCGCGGATGGCCCAGACCACCAGGCTCTGACCACGGCGCATATCGCCAGCGGCGAAGACCTTGGGCACGTTGGTGGCGTAGCCGCCCGTGAAATCGGTCGTGGCCTTGGCGTTACCGCGGGCGTCCTTGGCCACGCCAAAGGCGTCCAGGATGGTGGCGACCGGGCTGACGAAGCCCATGGCCAGGAAGACCAGGTCCGCCTTCAGAATCTGCTCGGAGCCCGGCACTTCCGTCATCTTGCCGCCGGCCCACTCGACCTTGACGGTCTTGACGCCGGTGAGCTTGCCCTTGTCCTTCCCTTCCCCGCCCAGGAACTCCTTGGTGGCGATGGCGAAGGCGCGCTCGCAGCCCTCCTCGTGGCTGGAGGATGTGCGCAGCTTGATGGGCCAGTAGGGCCAGGTCAAGGGGCGATCCTCCACTTCCGGCGGCTGGGGCATGAGCTCGAACTGGGTCACGCTCTTGGCACCGTGGCGGTTGCTGGTGCCCACGCAGTCGCTGCCGGTGTCGCCGCCGCCGATCACGATCACATGCTTGCCATCAGCGCGGATCTGGTTCTTGAGCTTGTCGCCGGCGTTGACCTTGTTCTGCTGGGGCAGGAACTCCATGGCGAAGTGCACGCCCTGCAGATCGCGGCCCGGCACGGGCAGGTCGCGGCTGGCTTCGGCGCCACCGGCCAGCAGCACGGCGTCGAACTGGCTCTTGAGCTCCTCGGGGCTGATGCTTTCCTTGGCCCAGTTGGTGACCTTGCTGCCCTCACCCAGATCCGCCACCAGCACGCCGGTGCGGAAGGTCACGCCCTCGCCGCGCATCTGGTCGACGCGGCGGTCGATGAAGTTCTTCTCCATCTTGAAGTCCGGAATGCCGTAGCGCAGCAGGCCGCCGGCCTTGGATTCGCGCTCGTAGAGATGGACCTCGTGGCCGGCGCGGGCGAGCTGCTGGGCAGCCGCCATGCCGGCCGGGCCGGAACCGATGACGGCGACCTTCTTGCCGGTCTTCACCGTCGCCGGCTGCGGCACGATATAGCCCATCTCATAGGCCTTGTCGGCAATCGCCTGCTCGACGGTCTTGATGGAAACAGGCGTGTCTTCCAGGTTCAGCGTGCAGGCTTCCTCGCAGGGTGCGGGGCAGACGCGGCCGGTGAATTCCGGGAAGTTGTTGGTGCTGTGCAGCACCGCGATGGCGGCCTTCCAGTCCTCGGCACGACCGCGATACACCAGGTCGTTGAAGTCCGGAATGATGTTGTTGACCGGGCAGCCGTTGTTGCAGAAGGGCGTGCCGCAGTCCATGCAGCGGGCGCCCTGCTGCTTGGCCTGCTCGGTGTTCAGGCCGATGACGAATTCCTTGTAGTTCTTGACGCGCTTCTCGACGGGCTCATAGCCCTCGTCCAGACGCTCGAACTCCATGAAGCCGGTGACTTTTCCCATGATGCTTCTCTCTACCTTCTACAGCTTCAGGCCTTGACCGGGGCGGCGGGCGCCTTGGCCTGGGCGATGGTTTCGGCGGTCTCCTTGGCGGCGTTGATCTCGCCCAGGGCGCGCTTGTACTCGTGCGGGAAGACCTTGACGAACTTGGCGCGCGACTCGGCCCAGTGGTCCAGGATGTGGCGGGCGCGAGCGCTGCCGGTCCAGCGGTGGTGGTCTTCCACCATCTTCTTCAGGATGGCCTCGTCGGCCAGCGGCTGGTGGTCGCCCAGGTGGTGCCAGATGGCGCGGTCCTGGGTGGCTTCCTGCTCGGCCGTGGGCAGCACCTTGTCCAGAGCCACCATGCTGGTGTTGCAGCGCTTGGCGAACTGGCCGTCCTCATCGAACACATAGGCCACGCCGCCGCTCATGCCGGCGGCGAAGTTGCGGCCGGTCTTGCCCAGCACCACCACGGTGCCGCCAGTCATGTACTCGCAACCATGGTCGCCCGTGCCTTCCACCACGGCCTTGGCGCCGGAGAGGCGCACCGCGAAGCGCTCGCCCGCCACGCCGCGGAAGAAGGCCTCGCCGCGGGTCGCCCCGTACAGCACCGTGTTGCCCACGATGATGTTCTGCGTGGCCTCACCGCGGAAGTCGATGGAAGGACGCACCACCACGCGGCCGCCCGAGAGGCCCTTGCCGGTGTAGTCGTTGGCGTCACCGATCAGGTAGAAGGTGATGCCCTGGGCCAGGAAGGCGCCAAAGCTCTGGCCGCCCGTGCCCTCGAACTGGATGAAGATGGTGTGGTCCGGCAGGCCCTCGGGCTTGCGGCGGATCAGCTCGCCGGAGAGCATGGCGCCCACGGTGCGGCGCACATTCGTCACCTCCTGCATGAACTGCACCTTCTCGCCCTTCTCGAAGGCGGGCAGGCACTTCTCGATCAGCTTCACATCCAGGGCCTTGTCCAGGCCATGCTCCTGCACGTCGTTGTGCAGGCGGGCCACCTCGAGCGGCAGGCTGGGGCGGTGGAAGATGCGGGAGAAGTCGAGGCCATTGGCCTTCCAGTGCGAGATCATCGTCTCCTTCTCGAGCAGTTCGGAGGCGCCGATGATCTCGTTCAGCGAGCGGACGCCGAGCGAGGCCAGGATTTCGCGCACCTCTTCGGCAACGAAGAAGAAGTAGTTGATGACATGCTCGGGCGCACCCTTGAAGCGCTTGCGCAGCACCGGATCCTGCGTCGCGACGCCGACCGGACAGGTGTTGAGATGGCACTTGCGCATCATGATGCAGCCCGCAGCGATCAACGGCGCCGTGGCAAAGCCGAACTCGTCCGCACCGAGCAGCGCCCCGATGACGACGTCGCGGCCGGTCTTGAGGCCGCCGTCGACCTGCAGGGCGACGCGCGAGCGCAGCTTGTTGAGCACGAGCGTCTGATGCGTCTCCGCAAGGCCGATTTCCCACGGGGAGCCGGCATGCTTCAGCGAGGTAAGCGGCGAGGCGCCCGTGCCGCCGTCGAAGCCGGCAATGGTGATATGGTCGGCGCGCGCCTTGGCGACGCCGGCGGCAACCGTGCCGACGCCGACTTCCGAGACGAGCTTGACCGAGATATCGGCCTCGGGGTTGACGTTCTTCAGGTCGTAGATGAGCTGCGCCAGGTCCTCGATCGAGTAGATGTCATGGTGCGGCGGCGGCGAGATGAGGCCGACGCCGGGCGTGGAGTGACGGGTCTTGGCGACCGTCGCGTCCACCTTGTGGCCGGGCAGCTGGCCGCCCTCACCGGGCTTGGCGCCCTGCGCGACCTTGATCTGCAGCATGTCCGCGTTGACCAGATATTCGGTCGTCACGCCGAAGCGGCCGGAGGCGATCTGCTTGATCTTGGAGCGCAGGGAATCGCCTTCCTTGAGCTCGTAGTCCACCGCGATGACCTTGTTGCCGATCACATCGGACACCTTGGTGCCGGCCGTGATCTTGATGCCCTTGAGCTCGTTGCGGTAGCGGGCCGGGTCTTCGCCGCCCTCGCCCGTGTTGCTCTTGCCGCCGATGCGGTTCATGGCCACGGCCAGGGTGGCATGGGCCTCGGTGGAGATGGAGCCCAGGGACATGGCGCCAGTGGCAAAGCGCTTGACGATCTCGGCCGCGGGTTCGACCTCCTCCAGCGCAATGGCCTTGCTGGGATCGAACTTGAACTCGAACAGGCCGCGCAAGGTCATATGACGCTTGCTCTGGTCGTTGATGATCTGGGCGTATTCCTTGTAGGTCTCGAACTTGCCCGAGCGCGCGCTGTGCTGCAGCTTGGCAATGGCGTCCGGGGTCCACATATGCTCCTCGCCGCGGCTGCGCCAGGCGTACTCGCCGCCGGCGTCCAGCATCTGCTCCAGCACGGGGTCGTCGCCGAAGGCGGCCTTGTGCATGCGGATGGCTTCCTCGGCCACCTCGAACACGCCGATGCCGCCCACCTGGGTGGCCGTGCCGCGGAAATACTTGGCGACGAAGTCGGCCTTCAGACCGATGGCGTCGAATATCTGCGCGCCGCAATAGGACTGGTAGGTCGAGATGCCCATCTTGGACATGACCTTCAGGATGCCCTTTCCGATAGCCTTGATGTAGCGGTAGACGATTTCCTCCGCGTCCACTTCCTTCGGGAACTCGCCGCGCTTGTGCATGTCGGTGAGCGTGTCGAAGGCGAGATACGGGTTGATCGCTTCCGCGCCATAGCCGGCCAGAAGGCAGAAGTGGTGCACTTCGCGCGGCTCGCCGGATTCCACGACGAGGCCGACCGAGGTGCGAAGCCCCTTGCGGATCAGGTGGTGGTGCACGGCGGCGGTTGCCAGGAGCGCCGGGATCGCGACGCGATCCGGACCGATCTGGCGGTCGGAAAGCACGATGATGTTGTAGCCGGAGGTGACGGCCTGCTCGGCCCGCTCGCAGAGCCGGTCGAGAATTTCCGGCAGGCCTTCGGCCCCGCGCGAGACGTCATAGGTGAAGTCCAGCGTCTTGGTGTCGAAGCGGTCCTCGACATGGCCGATGGAGCGGATCTTCTCCAGGTCGCCATTGGTGAGGATCGGCTGGCGCACTTCCATGCGTTTGGCCTTGGCCGCGCCGCCATGATCGAGAATGTTCGGCCGCGGTCCGATGAAGGAGACGAGGCTCATGACCAGTTCCTCGCGGATCGGGTCGATGGGCGGGTTCGTCACCTGCGCGAAATTCTGCTTGAAGTAGGTGTAGAGCAGCTTGGTCTTGTCGGACATCGCCGAGATCGGCGTGTCCGTGCCCATGGAGCCGATCGCCTCCTGCCCCGTCGTCGCCATCGGCGACATCAGGAGCCTTGTATCCTCCTGGGTATAGCCGAAAGCCTGCTGGCGGTCGCGCAGCGACACGTCGCGGCGCAGCGCGCGCGGCTCGACCGGGCCGAGGTCTTCCAGGATGATCTGGGTGTTGTCCAGCCAGTCGCGGTAGGGGTGCTTGGCGGCGAGCGCGGACTTCACCTCCTCGTCGGAGATGATGCGCCCCTCTTCCATGTCGATGAGCAGCATCTTGCCCGGCTGGAGACGCCACTTCTTGACGATGCTCTCTTCCTTGACCGGCAGCGTGCCGGCCTCGGAAGCCAGGATGACGCGGTCGTCGTCGGTGACGAGGTAGCGGGCGGGACGCAGGCCGTTGCGGTCGAGCGTCGCGCCGATCTGCCGGCCGTCCGTGAAGGCGACGGCGGCGGGGCCGTCCCACGGTTCCATCAGGGCGGCGTGGTACTCGTAGAACGCCTTGCGCTCCTGGCCCATCAGCTGGTTGCCGGCCCAGGCTTCGGGGATCAGCATCATGACCGCATGGGCCATGGAATAACCGCCGCGCACGAGGAACTCGAGCGCGTTGTCGAAACAGGCCGTGTCCGACTGGCCCTCGTAGGAGATCGGCCAGAGCTTGGTGATGTCGTCGCCGAAGAGCGGCGAGGAGACGGAGGCCTGGCGCGCCGCCATCCAATTGACGTTGCCGCGCAGCGTGTTGATCTCGCCGTTATGGGCAACCATGCGGTAGGGATGGGCCAGCTTCCACGACGGGAAGGTGTTGGTGGAGAAGCGCTGGTGCACGAGGGCGACGGCCGAGATCACGCGCTCATCGGCCAGGTCCAGGTAGTACTTGCCCACCTGGTCGGCCAGCAGCAGACCCTTGTAAATCACCGTGCGGCAGCTCATGCTGGGCACGTAGTACTCGCGGCTGTGGGTGAGCTTGAGCGCCTGGATGGCGCTGGAGGCCGTCTTGCGGATCACGTAGAGCTTACGCTCCAGCGCATCGGGCACGATGATGTCGGGACCGCGACCGATGAAGATCTGGCGGATCACCGGCTCCTTCTCGCGTACGGTGGGCGACATGGGCATCTCGCGGTCCACCGGCACATCGCGCCAGCCCAGCAAGACCTGGCCCTCGGCCTTGACCGCGCGCTCCAGCTCCTGCTCGCAGGCCAGGCGGGAGGCATGCTCCTTGGGCAGGAAGATCATGCCCACGCCGTACTCGCCGGGCGGGGGCAGTTCCACGCCCTGCTTGGCCATCTCGGCACGGTAGTACTCGTCCGGGATCTGGATCAGGATGCCGGCACCGTCGCCCATCAGCGCATCGGCACCCACGGCGCCCCGGTGGTCCAGGTTCTCCAGGATCTTCAGACCTTGCTGAACGATGGAATGCGCCTTCTGGCCCTTGATATGGGCGACAAAGCCCAGGCCACAGGCGTCCTTCTCATTGGAGGGCTTGTAAAGACCATGCGCGCTCAGGTCCTGGATCTCGACGGCTTGCATCTCGGCTTGCGTGGGTGCGCCCATGGCGTTTCTCCAATCTACGGTCTGGCAACTACAGCGATAGCGCGAGCATAGATCGATGCATTCCGTGCATCAAGCCTTAATAAATAGGGTCAGAGTATTAAATAGCAGGACGACAACAAGAGGCCTTGAATAAATAGGGACACAGTCAAGCCTGCTTGCGAGGACGGCCTCGCTGACGCGGCGCGACCGGGCGCTCCGAGCCCTCGGCCAACGCTTGCAAGAAGCCTGCCGAGCCCAAGGGCCAGCCCTTGAGTGCCGAATCCCCCAAGGCGCGCTGCTCTTCGGGGCCTACGCCCTGCTCCAGCCAGGCGCGCCAGGCGGCTTCGCGCTCAAAGGGCGTGTTACCCAGAGCCCAGAACAGCGGATGCTCGGTGATCAGGGGATCGCGCCGGTGCCCCAGATGCTGGGGCCCGCTGGACCAGGCATAGCCGCCGGGCTCCATCACCCAGCCGGCGCGCTGGGGGTTGAGCTCGATATAGCGCATGCAGGCCAGCAGGTGACGCTCGGCCTCCAGCGGCGCGGCACGGAAGCGCCCTTCCCAGAGCGTGCCGCTGCGGCCATGCCGCTGGTTGAAGGCAGCCACATAGCGCCGCCCCAGGGACTGCATCATGCGGCTCAGCCCATCGGGCGTCTCGGGCGTGGCCAGAAGGTGGAGGTGGTTGTCCATCAGCACATAGGCATGCAGGGCCACGCGCTGGTTGACGGCGGCCTCGCGCAGCAGGGCCAGGAACTGGCGCCGGTCCTCGTCATCCAGCACGATGGGCTGGCGGTTGTGGCCGCGCTGAATCAGGTGATGAGGGAGGCCGGGAACGACAAGACGGGGCAGACGGGCCATGGCGGAGTCAGAAAATCAATCTGACCCCATTATCTACACAGCTCGAAGCGCGGGCGGCAAACGCCACCCCTCAGAACAACTGCTGGCCCGTCAGGCGCTGGTGTTCCTTGAGTGCGAAGCGATCCGTCATGCCAGCGATGTAGTCGGCGCAGGCGCGCGGCAGATCGGCCTGGCCGGCATGGTCGGCCGGCAGCTGCGACGGGTCGCCCAGGTAGATGGCAAACAGCTCGCGCAGCACCTGCTCCGCCCTCGCCCGCTTCTCCTGCACCTGGGCGTGGCGGTAGAGGCTGGCGAAGAGAAAGCGCTTGAGCTCGCTGCTGCCGCGGCGCATCTCGGCCGAGAAGCGCATCAGGGGCCGGCCGGCCTCACGCACGGCCTGCACATCGACCGGCTCAGCGGCCGCCAGCTCGGCGCGGCTGGCATCGATGATGTCGTAGACCTGGGCCGAGAGCATGCGGCGTATGGTCTCGAAAAGCAGGCGTTTGCCCGTGAGCGCGGGGAACTCGGCCAGGGCCTCGCGCAGATAGCGCTGCACCAGGGGCACAGCCGCTTCCAGCTGCTCCAGGCTCAGCAGGCCGGAGCGCACGCCGTCGTCAATGTCGTGCGCGTTATAGGCCACCTCGTCGGCCAGATTGCAGAGCTGGGCCTCCAGGCTGGGCTGCTCGCCACGCAGAAAGCGGGCGGCCACGCCATTGGGCTCCGCCGCTTCCAGCAGCTCGGCATTGCGGCGGCTGCAGTGCTTGAGGATGCCCTCGCGGCTCTCGAAAGTCAGGTTGAGCCCGTCGTAGGCCGGGTAGCGCTGCTCCAGCTGGTCCACCACGCGCAGGCTCTGCAGATTGTGTTCAAAGCCGCCATGGGCCTTCATGCAGTCGTCCAGCACATCCTGACCCGCATGGCCGAAAGGCGTGTGGCCCAGGTCATGGGCCAGGGCGATGGTCTCGATCAGGTCTTCGTCCAGGCCCAGGCTGCGGCCGATGGAGCGCCCCAGCTGGGCCACCTCCAGGGAGTGGGTCAGCCGGGTCCGGAAGAGGTCGCCCTCGTGATTCAGGAAGACCTGGGTCTTGTAGACCAGGCGCCGGAAGGCCGTGCTGTGCACGATGCGGTCCCGGTCGCGCTGGTACTCGCTGCGGGTGGGTGCAGCCGGCTCGGGGAAACGCCGGCCACGGCTGCGAGAGGGGTCACAGGCGTAGCGGGCAAGCGGCATCTGGGGATTCGGCCTTCAGTCGCAGTGGGCGTTCAGGACCTCGGCCACCAGGGCATCGGGCGCGCCCCGCATGCCAGCCCGGCCCAGCGCCTCGATCAGCACGAAGCGGATCTCCCCGCCCTCGTTCTTCTTGTCCACCCGCATCAGCTCCAGATAGCGCTCCACGCCCAGGCGCGGCGCCCGCACGGGCAGGCCGGCGCGCTGGATCAGGCTGCGCATGCGCGTGAGGAACTCGGGCGGCATCAGGCCCAGGCGCACCGAGAGATCGCTGGCCAGCACCATGCCGCAGCCCACGGCCTCGCCGTGCAGCCACTCGCCATAGCCCAGACCGGTCTCGATGGCGTGGCCGAAGGTGTGGCCGAAGTTGAGAATGGCGCGCAGCCCGGTCTCGCGCTCGTCCTGCCCCACCACCCAGGCCTTGATCTCGCAGCTGCGCTTGACGGCATAGGCCAGGGCCGCCTTGTCGCGGGCCAGCAGGGCGTCCAGATTCGTCTCGATCCAGTCCAGGAAGGCGGCGTCGGCAATCGGGCCGTACTTGATCACCTCGGCCAAGCCTGCGGCCAGCTCACGCGGGGGCAAGGTGTCCAGGGTGTCCAGATCGGCAATCACGCGGGCTGGCTGGTAGAAGGCCCCGATCATGTTCTTGCCGCGCGGATGGTTGATGGCGGTCTTGCCACCCACCGAAGAGTCCACCTGGGCCAGCAAGGTGGTGGGCACTTGCACAAAGGGCACGCCGCGCATATAGATGGCGGCCGCGAAGCCCGTCATATCACCGATCACGCCGCCGCCCAGGGCGAAGAGCACGGTCTTGCGGTCCGCGGCCCGGGCCAGCAGATGGTCCACGATGCGATTGAGCGAGTCCCAGTCCTTGTGCTGCTCGCCGTCGGGCAGGATGACGCTGTCCACGCGCCCGTACTGCTGGGCCAGACGTTGGTGCAGACGATCCAGGTAGAGGGGCGCAACGGTCTCGTTGCTGACGATCAGCGCGGCCGCGGCGCGGGGCAGGTCTTGCCAGCTGGCGGTGTCGTCCAGCAGCGCGGAGCCGATCAGGATGTCGTAGCTGCGCTCGTCGAGCGCGATGGGAACCCGGACGGCCGGGACGCTTTGGGAGACCGCAAGGGCTTCACTGCTGCTCATGCCTTGAGTGTACGCGGCTGAGGCTCGGCCCCTACCGTGGCGGCCACCTTGTCCGGGCTGATCAGGCCAGCCAGCTCCAGCTGCATCAGCACCATATTGCACAGAGCATGCACCGAGGGCCGCCCGGTCTCCAGCACATAGTGCGCCGTGCGACGGTACAGCGGATCGCGCTGCACATAGAGCTCGCGCAGCTTCTTCAGCGGATCCTTCACCTGCAGCAGGGGACGCTGCGTGTCGTGACGCAGGCGGCGGAACAGCTCCTCGGGCGAGGAGCGCAGGTAGAAGACCGTGGAGCGCGCCTTCATGGCCTCGCGATTGGCCTCACGCAGCACCGCGCCACCACCGGTGGCCAGCACCATGTCCTGTTCGCGCGCCAGCAGCTCGGCGATGACCTCGCTCTCGATATCGCGAAAAGCGTCCTCGCCCTCGCGCTCAAAAAAATCGCGGATCGGCTTGCCGATCCGCTTCTCGATCTCGCTATCCGAGTCCAGACAGGGCACGCCCAGCTGGCGTGCCAGCTGACGCCCGACGGTGGACTTGCCACCGCCGGGCATGGCGACGAGGGTGAGATGGAGCCTGTGCTGCATCTCACCGAAGGGCTCAGTCATCAACGGCGCAACTGCTGCTAGCGCCCGCCTTGTAGGGACTGGTAGCAAATGCCGGTGGAGGGGTTTCACGCTTCAGCGCGCCGGACTCCACCGGGAGAATCCCCACCCAGCGCGCTGGCGGGCTGCGCACATCGGCCGAAGCGCTGATATCAACACCCACCCAGCCGGCGTGGCTCTTGGGGTACTCGATCAACAGAACCACTTGGCCGGAAGCGTTCGTCTTGTCTGTACCGCCTTCCATGGAAACGGTGACGTCAGACTTGCGCGGCTCCAGAGTTCCGTTGCCGTTCAGATCCTCGCCCGACTCCAGCGCGCCGTTACGGTTCGAATCTTCGTTGGCGCAACTCAGGATGGACAGTTGGCGAAAGACGTTGCCCGTCTGAAAGCCAGCGCGCCCTGCAATCCAAGTCGTTCCATTCCAACGATAGTCGCCCTTGTAGTAAGACAGCAGATCGACCTGCGGCGTCACCTGCTGAGAGCCGACCGGGCCACCTGATGCGTTCGCAACCTGGACGACGTAACGCTTGATATAGGTCAGTCCGGTCGAACCTTCCTGGATCACGTCATTTGTGCCGATCGTTACCGCCAGGCCTTCTTCCACTACCGTCAGGAACACGGTCTTGGAATTCGGGCAGGTGCCGACGGCAAAGTCTGTGTTGGCCCAACAGGCTCGCACCACCACGCCGTCAGTCGGACTGGCCGCCGTGCCTGCTCGGTAGTTGGTTACGGCAATACCGCGCGAGTCGGAATAGACCAGGGCATCACCCGAGCTCAGAGAACCGTTGGGTGACGTATTTCCGTTGAAGTCAAAGCGCACCCGAACATTCGGCACGGGGACATTGTTGGCCCCGAGGAACAGCATCTTGATCTGCGAAAGATTGTTGGTATTGGCCGTGTTGACGCGCAGCACGGTTGGCGTGGCTGACGGCGTGGCGCTGACAACCGCAATACTCGCTGGAGGTATTGAAGCCGAACCGACGACAATACTCTGCTCGTTCGACACACCGGCAGCCGTTGCCGTGATGTTCACAGTACCCGCAGTCGAGGGCGCCGTGAAGTTGTAGGTGTACTGCCCATTCGGGTCGGTATTACCGGTACTCGCCGCAAGTCCCGGCGCCGAAACAGACACAGCAACACCCACCATCGGACTGTTATTGACGTCAGCTACGCGATAGGTCACGCTGCCTGCACCACCAGTGGCCACGCTGCCTGTGAAACCCACCACGGTAATGCGGGAGCCCGTGACCTGGAAAGTCGTGGTCTTGCTCAAAGCACCGCTGATCGCCTTGACCGTCACAGCTCGATTGGCTCGCTTGTCGGGGTCCAGGCGAATGACCGCGGTCACCACACCGTTGGCATCGGTCGCGGTGCCGGATGGCACGTAGCTCGCGCCTTCCACCAACTCAAGAGACACTGGCGCGCCGACCACGATTCGGCCACCTTCACCCTTGGCAGTCACCGTGGCTGTCACGGTATCGGTAGCCGTGTTGTTGATAGTCAGCTTGTCCAAGCCGAGAGTGATCTCAGTCGCCACGGGCGCCGTAGACGTCGAGTCGACGACCGAGACGGTTGCTGTCTTGCTCACACCGCCGGCGCTAGCGGTAATCGTGATCGTCCGCTTGGTCTTGTTGTCACCAATACCCAAGGTAGCCTTGAGCTCGCCCTTGTCATCAGTCACCGTGCCCACAGGGCTGATCGTGCCACTGTCGGCAGAGAAGCTGATCGGCACGCCCTTGAGCGTCACATTGCTGGCATCCAGCGCCGTGACGGTGATGGTGGCCGTCGCCGTGCCGTCGTTGGGCAAGGTCACGGGCGCGGGGGCCACAGACAGCGAAGCCACGGCAGAGCTGGTGCCGGAAGGTGTGGTTCCGAGCAGGGGCGTTCCCGCCGCGCCACTAGAGCCCCCACCGCCACCACAGGCGCTCAGCAGCGTCGCCAGCGCCAGGGCCGCCGCAATGCGCCCCGCGACCAGCTTGGATTTCAGTTCAGCCATCATCAAAAACTCCTTGCTTGCCGCGCAAACGTCACGCCTCGGGCGCCGTGCGCGGTCTCTCCCTCATTGCTTTGAATTCAGCGCGCCACCACCCGCTCGGTCACGACCTTGGGGGTGAGGAAAATCAGCAGCTCGGTCTTGCTCGAGACCTTGGACTTGCTCTTGAACAGATTGCCCAGCACGGGCACATCGCCCAGGACAGGCACCTGCGAAATATCATCCCGCTCGGTCAGCGTGAAGATGCCACCGATCACCACGGTGCCGCCGTTCTCCACCAGCACCTGGGTCTGCACATGCTTGGTGTTGATGGCGTAGCCCTGCGGGGTCAGGGTGCCGCGGCTGTCCTTGTTCACGTCCACACTCAGGATCACATTGCCCTCGGGCGTGATCTGGGGCGTGACTTCCAGCTTCAGATTGGCCTTGCGGAACTGGATGGAGGTGGCCCCGCTGGCCGTGGCCACCTGGTAGGGCAGCTCCTCCCCCTGCTCGATCAAGGCCTTGACCTGGTCGGCGGTGATCACACGCGGGCTGGACACGATCTTGCCCTTGCCATCGGCCTCCAATGCCGAGAGTTCCAGGTTCAGGAAGCGGTTCGCCGTGGCGCTGAAGAGCGAGAGCGCGAAGTTGGTGGCATTGGCCCCGCCGAAGACGTCGGAGGTGACATTGGCCGGCAGGTTCACGAAATTGCTGTTGGCGTAGTTCTGGCTGACGCCCTGACGGGTCTGAGCACCCACGGCGTTGTAGTTGCCACCGATGGTCACATAGTTGTTGCCGCCCACGTTGTAGCCCGGGATGCCGCCCTGCAGGCCGCGCAGATCCTGCGCGCCCAGCTTCACGCCCAGGGAGCGACCAAAGCGGTCATCGGCCTCGACGATGCGCGCCTCGATCAGCACCTGACGCACCGGGATGTCGATCTTGGCGATCATGGCCGTGATCTCCTCCAGCTTGGAGGGGATGTCGGTCACGAAGAGTTGATTGGTGCGGGTTTCATAGATCAGGCTGCCGCGCGGCGACAGGATGCGGGCCGCATTCTGGCTGTTGGAACCACCGCCACCACCGCCACCCTGCCCGGCCGTCTGGCCCGTCAGGCCCTTGGCCACTTCCTCAGCCTTGGTGTAGTTCAGCTGGATGGACTGGGTGCGCATGGGCTCCAGATTGGCGATCTGGGCCTTGGACTCCAGATCCAGCTTCTCCTTGGCCGCGAGTTCGTCCTTGGGCGCGATCCACAGCACATTGCCGGACTTCCTCAGGCCCAGGCCCTTGGCCTGCATGATGATGTCCAGGGCCTGGTCCCAGGGCACGTCCTTCAGACGCAGGGTGACGCTGCCGGTCACGGTATCGCTGGTCACCACATTGAAGTTGGTGAAGTCGGCAATCACCTGCAGCAGGGCCCGCACCTCGATGTTCTGGAAGTTCAGGCTCAGCTTGTCGCCGGCATAGCCGGGACCTTGCGTGAGCTTGTTGGGGTCCACCTTCTGCGGACGCACTTCCAGCACGAACTGGTTGTCGCTCTGGTAGGCGCTGTGCTCCCAGTTGCCCTTGGGCTCCACCAGCATGCGCACGCGCTCGCCGTTCTGGCTCACAGCAATGGTCTGCACCGGCGTGCCGAAGTCGGCCACGTCCAGCTTGCGCCGCAGGCGCTCAGGCAGCTGCGAACGCAGGAACTCCACCACCAGGTTCTGGCCCTGCTGCTGGATGTCCACACCCACCTGGTTGCTGGGCAGGTTGACGATCACCCGTCCGGCGCCGTCGCTGCCGCGGCGGAAGTCGATGTCCTGCAGAACCTGCGGGGCCGCATTGAGGCTTTGTGCAAAGTGCACCGGCTCATTGGGCGCCGGGGCTGCCGCCGCCATGGCCGGCGCGGCATCCAGCACGAGCACCAGGGCGTTCTCCTGCAGCTCGGCGCGGTAGCCCGAGGGCTGACGCAAGTTCAGGACCAGCCGGGTACGTTCACCCGCCTGGGCCACATTGGCCGAGCGCAGATTGCCCTGGTTGATCTCCACCAGATTGCGCCCCAAGCCGTTGCTGATGCCAGGCAGGTCGATGGCGATGCGCGGCGGGGTCTGCACCGTGAAGCCGCGCGGCAGCTCGGTGAGCGGCTGGCTGAGCTCGATGCGCACCACCTCGGCACCCGCCTGCTGCATGCTGTTGATGGAGCGGATGGCATTCTGCGCCCATGCCGGCATGGGCAACACCATGCACAGGCCGGCGGCCCACGCCAAAAATCCCGCCTTGCGGCCCCACTGGCTCATGCTGAAGCTCTCCTGGAAATTCTTCATCGCCCCTTCTCCTGCAGCTGGAGGGTGCTGCTGCGCTCGACCCATTCACCGGCCGCGTCCTGGACGACTTCTCTCAAGCTCATATCGGTCTCGGTGATCTGGGTCACCCGGCCGAAGTTCTGGCCCAGATAGTCACCCACCTTGACCTGGTGCAGCAGGTTGTCCACCCGCAGCAGGGCATAGCGCCGGCTCTGGCGCGTGATGCTGCCCACCATGGCCATGCTGTCCAGCGGATAGGCTTCCAGCGGCTCGCGCCGCCGCCCCATCTCCGCCGCCAGCAAGGCGCTGCTCTGCGTGGAATCCTGCTTAACGGCCACGCTGAGCTTCTGCGGGCTGAAGGGGTCCACACCGCCCTGGGCCGCATAGGGCTCGGGCAGGAATTTCTTGGGGGCCACCAGGGGCTGGACCGAGGGTCGCACCTCGCGGCGCTGCTGCTCCATCCACTCCTGCAGCTCGGCCTGATCCGCTGCGCAGGCCGCCAGCAGCAAAACCGGCGCCGCCAGGGCGAGCGCGCGCTTCAAACTCGATGCGGCCCTCATGGCTTGGCTCCCTTGGACTTGCTCGCCGCAGCCGCCTTCTTCTGCTCGGCCACTTCGGCCGGATCCAGATAGCGATAGGTGCGCGCGGTGGCTTCCATGCTGAGACTGCCGCCGGAGGCTTCCTTGCCCGTGGGCATCACCACGCTCAGATTGTGCAGGGTCACGATGCGCGAGAGGTTGGAGACGTCGGCCGCAAAAGCGCCCACATCGTGATAGCGGCCCGACACGCGCAGCGCGATCGGCAGCTCCGCGTAGTAGTCCTTGACCACGATCTGGCCCGGGCGGAAGAGCTCGAACTGCAGGCCGCGCCCCAGGCCGGCCTGGTTGATGTCGGACAGCAGGGCGTCCATCTCGGCCTTGCCGGGCAGCTGCTTCTCCAGCTGGGTCACGTATTCCTCGACCTGGCTCTTCTGCTTGCGCAGCTCGGGCAGATTGATGGCCTGGGCCAGCTTGTTGCGGAAGTCGTCCTTGAGCGTGGGCTCGCGACCGCGCTCGGCATCCAGATTGGCCTGCACATCGGACAGCAGCAGGAACCAGCCCACCACCACCACCACCAGGGCCACCACCGCAAATGCCGCCAGACGCGGCAGCAGCGGCCATTGGCCGGGCTCGTTGGGATTCAGTCCGCGGAACTGGTCCGCGACATCCTCGAACCAGGCATTCAGATCGAAATTGATCGAAGGGAGTTTCTTGCTCGCCATGGCAGGGTCCGGCTCAGGTCCGCTTGAGGGGCGCACTGGCGCCACCGCTCGGGGCCTCGACCTGGGGGGTCTTGATCGACACCCGCATCGAGAACTCGAACAGACGCTTCTGGTCGCGCGTATTGGCCGTCACATTGGCCAGCTTGATCTCCACCAACTCGGGCTTGTCCAGCCACTCGGAGCTGCGCGCCGTGTTGCGCAGCAGCTCGGACACCCGCTCATTGGTCTGGGCGATGCCGGTGATGGTCACCACCTTCTCGGCCTGGCGGATGCTGGTGAGGTAGATGCCCTCGGGCGTGTGACGAGCCAGCTCGTTGAGCAGGTGCACGGGGGTGTTGCGATCGGTCTGCAGGTCTTCCACCGCGCGCTGGCGCGATTTCAGGGCATCGATCTCGGACTTGAGATTGGCGATGTCCTTGATCTGCAGCTCCAGCTTGCCGATCTCGGAGCTCAGGTACTGGTTGCGCGACTGCTGCTCGTCGGTGAGGTGCACCAGCAGCATCCAGCCCGCGCCGACCAGGCCGGCTCCCACCAGGGCGGCCACGCCCATGCCGGCGAAGAAGGCCTGCTTGCGGCGCGTGCGCTTCTCTTCCCGGTGGGGAAGCAGGTTGATCAGGATCACTGGAAGAACCTCCGCATCGCCAAACCGCAGGCGGTCAGGTAGGCGGGCGCCTCCCGGCGCAGCTTGGCCTCGCGCACCGCGGAGCCCAAGGCCATGTTTTCAAAGGGATTGGCCACCATGCAGGCAAAGCCGGTGAGCTCGGTCACCCGCTCCTTCAGGCCATTGAGCGTGGCCGTGCCGCCGCCCAGCATCACGTAGTGCACCTTGTGGTGGGGCGTGCTGGTGAAGAAGTACTGCAGGGCGCGACCGATCTCCTGGGACAGGCTGTCCACAAAGGGATTCAGCACCGCGGTCTCGTAGTCCTCGGGCAGCTCGCCGGAGAGCTTCTTCTGCTCGGCTTCCTCGAAGGAGAAGCCATACTGCCGCGCGATCAGCTGAGTCAGCTGGGAGCCTCCGAAGGCCTGGTCGCGGTCATAGAGCATCTCATCGTCCCGCAGCACCTTGAGGCTGGTGGTGTCGGCGCCGATCTCGAACAGGGCCACCAGGGCATCCTTGCCCTCACCGGGCAGTCCGGCAATCAGGCGGCCCATGGCCATGCGGGAGGCATGCGACTCGATGTCCAGCACCACGGGCCGCAGGCCGGCCGCCTCGGCCAGGCCCTGACGATCCTGCACCCGGTCCTTGCGCGAGGCCGCGATCAGCACCTCCACATCGCCCACCGAGGTGGGGCTGGGGCCGATCACGCAGAAGTCGAGACTCACCTCGTCCAGCGAGAAGGGAATGTATTGATTGGCCTCGGCCTCGACCTGGATTTCCAGCTCCTCCTCGCGCAGGCCGGCCGGCAGCATGATCTTCTTGGTGATCACGGCGGACTGGGGCATGGCCAGCACCGCATCGCGGGTGCGGGTGCCGCTGCGGGCCACCACGCGGCGCACGGCGTCGGCCACTTCATCGAATTTCTCGATCTGGCCATCGGTGATCCAGCCGCGCTCGAATGGTTCGGACGCAAAGCGCTCCAACACCATCTCGCCGCTGGCACTCTGGCTCAGTTCCACCAGCTTGACGCTGGACGAACTGATATCCAGTCCAATCATGGGCGGATGCTTGCGACCCAACAGCACGTCAAGTAATCCCATGACGCTTGTTCCCCCAAATCCGGCCCCAACACGCTTCAGGAGTGCCGATGACTATTAATAAGTTACTTGAATGCTAGCAGCAAAGCCTTTGACGGCCCGAGGCTTTCCCGCCACAGCAAGTAACACCGCGTTGCAAACAATACACGCCTGGCCGGAATTGAAAGCCGGGAAAAACACCCCGTTTTCCGGCACTGAAACCAGCGGCAACCCTTTGTAGCGGCGGTTTCGGCGGGAGGCCGGGCAAGTCTCAGCGGATTCCTATAATGGCCGCCAGACATCCGGAGGCCCATGAGCGACCCCAAGAAAAAGACACCTCAGCGCGCTTCGTCTGAGTCTGAATCCAGCCCCTCCCCCACCCATCCCGCCCTGCAGTTCCTGGGGCGCTGCCTGGCTTGGCTGCTGGGCCTGGCCGTGGCGGGCGTGTTGGCCGTGGGCATCCTGGTGGGTCTGGGCCTGGCCATGGCCTACCCCAATCTGCCCGACATCCAGGGCCTGACCGACTACCGGCCCAAGCTGCCCCTGCGCGTGCTGTCCAGCGAAGGCGTGCTGCTGGGCGAGTTCGGTGAGGAGCGCCGCAGCTATCTGCCGGTGGAGGAAATTCCCAAGCTCATGAAGGATGCGGTGCTGGCCATCGAGGACGCCCGCTTCTACCAGCATGGTGGCGTGGACTATCTGGGCGTGATCCGGGCCGGCCTGGCCAATATCAGCGACTCGCGCAGCCAGGGCGCCTCCACCATCACCATGCAGGTGGCGCGCAACTTCTACCTGAGCAGCGAGAAGACCTTTGTGCGCAAGATCTACGAGATCCTGCTGGCGCTCAAGATCGAGAACGCCCTGCCCAAGGACAAGATTCTGGAAATCTATATGAACCAGATCTTCCTGGGCCACCGCGCCTATGGCTTCGCCGCCGCCAGCGAGGTCTATTTCGGCAAGCCGCTCAAGGACATCAGCGTCGCCGAGGCCGCGATGCTGGCCGGCCTGCCCAAGGCGCCCTCCGCCTACAACCCGATCAGCAATCCGCGCCGCGCCACGGTGCGCCAGCGCTACATCATCGATCGCATGCTGGAGAACGGCTTCATCAGCGAGGAGCAGCATCTGGAAGCCAAGGCCCAGAAGCTGCGCTACCGCCCGCAGATGAGCGAGAACTCGGCCCATGCCGAGTACGTGGCCGAGCAGGCCCGCCAGATGATCTTCGGCCAGTATGGCGAAGAGACCTACAGCCGCGGCTTGAATGTCTACCTGACCATACGCGCCGAGGAGCAGATGTCGGCCTACCGGGCCCTGCGCCGCGGCATCATGGACTACGAGCGCCGCCAGGTCTACCGCGGCCCCGAGGCCTATGTGGACCTGCCCGCCGACCCGGCGGATCTGGACACCCGGGTGGCCGAAGCCCTGTCCGACCATCCGGCCAACGACGAGCTGCTGCCCGCCGTGGTGCTCTCGGCCGACCCCAAGAAGGTGGTGGCCGCCCTGCAGAGCGGCGACAGCATCGAGATCACGGGCGAAGGCCTCAAGCCCGCCGCCTCGGGTCTGACCGACCGCGGCAACCCCAAGACCCGCCTGCGCCGCGGCGCCGTGATCCGCGTGCTGCAGACCGGGGGGAACAAGCCCTTCTGGACCATCACCCAGCTGCCCGAGGTGGAAGGCGCCTTCGTGTCCCTGGACCCGCGCAACGGCAATCTGCGCGCCATGGTGGGCGGCTTCGACTACGCCAAGAACAAGTTCAACCACGTGACCAAGGCCAAGCGCCAGCCGGGCTCGGCCTTCAAGCCCTTCGTCTATGCGGCGGCGCTGGAAAAGGGCTTCACGCCCAGCACCGTGGTCAACGACGGCCCGCTGTTCTTCGATGCCAGCACCACCGGCAGCCAGCCCTGGGAGCCCAAGAACTACGACGGCACCTTCGAAGGCCCCATGCCCCTGCGTCGTGCGCTGGCCCGCTCCAAGAACATGGTCTCGATCCGGGTGCTGCAATCCACTGGCGTGCACTTCACCCAGGACTGGCTGGGCCGCTTCGGCTTCGAGGCCGAGAAGCATCCCGCCTACCTGACCATGGCCCTGGGCGCCGGCTCGGTCACGCCCATGCAGATGGCCCAGGCCTACGGCGTGTTCGCCAACGGCGGCCACCTGCTGGGCCCGCGCCTGATCGCCAAGCTCACCGACAACAAGGGCCGCCTGCTCTACGAGGCACCGGCCCTGAGCGCCGAGCAGACGCCCCAGGTCATCGAACCGCGCAATGCCTTCCTGATGAGCAGCCTGCTGCAGGAGGTCACCCGCAGCGGTACCGCGGCACGCGCCCAGGCCACGCTCAAGCGCCCCGACCTCTATGGCAAGACCGGCACCACCAACGATTCCATGGATGCCTGGTTCGCCGGCTACCAGCGCGAGGTGGTGGCCGTGGTCTGGATCGGCTATGACCAGCCGCGCAAGCTGGGCAGCCGCGAGACCGGCGGCGGCCTCTCGCTGCCGGTCTGGATCGAGTACATGAGCTATGCCCTGCGCAATGTGCCCGTGGCCGAGTACGCCGCGCCCGAGGGTGTGGTCAACCTCAACGGCGAGTGGTACTACGACGAGTTCTCGGGCAATGGTGGCGTGCGCAGCCTCAGCAATGACAACACGCCCGTGCCGCAGGAAGCCAGCCCCGAGGAGAAGAAGAGCATCCTCGACCTGTTCAAGCGCTGAGTCGGCGCCAGGCCGCTCCATGCCAAGCCCCGCTCGCGCGGGGCTTTTTCTTGGGAGCGATCAGGCCGGCGTGAAGGCCAGGGGCTGGCCCGCCTGCGCGCTGGCCGCCTCGGACAGCAGGGCCAGAAACTCGCGACCCTCGCGCTCCAGCCAGCGGCCCTGCACATGGCGGAAGTGGTAGCCGCCCTGGCGCGCGGCCAGCCACAGCTCCTGCAGCGGCGGCTGGGTGTTCAGCACGATCTTGCTGCCATTGGGGAAGGAGAGCTCGAGCAGGCCGCCGCTGCGGTGCGTGTCGATATCGATCACATCGGCCTCCAGCCAGGCGTCGATCTGGGCCTCCACCCGGGCCAGCAAGGCATGGGTCTGGGCGTGGTAGTCGGCATCGCTGAGCGGCGTGGCGGCAAGAGCGGTCATAAACTCGCGGGCATGAAGATGAACACAAAGAAGTGCGCAAGTGTAGGTCCGCGCGCGCGCCGCGCCCTGGGCCTGGCCCTGATGACCCTGGTGCCATTGCTGATGGCCGCTTGCGGCCAGAAAGGGCCGCTCAAGCTGCCGGCCCCGGCCCCGGCCCAGCCGGCCAGCGCAGCCAGCCCGGCACCGCGCTAGGCGGCCACCGGGCTCAGGCGCGGACTCAGATCCGCGCTTCCTCGACCGCGTGGCAGGCCACGCGCACGCCCTGGAACTCGCGCAGGGCCGGACGCTCGCTCTTGCAGCGGGCGTTGGCATGCGGGCAGCGCGGGTGGAAGCTGCAGCCGCTGGGCGGATTCAGCGGATTGGGCACCTCGCCCTGCACCGGGGTGCGGGCGCGGCCGCTCATGTGGATGTCGGGAATCGCATCCAGCAGCATGCGGGTGTAGGGGTGGCGCGGGGCGCTGAAGAGCTGGGCCTTGTCGGCCACCTCGACCAGGCGCCCCAGGTACATCACGCCCACCTGATCCGCCACATGACGCACGACCGAAAGGTCGTGGGTGATGAAGACATAGGTCAGCCCGCGGCTGGCCTGCAGGTCCTTCAGCAGGTTGAGAAGCTGCGCCTGCACCGACACGTCGAGCGCCGACGTCGGCTCGTCGCAGACGAGCAGCTACGGGCTCGGTCCCAGCGCGCGGGCAATGGCGATGCGCTGGCGCTGGCCGCCGGAGAACTGGTGCGGAAACTTCTCGGCATCCACCGGCGACAGGCCCACCGAGCGCAGCAGTTCGGCCACGCGGGCCTTGAGCGCCTCGGGCTTGCTGATCAGACCATGCTCCAGCAGGGGCTCGGCAATGATGTCCTGCACCTTCCAGCGCGGATTCAGCGAGGCATAGGGATCCTGGAAGATCATCTGCATGCGCCGACGCAAGGCCTGGCCCCCGGGGCCGGCCAGGGTCTGGGCGGTGTCGGTGCCGTCAAAGCGCACCTGACCCTGGGTGGGCTTGTACAAGCCCACCAGCAGGCGTGCCACCGTGCTCTTGCCGCAACCCGACTCACCCACCAGGGCCAGGGTCTTGCCTTTCTCGATGGAGAAGCTCACGCCGTCCACGGCATGGACAAAGGCCTTGGGCTTGCGCTCCACCACCCGGTTCAACCAGGGCGGCGAGACATCGAAGATCTTGGCCAGGTCCTGGACTTCGACCAAAGCGTGGCTCATACGGCGGCTTCCTTGTGGGCGGCTTGATGCAGCCAGCAGGCCGCGCGCGTGGCGGCCACCGGCATCAGTTCGGGGCGCTCGGCGCGGCAGCGCTCGAACACCTTGGGGCAGCGCGGGTTGTAGGCGCAGCCGGTGGGGATGGCGTTGAGGCGCGGCATGGCGCCGTCGATCTGCAAGAGACGCTCGCGATCCTCGTCCATGGCGGGGATGGAGCCCATCAGGCCCACCGTGTAGGGGTGCGCCGGCTTGTGGATCACATCGTGCACCGGACCGATCTCGGCCACGCGCCCGGCGTACATCACGGCCACGCGGTCGCAGGTTTCGGCGATCACGCCCATGTCGTGGGTCACCAGCATCACGGCCGCGCCCTGCTCCTTGCACACGCGCTTGAGCAGGGAAATGATCTGCGCCTGGATGGACACGTCCAGCGCCGTGGTGGGCTCGTCCGCCACGATGAGCTTGGGCTCGGCCGCCAGGGCCAGGGCGATCACCACGCGCTGGCGCATGCCGCCGGAGAACTTGTGCGGGTACTGGTCGATGCGCTGCTCGGCGGCCGGGATGCCGGTCTGCTTGAGCAGGTCGATGGCGCGGGCGCGGGCCTGGCTCTCGGTGAGCGGCAGATGGGTGGTGATGGTCTCCACCAGCTGGCGGCCCACGGTGTAGAGCGGGTTCAGCGAGGTGAGCGGGTCCTGGAACACGGCGCCGATCTGGCGGCCGCGCACCTTGCGCATTTCCTCATAGGGCAGATTGTCGATGCGGCGGCCTTCCAGCAGGATCTCGCCGCCGGCGATGCGGCCCGGGGGGTCCAGCAGGCCGATGATGGACGCGCCGGTGAGCGACTTGCCGGCGCCGGATTCCCCCACCACGCCCAGGATCTCGCCGGGCGCGATGTCGAAGCTGATGTTGTCCAGGGCCAGCAGGGTGCCGCGGCGCGTCGGGAACTCGACGCGCAGATTGCGGACTTGAAGCAGGGGGGCAGTCATGATGGCGGGCTCCTGATCAGCGCAGACGGGGGTTCAGGGCATCACGCAGCCAGTCGCCCAGCAGGTTCACCGAGAGGGCGATCAGCACCAGCATCACGCCGGGCCAGATCGTGATCCACCACTCGCCCGAGAAGAGGAAGTCATTGCCCACCCGGATCAGGGTGCCCAGCGAAGGGCTGGTGGGCGGCACGCCCACACCCAGGAAGGACAAGGTCGCCTCGGTGATGATGGCCGCGGCCACCTGGATGGTGGCCAGCACCAGCACCGGGCCCAGCACATTGGGCAGCACATGCTTGCGCATGATGCGCAGCGGGCTCACGCCGATCACGCGCGCGGCCTGCACATACTCCTTGTTGCGCTCCACCATGGTGGAGCCGCGCACGGTGCGGGCGTATTGCACCCAGCCGGTCAGGGCAATGGCCAGGATCAGCACCGCGAAGGCCAGGGTGTCGTGCGCATTGGGGAACATGGCCCGGCCCACGCCGTCGATCAGCAGGGCGATCAGGATGGAGGGGAAGGACAGCATCACGTCGCAGACGCGCATGATGAAGGCGTCCACCTTGCCGCCCACAAAGCCGGCCAGCAGGCCCAGGCCCACGCCGATGATCATGGACAGCAGCACCGAGGCCAGACCCACGAAGAGCGAGATGCGGGCGCCGTACATCAGGGCCGAGAGGATGTCGCGGCCCTGGTCGTCGGTGCCCAGCAGGTACTTGGCTTGCCCCTCGTCCATCCAGGCCGGCGGCAGGCGCGCGTCCATCAGTTCCAGCGAGGCCAGGTCAAAGGGGTTGTGAGGCGCCACGAACTCGGCGAACACCGCGCAGAACACGCAGATGAAGGCGATCACCGCGGCAATGATGGCGGTGGGCGAGCGGCGGAAGGAGTACCAGACGTCGCCGTCAAAAAAGCGCTTGAACGCGCCCGGCGCGGCGCCGGCGGGAGCGGGAGAACTGCTCATGGATGGTTCACTCCGGATGCGAAGAAGTCAGGGGCAGACCTTGCTCCACCAGGGCGGCGAACAGCGCGCCGCCCAGGGGCAGGATCTCGTCGTTGAAGTCGTAGCGCGGGTTGTGCAGGCTGCAGGCCCCGCTGCCGTCGGCCGCGGCCTGGCCGATGCGCAGATAGGCACCGGGCTTGACCTGCAGCATGAAGGAGAAGTCCTCCGAACCCATGCTGGGCGGCAGATCGGTCTGCACCTGGGCCTCGCCCACCAGGGAGGCCGCAACCCGGGCCGCGAAGGCCGCCTCGGGCGCGCTGTTGATGGTGGCGGGGTACAGGCGCTTGTAGTTCACCGTGGCATGGCCGCCAAAGCCCAGGGCCAGGGATTCGATCAGGGCGTTGAGCCGCTCCTCGATCAGTTGCTGCACCTCGGGGCGGAAGGTGCGCACCGTGCCGGTGAGCCGGGCCTCGCGCGGGATCACGCTGAAGGCGCCGGGGTCGCCCGCCTGCATGGCACACAGGCTCACCACCGCCTGGTCCAGCGGCGCCACATTGCGCGAGACCAGGCTCTGCACCGCGGTGATCACATGGCCAGCCATCAGCACCGGATCCACCGCCAGATGGGGGTGGGCGCCATGGCCGCCGCGGCCCTGGAGCACGATCTCGATCTGGTCGGCCGAGGCCATCATGGCGCCGGCGTTCAGACCGATGCGCCCGGCCGGCATCAGGGGCCAGTTGTGCATGGCGTAGACCGACTCGACCGGGAAGCGCTCGAACAGCCCGTCCTGGATCATCTCGCGCGCACCGGCATAGCCTTCCTCGCCGGGCTGGAAGATCAGCACCGCGCTGCCCGCGAAGCGGCGCGTCTCGGCCAGATAGCGGGCCGCGGCCAGCAGCATGGTGGTGTGGCCGTCGTGGCCGCAGGCATGCATCAGACCGGGCGAGGCCGAGCGCCAGGGCACCTCGTTGTCCTCCTGCAGCGGCAGGGCGTCCATATCGGCACGCAGGCCGATCTGGCGGCCGCCCGCGCCGCCGCGGCCGTGGATCACGGCCACCACGCCGGTGCGACCGATGCCGGTGTGGATCTCATCCACACCGCACAGGCGCAGCGCCTCCACCACGCGCGCCGCGGTGCGCGTCTCCTGGAAGCCCAACTCTGGCATGGCATGCAGCTCGCGTCGCAGCGCGGTGAGCTCGCCACGCAGGGCAAACAGGCGCTGGTAGGCGCCGTTCTCGCTCAGGGCGCCCATCTCAGTGGCCCCCGGCCTTGCCCTCGACGCCCAGGCGCGGATCGACCGCGAAGTACAGCATGTCGACCAGCAGATTGATGGTGACGAAGATGAAGGAGATCAGGCAGAGATAGGCCGCCATCACCGGGATGTCGGCGAACTGCACGGCCTGGATGAAGAGCAGGCCCATGCCCGGCCACTGGAACACCGTTTCGGTGACGATGGCGAAGGCGATGAGCTGGCCGATCTGCAGGCCGGTGACGGTGACGACGGGCATCAGCGCATTGCGCAGCGCGAGCCGGCCGTAGATGTAGGTGCGCGGCAGCCCGCGGGCGAAGGCGAAGCGGATGTAGTCCGACGACAGCACGTCGATCATCTCCGAGCGCACCAGCCGCATGATCAGGGTGAGCTGGAACAGCGCCAGCGTGATCGACGGCAGCACCAGATGCCTGAGCCCGTCCAGGGTCAGCAGGCCCGTGGTCCAGCTGCCGAAGGCGATCACATCGCCACGGCCGAAGCTGGGCATCCACTTCAGGTTCACCGCGAAGATCAGGATCAGCAGGATGCCGATCAGGAAGGTGGGCAGGGACACGCCCAGCAGGGACAGGGTCATCAAGAGCTGGGAGGTGAAGCGCCCGCGCCGCAGCGCTGCATACACCCCCAGCGGAATGCCCACCACCAGGGCGATCACACCGGCCGCCATGGCCAGCTCCAGCGTGGCCGGGAAGCGCTCGGCAATCAGGGTGGAGACCTTGCGGCCCTGGCGCAGGCTCAGGCCGAACTCGCCCTGCACCGCATTGCCGATGAATTTGGCGAACTGCACGGGGAAGGGATCGTCCAGGCCCAGGTCCTTGCGCAGCTGCTCGCGCTGCTCGGGCGTGGCGTCCTGACCCAGCAGATTGGTGACGGGGTCGCCCACATACTGGAACAGCATGAAGGCGATGAAGGCCACGGTCAGCATCACGACGATGGCCTGGGCGAGACGTCTCAGGATGAAAACTAGCATGTCTTGTCGGTCAGCGTTGAGGGAAGAGCGTGGGCCATCACCACGCTCGTCACATGCATGATCCGGGCCACCTGCCATGGCCAGTGCCGCGGGCCGCGGCACTTCGCGCGCCAAGCTTGGCAGCTGGTGATTACAGCAAGGCAGCCCCTCAGCGCATGCATATCGAACGGGCACCAAGGCAGTGCACCGATCGGTTGGGCGCCATCATGGACAAGTCCGATGGGCGCGGCAAACGGGAAAGCCCTAGGGCATGGCAGCGGTCTTGCCGCCGTGCAGCTGCAGACTGCCCGGCAGAACCGCCCCTTCAGGTGAGCGAAAGAGCAGATCGCCGTAGCAGGCGGTCTTGCGGCTGCGGGTATTGTCGGCATCGGTCATGAAGGCCGCCCCGATCAGGGCACCGGGCGCCTCGCCATAAGCCCGCTGGAAATCTGCGCGCACATCGCGGCGGAAATCCAGCCAGCGGCCGGTGTTGGCCCCCGAGCCCACGACGATCTTGCGCACCCGGTCACTGTGGCTGCTGACGATCACGCTCTCTAGCGCCGCGCCCTGGCTGTCCCAGACATACATCAGCGTGGCATAGGGCGGCGCCTCGCCGCTGAGCGTATGCATGAGCTCGAAGAGGCTGCGCGTGCGCAGGGACAGGCGCTGCACATCGCCATCAAACGCCAGCACCAGGCGGGTGGGCGCGTCGTCACGCTCCGGTTGGGTCACGGTGGCATTGGCGTCGGCACTCATCAGCCACCAGGAAAACTCCAGCGTAGCCAGGCTCTCGGGCGCCAGATTCAGGCGGCGACGCCACAGGCTGGCGGACTGGTCGGCCTGGGCCAGCACGCAAGGCCTGCCCCCCTTGAGCGCCAGGCTGTAGGCCGTGCTGCGCTTGCCCGGCAGGGCTCGGGCCGACCATTCGGGCATCTCCACCGTCAGGGCCTGATCACCCGACTGCGGGGCCGTGCCGCGCCAGGAGGCGCAAGCCGTCAAGGCCAGCAGGCCCACCAAGCCCGTCAGTCCGAGGCTTCGCCTCAAAAGCCCGCTTCCAATCAAAACAGACAAGCACATTCTCCAGACGCAACAAGGGCCGCACTCGGCGGCCCTTGTACTGAGACTGAGCGTGAACGGCGTGCGGCGAACCCGTGGTCAGGCCTGCCGCCGCGAACCCGCCTTGTCGCGGGACTCAGAAGCGGTGGCGGATGCCTGCGGCCACGTTGTTGGAGTCTACGCCAGGCGCCTTGGTGAAGCCGCCCAGGAAGCCGGCCTGGCCGGGGGCAGCCTGACCACCTGCCTTGTTGTCGAAGTGGGTGAACACGAAGTTCAGGTCGGTGCGCTTGGACAGCGAGTAGGTGTAGACCGCACCATAGGAGTCGGTGTCGGCATTGAAGCGCCCCTTGTCATTGAAGCTGTTGAAGGCCGTGTAGATGGTGTGCGGGCCGAAGCTCATCTTGTAGCCAATGCTGAACAGCGTCGCCTTCTGCACAAAGGCCTGCTTGTAGTCGTTGACCAGGCTGGCCACATTGATCTGGCTGCCCAGCACCGTGCCGAGCCCCGGCGCGGCGGCATTGATCTGCGCGGCCAGGCCGGGCACGATTTGCGCGCTCAGCGTGCTGCTGAGCCCGCCCAGCAAGGCCGAGAGACCGGAGGGATTGGGGTCGGACACATCGTTGAACAGGAAATTCACCGTGCCAGGCCCCACCTTGGCGGAAGCGCCAAAGGTGATGGTGCGCAGCGCGCGCTGACCCAGCTCGTTCTTCTTGGTGTTCACACCCACACCGACGCCGTAGTCGTCGGTCTTGTACATGGCCATGGCGCCGATGAAACGCCCTTGGGAGGATTCGCCTTCGCCAGCCGCCACCATCAGGCTGGCCGTCAGGCCGCCCTGCTGGACGCGGTACTGCAGCGCATTGCTTTGCCGGATATCGATCACGGCCGGCACAGCGGCCACCTGGCCGGCGGCCAGGCTCGACTGCGTCGCCAGGGTATCGAATGCCGCGTTCAATTCATAAGCGGGCGTGTACTGACGACCGGCAAGCAGGGCGCCGTAGGGCGTCACCAGACCTGCGTAAATCTGGCGATCCCAGAATCGCGCATTGCCGATGTTGACGCCAAAAGAGGCCGCCGCCAGACGACCACCAAGGGTGGTGGTCGCGGTCTGCAGCGCGCCGGCCAGGCCTGCGTTGGCGCGGGCGATCACTTGCTGGGCAACCGCAGAAGGCACGGTCGAGGGCAAGGTGAAGCTGGTCGGGGTGAAGATGCCGGCGGCATTGCCCCAACGGTCCGGCAGGAAGGTGGAACCCGAAACCGGCGTGTTGCTGTTGGTGCCGGTATCCAGCTCGGTGCGGTTCTCCATCAGGAAGAGCGCGCGGTAGCCGCCGCCCAGGTCCTCGTTACCACGCAGGCCGAAACGGGAGCCATCCATGATGCCGCTGACCACCTGCTTGCGTGCGCCACCCGCAATCCCAGTGGTGTAGCTCACGCCGCCATCCAGAATGCCATAGACGGTGACGGAGGACTGGGCCCAGGAAGCCGTGCTTGCGGCAGCCAGCGCCAGGATCAGAGCGGTCTTCTTCATCATCTGCTTGTCTCCTGTGATCGGAATCGGATCGCACTTGTTTGAGTGGTGTGCGTTCGGGAGATTGTGCGGCGAGGGTCGCGCGCAGGCATCACCTTTGTTGCCGGCCTCCCACAGGCACTAACCCTGTCGCAGCTGTGACAGTGGCGATTCAAGCGGACATGAAAAAAGCCGCCCGAAGGCGGCTTTCGCTGAGAGCAACTCCGCTTGCGCGGAGTGGCGATCAGAAGGTGTGACGGATACCGACTTCGACGCCGCCGTTGTCAGCACCGTTGACAGCACGGTCAGTCCAGGCCTTCGGGCCGAGCACCGCGATCTTGGAAGCGGTGCCGTTGTCATTAGCCACGCGAGACACCGTTCCGTACAGCGCAGTGCGCTTGGACAGGTCGTGGATGTAGCCGACAGCGATCTGGTTGGCCAGGCTGGTCTTGATGTAGGAGGCGCGGATGGTGCCGCTACCCAGGGGCGCCGAGGCGCCGATCAGACCGAAGTTCTGCTTCTTGGCACCGAACTTGTTGGTCTGGTAGAAGCCCATCAGCTTCACAACGCCCAGGTCATACGAGCCACCAACCGTGGTGCGCTTGTAGTCGGTCGCACCAACATCAGCATTGGAGAAAGCCAAGCTGACGTTGTACGGGCCTTGAGCATAGCCAATGCGGAAGCCGGCGTACTTATTGTTCGCGTCAGGCGTAGTCTGACCTTCGCCTGCAGCGACTTCAGCGGATCCGTAGAATCCACCCAGATTCGAAGGCAGGAAATAGCCCACGATATTGTCAGCACGGGTCGAACTGGACATGCCGCTGCCCAGGGTGTCGACGAACTTGCCGGAATCGGCAACGCCGTTGGTACCGAAGGGGTCGAAATCGGCGTAGCCCGTGAACTGGTTGGTCAGGTAGCGACCCAGACGCACTTCACCGAAGTCGCCCATCAGGCTGACCGAGGAACGGCGATGCCAAAAACGCTTGGCGTTGGGAGTGCCATCGTCCGGGTTGATAGCCGACTCAAGCCAGAAACCAGCCTTCAGGCCGCCGCCCAGGTCTTCGACGCCACGCAGACCCCAACGGCTGCTGTAAATACCATCGGTGCCCATGGACTTGGTGGTCTGACCGAAGCCCTTGTTGTAGCGCACATTCAGATCCAGGCCGCCAAACAGCGTCACCGAGGACTGAGCTGCCGCGACGCCCGCCATGGAGCTGAGCACGGCCAGCACAATCAGGGATTTCTTCATTCGATTCTCCTTGGTTGAGTAAGAGGCCCCGATCCAGGAAGCCCTCTGGCGGGGGCTGATCAGGCCAACCTCCTGAGCGGAAGTTGACGTATTGCACCAGAGCCCTCCCGCCGTGACCAGAGTGCGGCGCGCAAAAGCGAGGGCTTCGTTGTCGTCACGCAACGAGGCCGAAAGCTCATAAATTGTTCATGATCGGACGTCATATTCACTGCCGAAAAACCGCGGTTTCGCCGCCCTTTGGCGAGGACCTACACTGGCGCTCATGAGTGCCCAATCCCGCCTGAGTGGGCCTGATCGGCTGCTATCCAGCCTCGATCAGGGCCTGAGAACCGTCTTCGCGCGTCCGGCCGGAGCGCGACCCACACCCCGCCCCGAAACCGCTGCCGCATCCACCCTGGCGCCTGCCGAGCGAGAGCTTTCCGCCGCCCTTATGCGGGTAAACCATGTGGGTGAGGTGTGCGCCCAGGCCCTGTATCAATCTCAGTCTTTGTTCAGCCGGGATGCTGCTTTGCGTGAGCAACTGAGGCATGCCGCCCAGGAGGAAGTGGACCATCTGGCCTGGACGCGCGAGCGTCTGGATCAGTTGGGCAGTCGCCCCAGCTACCTCGGCCCCCTGTGGTGGGCCGGCGCCTTCGCACTGGGCAGTCTGGCCGGTCTGGCGGGCGACCGCCGCAGCCTGGGCTTTGTGGTGGAGACCGAGCGCCAGGTCGAGGCCCATCTGGCCAGCCATCTGGACCGCCTGCCGGAGGCCGATGCAGCCTCCCGCGCCATCGTGGCGCAGATGAAGGAAGACGAGGCCCGCCACGCCGACGAGGCGCTGGCCGCAGGCGCCCAGGAACTGCCGATGCCCATCAAGGGCCTGATGCGTCTGGCCGCCAAGCTGATGACGGTCACGGCGCACCGGATCTGAACAAGGCCCCGCCGCCTCCCGGCGGCAGGGTGGAACTCACACCTCGACGATCTCCACCGAGGTCGTGATCTGCGCGGTCTTGGCCAGCATGATGCTGGCCGAGCAGTACTTCTCGTGCGAGAGCGCCACGGCGCGCTCCACGGCCGTCGGGTTCAGACCCTTGCCGCTGACCACGAAATGCATGTGGATGCTGGTGAAGACCTTGGGGTCCACCTCGGCGCGCTCGGCCTTGAGCTGAACCTGGCAGCCGCGCACATCATGCCGGCCGCGCTTGAGGATCAGCACCACGTCATAGGCGGTGCAGCCGCCCGTGCCGGCCAGCACCGTCTCCATGGGGCGCGGCGCCAGATTGTGGCCGCCGCCGGCGGGCGCGCCATCCATGGTCAGCAGATGGCCGCTGCCGGTCTCGGCCACGAAAGCCATGCCGTCCGCACCCATCCAGTTGATCGTGCATTCCATCCGTCGTCCTTTGTGAAAACGCCATGATCCGGCTCAAAGAGCATGGCGTGAATTCGTCCACTTGCGCCGGAAAAAAATATTGCAGCGCAGCAAGCCTTGCCATTAGAATTCTAAGCAAGCAGAGAGAAACAAGCCGCAAACGTGTGCGGATGAATGCAGAACGAGGTTTTTACCAAAGTGATGCATGATTTTTTCGAAATGCACCGCTTCAGAGAAATTTGAACCAAAAGCAAGCATTTCGATCCCGCCATCGGTCTTGAGACCTCTGCACCGATTGTCTCCTCCACCGCCTCCATGGTGGATTCAGCCCGAGTTCGCAAGAACTCGGGCTTTTTTTCGTCTGTGGGGCGCTGCCCTCGCACGGCCGGAAATGCCCCTGAGGAGGCCCGGGCTATCATGCTGCGCCGCAATAGACCCTACGGAGAGCATTCATGGCCGGCCCCGCCCCCTCGCGCCGCACCCCTCGCAAGAGCTCCAGCAGCAGCCTGCCCCCCGCGCTGATTCACAGCGACAACAGCTATCTGCAGCGGATTCTCAATGCCAAGGTGTACGAGGTGGCGATTGAGACCTCGCTGGACCCGGCCCGCAATCTCTCCAAGCGCCTGGGCAACAAGGTCTTCCTCAAGCGCGAGGATCAGCAGCCCGTCTTCAGCTTCAAGCTGCGCGGCGCCTACAACAAGATGGCCCATCTCACGCCCGAGGCGCGCGCCCAGGGCGTGATCTGCGCCTCGGCCGGCAACCACGCCCAGGGCGTGGCCCTCTCGGCCCGCAAGCTGGGCTGCCGCGCCGTCATCGTGATGCCGGTCACCACGCCCAAGGTCAAGATCGACGCCGTCCAGGCCCTGGGCGGCGAGGTGGTGCTGCACGGCGAGAGCTTCACCGACGCCTATGGCCGCGCTCTGGAACTGGAACGCGAGCAGGGCCTGACCTTCGTCCATCCCTTCGACGATCCCGATGTGATCGCCGGCCAGGGCACCATCGCGCTGGAGATTCTGCGCCAGCACCCCGGCCCCATCGACGCCATCTTCGTGGCCATCGGCGGTGGCGGCCTGATCTCGGGCGTGGCCGCCTATATCAAGGCCGTGCGCCCGGAGATCAAGATCATCGGCGTGCAGACCAAGGACTCCGACGCCATGGCCCGCTCGGTCAAGGCCGGCAAGCGGGTGCAGCTGGCCGATGTGGGCCTGTTCTCCGACGGCACGGCCGTCAAGCTGGTGGGCGAGGAAACCTTCCGCATCACCAAGGCCCTGGTGGACGACTTCGTGATCGTGGACACCGACGCCGTCTGCGCCGCCATCAAGGACGTGTTCGAAGACACCCGCAGCATCCTGGAGCCCGCCGGTGGCCTGGGTGTGGCAGCCATCAAGCAGTACGCGGCCCGCAGCGGCGCCAAGGGCCAGACCTTTGTGGCCATCACCTGCGGCGCCAATATGAACTTCGACCGCCTGCGCTTCGTGGCCGAGCGGGCCGAGGTGGGCGAGCAGCGCGAGGCGCTCTTCGCCGTTACCATCCCCGAGGAGCGCGGCAGCTTTCTGCGCTTTTGCGAGCTGCTGGGCCCGCGCAGCGTGACCGAGTTCAACTACCGCATCGCCGACGCCGAGTCCGCCCATATCTTCGTGGGCGTGTCCATCCAGAAGCGCGAGGAAGCCGCGCGCCTGGCCAAGCTCTTCATCAAGCACGGCTTCCCCACCCAGGATCTGACCGACAACGAGCTGGCCAAGCAGCATCTGCGGCATATGGTGGGTGGCCGGGGCGAGCTGGCCCGCAGCGAGCGGCTCTACAGCTTCACCTTCCCCGAGCGGCCCGGCGCCCTGATGCGCTTCCTCTCCAGCATGCACCCGGACTGGAACATCAGCCTCTTCCACTACCGCAACCAGGGCGCCGACTACGGCCGCATCCTGGTGGGCATCGAGGTGCCGCGCGGTGACAGCGCCGCCCTGCGCGCCTTCCTCGATTCTCTGCACTACCCCTACCAGGACGAGAGCCAGAACCCGGTCTACAAGCTCTTCCTGCGCTGAGCCCACCCCCAGGCCTTGGGGGCGCTGCCGATGACGCGCGGCCCTGGCAGGCCGCAAAATCCAGCCTGCCATGCCCATCCACCAGTCGCTGATCTCGCCCACCGCCAATCCCGAGCTGGAAAGGGCCTTGCGCGAGCGCATCGACCGCCGCGCCGCCATCGCGGGCGGCCTGGGTGAGCTGGAGCCCCTGGCCGTGCGCCTGGGCCTGGTGCAGGGCAGCCTGACGCCGCGCTTCAGCAACCCGGCGCTGGCCCTCTTCGCCGCCGACCACGGCATCGCCGTGGAAGGCATAGGCCTCTTGCACGGCCGCAGCAGCCGCGAGCAGGCCCTGCTGGCCCTGCAGCAGCGCCTGCCCCTGGCCGTCTTCGCCAAGCAGCAGGGCCTGGGCATGCATGTGGTGGACTGCGGCCTGGCCGAGCCTCTGCTGCCCCACCCGCGCCTGCTGGCCCGCAAGATCGCCCATGGCACCCGCAATGCCCGCAGCGCTGCCGCCATGAGCATGGAGCAGGCCCATGCCGGCCTGCGCGTGGGCATGGAGATCGCCGACAACCTGGCCGGCAATGTGCTCGCCTGCGCCGGCCTGGGCCAGGGCTCGCAGGAAAGCGCCGCCCTGCTGCTGGCCACGCTCAGCGGCCAGCCCCTGCGCGACTTCGTGGTGGCCGGCCCCGACATGCCCCAGGACCAGCTCAGCCAGCTGCTGCAGATCCTGGGCGGGGCCCAGGCCCGGCATCGCGAGCTGCAGGAGCCGCTGGAGGTGCTGGCCGCCATGGGCGGCCACGAGATCGCCGTGATGGTGGGCGCCATGCTGGTGGCCGCCAGCAAGCGCCAGCTCATCATCGTGGACGGCATGGCTGCCTGTGCGGCCCTGCGCATCGCGGCCCTGATCGCCGCCCCGGTCACCGACTACGCGGTCTTCTGCCGCAGCCACAGCCACCGCGGCCTGGACGAGGCCCTGGCCCAGTTCCACGCCTCGGCCCTGCTGGAGCTGGGCATGGAAAGCCTGGACGGCACGGGCGCGGCCCTGGCCTGGCCCCTGATCCGCAGCGCCGCAGCCCTGCTCAGCGATCTGCACGATCTGGCCGAACGCCCGCCGCACAGCGGCCATGGTGCCCACGACTCCCAGCCCCTGCCCCTGCTGACCCAGGCCGTGAGCGGCCCCGACAGCCGCGGCTGAGGCCCGACGATTTCAGCGCGAGCGAACTCAGCGCGTGGCGGCGTCCCGCGCCGGTGCACCCGGCGCCGGCATCTCGCCAGGCTGGGCCTGCATGCCCGGGCCGCTCTGCCCCGAAACCAGACCCGGCAGACCCGCCGCAGCCCCAGGCAGGACCGGCGATTGCGGCGCTTGCGGCGCCTGACCGGGGTTCTGCACCGGCAGGCCCGGCGGCGGCAGGTTCTGGGCCGGGGGCAAGCTGCCCGTGGCCGCGGGCGCAGGCGCGCTCAGGTTCAGGCGCAGGCTCACCACGCCCGGGCTGCTGCCCAGGGCGGCGGACTGGCGGTCCAGGGCCAGCAGACGCAGCTCGCCGTCCACCACGCCGCCCACGCGCACCGGGCGCGGCGGCGCCCCGTCCACCGAGATCACGGCCACGCCTTCTTCGGCATGCCGATCGGCCTGGCGCGGCGCCACCAGGCCCACCAGGCGGATGCGACCATCCACCGGCGCCTGGGCCACGGGCGCCTCGGCCGCGGCGCTGCCCAGCAGACGGGACAGATCGCCCCGCGCCGCAGGCTGGTTCTGGGCCGGCACGGCCTGGGGCGGCAGCGGCATGGGGCGCGACCACAGGCGCAGGCCCCAGAAAACCGCAACGCCCGCCAGCAGGGCCCAGACAAGAAATGCCAATAATCGCGCAAGCATGCGCCGATTATGATTCAGCCGACTTGTTCAACCGGCCTGCATCCATGCACGCAAACTTTCTCTCCCGCTCGCGCCGCACGCGCGGCTTCACCCTGATCGAGCTGCTGGTGGTGCTGGTCATCATTGGCGTGCTGGCCGCCCTGGTCGTGCCCAATGTGCTGGACCGCGCCGATGACGCCCGCGTCACCGCCGCCCGCACCGACGTCAACAATCTGATGCAGGCCCTCAAGCTCTACAAGCTGGACAACCAGCGCTTCCCCAGCGCCGAGCAGGGCCTGGAAGCTCTGGTACGCAAGCCCAGCAGCGGCCCCATCCCGCCCAACTGGAAGCCCTATGTGGAGAAGCTGCCCAACGACCCCTGGGGCCGCCCCTACCAGTACGCCAATCCCGGCGTGAAGGGCGAGATCGATGTCTACAGCCTGGGCGCCGACGGCCGCCCGGGCGGCGAGGGCAAGGACGCGGACATCGGGTCCTGGCAGTAAGTAGTGACCCCCTGCCCAGCGGCTGCGCCGGCCACCCACCGTCCCTGCGGACGCTTGATGCCCAGCGCCCCCCAAGGCCGGCCGACCGGCGGGCGCCGCGAGCACGGCTTCACCCTGATCGAACTCCTGGTGGTGGTGGCCCTGATCGCGATTGCCGCGGCCACGGTGAGCCTGGGCCTGCGCGATCCGGCCGCCGCCCAGCTGGAGCGCGAGGGCGAGCGCCTGGCCGCCCTGTTCGAGAGCGCCCGGGCCGAGGCGCGCGCCGCCGGCCTGCTGGTGCGCTGGCGGCCGGTGGCCGACAACAGCAGCGGCGCCCAGTTCCGTTTCGAGGGCCTGCCCGCGCGCATGGCCCTGCCCAGCCGCTGGCTGGGCGAGCCGGTGGCGGTGGAAATCCTGGGCGGGGCCGGCGCCGTGGTGCTAGGCCCCGAGCCCGTGATCGGCGCACAGCGCCTGCGCCTGAGCCTGGGTAGTCAAAGCCTGACCCTGGCCACCGACGGGCTTGCGCCCTTCGCCCCCGTGCACGAAGAGGCCAAGCCATGAGGCGCCACCCGCCGGGTCAGCGCGGCTTCACCCTGGTCGAGGTGCTGGTGGCCCTGGCCATCGTGGGCATCACCCTGGCGGCCGGCCTCAAGGCCGCCAGCGCCCTGACCGACAACGCCGAGCGCCTGGCCCAGGTCAGCGCCGCCCAGTGGTGTGCCGAGAACCAGTTGGTGGAGCTGCGCCTGAGCCGCCAGTTCCCCGGCGTGGGCGAGCAGGACTTCAGCTGCCGTCAGCTGGGCCGCGACTACCGCGGCCGCCTGCAGATCCGCCCCACGCCCAACCCCAATTTCCGCCGCGTGGACGCCCAAGTCGCCAATGCCGAGGGCCTGCCCCTGCTCAGCCTCTCCACCATCGTGGGGCGCTTCTGATGCGGCGCGCTCGGGGCTTCACCCTGGTCGAGGTGCTGGTGGCGCTGCTGATCATGGCCGTGATCGCGGTGCTGGGCTGGCGCGGCATCGACGGCATGCTGCGCGGCCGCGAGATCAGCCAGGCCAGCCTGCTGCGCAGCGAGCGCCTGCAATCGGTGCTGGTGCAGTGGGAACAAGACCTGCGCATGCTGCAGGACAGCGAGCTGGCCCAGGTCAATGCCCTGGCCTTCGACGGCAATGCCCTGCGCCTGACCCGGCGCCAGCCCGAGGGCCTGCAGCTGGTGGCCTGGCGCCTGCGCGATGGGCGCCTGAGCCGCTGGGAGAGCCCGCCCCTGCAAAGCCAGCGCGAGCTGCTGGAGGCCCAGAACCGCAGCCAGCAGGGCCTGGAAAGCCCGGGCCGCGAGATCACCATGCTGGAGGGCCTGAGCGGCTGGCAGATGTTCTTCTACCGCGGCAATGCCTGGAGCAATGCCCAGTCCAGCGACGATGTGGCCACGCCCAACCCGGCCGCCTCCGCCCCCGGCAGCGGCAGCACCCGCGTGCTGCCCAGCGGCGTGCGCATGCTGCTGCAGTTCGGCGGCGGCGAGCTTCAGGGCGAACTCACCCGCCAGGTGCTTCTGGGAGCCCAGCCATGAGCCGGCTCGGACCTCAGGCCCGCCAGCGCGGTGCCGCCCTGCTGACCGCCATGCTCATCGTCACCCTGGTGGCCAGCCTGGCCGGTGCCATGGTCTGGCGCCAGTACCGCGCGGTGCAGATCGAGGCGGCCGACCGGGCGCGCGCCCAGTCCGCCTGGATCCTTCAGGGCGCGCTCGACTGGGCCCGCCTGATCCTGCGCGAGGACGCTCGCACCAACCGCAGCGAGCCGGTGGACCATCTGGGCGAGATCTGGGCCGTGCCCCTGGCCGAGGCCCGGCTCTCCACCTTCCTGGCCGCCGACCGCAACAACAACAGCGCCGAGGACGGGCCCGAGGCCTTTCTCTCCGGCAGCCTGGCCGATGCCCAGGCGCAGTACAACCTGCGCAATGTGCTGCGCCCGGCCGACCCGGCCCTGGAGCAGCGCACCCTGGAGCGCCTGTGCGAGAGCGCGGGCGTGGCCGGCGGCACGGCCGCGCGCCTGATCACGCAGCTGCGCGCCGCCTTTGCCGAGCAGGCCGATGCCGCCACCGCCCCGCTTCGTCCGCAGAACCTCGAGCAGCTGCGCTGGCTGGGCTTCACCGCCGAGACCGTGGAACGCCTGCGCCCCTACCTGACCCTGCTGCCCACGCCCACGCCGGTGAACCTGAACACCGCGCCGCGCGAGGTCATCGCCGCGCTCTTTGACGGCATGGACCTGGCCTCGGCCCAGCGCCTGGTGCAGCAGCGCCAATCTTCACCCTTGCGCAATCTGGAAGACGCCAAGGCGCAACTGCCCAGCAGCATCGTGCTCAGCGCGGAGCGCGCGTCCGTGGCCTCCAGCTATTTCCTCGTCAGCGGCCGGCTGCGGCTGGAGGAGCGGGTGCTGGAAGAACGCACCCTGGTGCGCCGCCGCGACCTGGAAATGCAGGTGCTGGGCCGCGAGCGCGTCAATCTGCAGCTCGAGGCCGGGCGCTGACGCTTGTCCCGATACCGGAGCGTCATGCCCTGCTCCTAGAATGCGCCACCGAACATGAGCACCCTCCTCCTCTTCCTGCCCCAGCGCAGCCGTCTGCGGGCCCAGGGCCGCGGCGCCCCGCTTGCCGAAGCGCGCAGCGATGCGGGCCGCGAGTACGACTATGTGCTCAGCGCCGACGGCCGCCATGTGCAGAGCCAGGGCCGCGCCCCGGCCGCCCTGCTGCCGCGCGCCGACACCGTGCTGGCCCTGCCGGCCGAGGTCGATCTCTCCTGGCAAAGCCTGACCCTGCCCCGGGTGCCGCGCGGCAAGCTGCGCGCCGCCCTGGCCGGCCTGCTGGAGGAACAGCTGCTCGACGACACCGAGCAGCTGCACTTCGCCCTGCAGCCCGAGGCCCAGCCGGGCGAGCGCTGCTGGGTAGCCGTGGCGCACCGCGCCTGGCTGCAGGAGCTGCTGACCGAGCTGGAGCAGGCCCAGGTCTTCGTGGACCGGCTGCTGCCCCTGTCCTGGCCCGGCGAGAGCGCCCAAGGCCATTTCGTGGACAGCCCCCAGGGCCTGCTGCTGCGCTGGCGCCATGCCGAAGGGGCCAGCACCCTGTGCCTGGCCGGCAGCCTGGCACGCGATCTCTTCCCGCCCGCCCTGGTGCAGGCCGCGCGCTGGAGCGCCACGCCGGCCGCCGCGGCCGCGGCCGAGCGCTGGCTGGGCAGCGCCGTGCCGCCCCAGACCGAGGCCGAGCGCGCCCTGCAGGCCCTGCACAGCGCCTGGGACCTGCGCCAGTTCGAGCTGGCCCCGCGCGCGCGCGGCACCCGCGCCCTGCGCGAGGCCTGGCGCCAGTTCATGACGCCGCGCTGGCAGCCGGTGCGCTGGGGCCTGGCCGGCCTGGTGGCGGTGCAGCTGCTGGGCCTCAATCTCTGGGCCTGGCAGCAGAACCGCCAGCTGGAGGAACGCCGCGCCGCCCTGGACGCCACCCTGCGCGGCGCCCACCCCCAGGTGCGCGCCATCCTCGACGCCCCGGTGCAGATGCGCCGCGAGACCGAGCTGCTGCGCGCCGCCGCCGGCCGCCCCGGCGAGCAGGATCTGGAAACCCTGCTGGCCGCCGCGGCCACCGCCTGGCCGCCCGAGCGCGGCCCGGTGGAGGCCCTGAGTTTCGAAACCGGTCGCCTGCAGCTCTCGGCCAGCGGCTGGTCCGAGGCCCAGATCCAGCAGTTCCGCCGCCAGCTTGAAAGCGAGGGCTGGCAGCTGGAGCTGGCCGACGGCCGCATGAGCCTGAGCCGGGCCCGCACCCTATGAGTTCCTCGTCCAACCCCTCCGCCCCGGCCCTGCGTCAGGCCTGGCAGCAGCTGCGCGGCCACTGGCAAGCCCTGGGCGCGCGCGAGCGCCAGCTGCTGCAGCTGGCCGGCGCGGCCCTGGCCCTCTTGCTGCTGTGGAGCCTGCTGCTGGCCCCGGCCCTGCGCGTGCTGCGCCAGGCCCCGGCCCAGCTGGCCCAGCTGGACGGCCAGCTGCAGCAGATGCAGGCCCTGGCCCTGGAGGCGCGCGAGCTGCGCGCCCTGCCCCCGGTGCCGCCGGCCCAGGCCCGCCAGGCCCTGGAAGCGGCCAGCGCCCATCTGGGCAGCGCGGCGCGCCTGAACATCAGCGGCGACCGCGCGGTGCTCAGCCTCAGCGGCGTGAGCAGCGAGGCCCTGCAGACCTGGCTGGGCGAGGTGCGCAGCGCCGCCCGCGCCCGCCCGGTGGAAGCCAGCCTGCAGCGCGGCCCCGCCGGCTACAGCGGCACCCTGGTGCTGGCCCTGGGATCGGGCGCCCCATGAGTCGCGCCTGGATGCTGGGCGGTGCCGCCTGCGGCGCGCTGCTGGCCCTGCTGAGCCAGGCGCCGGCCAGCTGGCTGGCCCAGGGCCTGGCCCGCGCCAGCCAGGGCCATCTGCAACTGGCCGAAACGCGCGGCAGCATCTGGAACGGCTCGGGCCTGCTGGTGCTGGGCGGCGGCCGCGACAGCCGCGATGCCAGCGTGCTGCCCGACCGCCTGGAATGGCGCCTGGGCCTGCAGGGCCTGGGCCTGGAGCTGCGTGCCCGCCAAGCCTGCTGCCTCAATGGCGAGCTGCGCCTGCGCCTGGAGCCGGGCCTGGGCCGCTTTCGCCTGAGCCTGCCGGCCGTGGCCGGCGGCCAGGATGCCTGGCTGGCCCGCTTCCCCGCCGCCTGGCTGGGCGGCCTGGGCACGCCCTGGAACACCTTGCAGCTCAGCGGCAATCTGCGGCTCTCGGCGCGCGACTTCGGCCTGGAATGGGCCCAGGGGCGCTGGCAGCAGCAGGGCCAGCTGGACCTGGACTTCGTCAATCTGGGCTCGCGCCTGGCCACGGTGGCGCCGCTGGGCAGCTACCGCTTCAGCCTGGCGGCCGAGCCGGGCCTGGCCGGCGTGGCCGCGCTGCGCCTGAGCACGCTGGAGGGCGCCCTGCTGCTCAGCGGCCAGGGCAGCCTGAGCAATGCGCGCCTGCGCTTCCAGGGCGAGGCCAGTGCCGCGCCGGAGCGCGAGGCCGCGCTGAACAATCTCCTGAACATCATCGGACGCCGCCAGGGCGCGCGCTCCCTCATTTCGATCGGATAAGAGCATGACCGCCAAGCTCCTGCCCCTGCTGGTTTCCCTGTCCGCGCTGGTCCCGGCGCTGCCGGCGGCCCAGGCTCAGACCGCGGCCCCGCGCGGCCCCGCCCTCAAGGCCCAGACCCCGGTGACCCTGAACTTCGTCAACGCCGACATCGAGGCCGTGACCCGCGCCATGGGCGCGATGATGGATCGCCAGTTCCTGGTGGACCCGCGCGTCAAGGGCCAGATCACGCTCTACAGCGAGCAGCCCATGAGCGTGCGCGAGGCCTATCTGAGCTATCTGGCCGGCCTGCGCGGTCTGGGCTTCACGGTGGTGGAGGCCGGTGGTCTCTACAAGGTGGTGCCCGAGGCCGATGCCAAGCTGCAGACCGGCGGCGTGATCGTGGGCAATGAGGGCAGCAAGCAGCGCGGCGACCAGATCCTCACCCAGGTCTACAAGCTCAACCACGAGAACGCCAACAATCTGGTGGCGGTGCTGCGGCCCCTGATCAGCCCCAACAACACCATCAACGCCAACCCGGGCAACAACAGCCTGGTGATCACGGACTACGCCGAGAACCTGCAGCGGCTCTCGCGCATCATCGCCGCCATGGACACGCCCGGCAGCACCGACCTGGAGGTGGTGCCGCTCAAGCATGCGGTGGCCTCCGATCTGGCGGCCCTGGTGCAGAAGCTGGCCGACTCGGGGGCCGGCGGCGGTGCGCCGGGCGTGGCCACCGCGGCCGGCGGCCTGAGCGTGCTGGCCGATCCGCGCAGCAATGCGCTGATCCTGCGCGCCCCCAATCCGGCCCGCCTGGCCGCGCTGCGCGCCATGATCGACAAGCTGGACCAGCCCGGCATGGACGGCAATGCCGCGGGCAATATCCGCGTGGTCTATCTGAAGAATGCCGATGCGGTGAAGCTGGCCACGGTGCTGCGCGCCGCCTTCGGCAGCGCGGCCGGCGGCAGCGCGGGCCAGCCTGGCGGCAGCAGCCTGGGCGGCATCAGCCAGGGCGTGAGCGGCAGCAATGCCGGCGGCAGCAGCGGCCTGGTGGGCAGCAGCGGCACCAGCAGCAGCAATAGCAATAGCGGCAGCACCGGCCAGGGCTCGGCCGCGGCCAACACGCCGGTGGCCGCATCGGCCAGCCCCTCGACCGGCGGCTTCATCCAGGCCGACCCCTCGACCAACTCCCTGATCATCACCGCCGCCGAGCCCCTGTACCGCCAGATCCGCGCCGCCATCGACCAGCTCGACGGCCGGCGCGCCCAGATCTATGTGGAGTCCATGATCGTCAAGGTGGACGCCAGCAAGATGGGCCAGTTCGGCGTGCAGTGGCAGGGCCTGAGCGGCACCAAGGGCGACTCCACCATCGGCGGCATCGGCACCAATTTCGGCACCGGCAACCAGAACATCGTCAATCTCTCGGCCGCCACCGCGGCCGGCCGCACCGGCATCGCCACCGCCGTGGGCAACGGCGGCTTCGCGCAAGGCATGAATATCGGCCTGCTGCAGAAGGTGGGCAATTTCTACACCCTGGGCGCCATCGCCAACTTCCTGGAAGCCAATACCGGGGCCAACATCCTCTCCACGCCCAATCTGGTTTCGCTGGACAACGAGGAGGCCAAGATCGTGATCGGCCAGAACGTGCCCTTCGTGACCGGCAGCTTCACCAACACCGGCACCGGCACCGGCGCGGTCAATCCCTTCCAGACCATCGAGCGCAAGGACGTGGGCCTGACCCTGCGCATCCGCAGCCAGGTGGGCGAGGGCGGCACGGTGCGCATGAGCATCTACCAGGAGAACTCCTCGGTCATCTCCAGCACCAGCAGCTCCAGCAGCGGCCCCACCACGGACAAGAGCGCCATCGAGACCTCGGTGGTGGTGGACGATGGTCAGATCATGGTGCTGGGCGGCCTGCTCAAGGACGAGTACCAGGATGGTGACGACGGCGTGCCCGGCCTCTCCAGCATCCCGGTGCTGGGCAATCTGTTCAAGAGCCAGAACCGCAAGCGCGTGAAGTCCAATCTGATGGTCTTCCTGCGCCCCGTGGTGATGCGCGACCAGAAGAGCCTGGACCAGCTCACGGTGGACCGCTACGAGGCCATACGCGCCAACCAGCAGGCCGCCCAGCCGCGCGCCAGCACCCTGCTGCCCGACACCGGCGCGCCGGTGCTGCCGGCCCTGCCCGGCACCGCACCCGCGGCGCCGGCCCAGCCGGCCTCGGCCGCCAGCGGCAACTGAGACAGGACGACGGACCATGGCCATCCGCCATCCCCTGCCCTATGCCTATGCCAAGGCCCATGCGGTGCTGCTGGAGGACGACGGCAACCAGCTCACGCTCTGGGCCCCGCCCGAGGTGGCCCTGTCCACCCTGTCCGAGATCCAGCGCCTCTATGCCCTGGACCGCCTGGAGCATGAGGCCCGCGCCACGCTGAGCGAGCGCATCGCCAGCGCCTATGCGGGCAGCGAGTCCAGCGCTGCCGTGGTGGTGGGCGAGGTGGAGAGCGCGGTGGACCTCTCGCGCATGATGCAGGACCTGCCCGCCGTGGAAGACCTGCTGGAGGCGGCCAACGACGCCCCCATCATCCGCATGCTCAACGCCCTGCTGACCCAAGCTGCCAAGGACGGGGCCAGCGACATCCATATCGAGCCCTACGAGCGCGCCAGCTCGGTGCGCTTCCGCGTGGACGGCACCTTGCGCGAAGTGGTGCAGCCCAATCGCGGCCTGCACGCGGCCCTGATCTCGCGCCTGAAGATCATGGCCGAGCTGGACATTGCCGAGAAGCGCCTGCCGCAGGATGGCCGCATCTCGCTGCGCATCGGCGGCCGCGCCATCGATGTGCGCGTGTCCACCCTGCCCTCGGCCCATGGCGAGCGCGCGGTGCTGCGCCTGCTGGACAAGACCGAATCCAAGTTCACGCTTGAAGGCCTGGGCATGAGCGGCGAGGTGCTCAGCGCCTTCAAGCAGCTGGTGCAGCAGCCGCACGGCATCGTGCTGGTCACCGGCCCCACCGGCTCGGGCAAGACCACCAGCCTCTATGCCTCGCTGCAGACCGTGGACACCAGCACCACCAATGTGCTGACGGTGGAAGACCCCATCGAGTACGAGCTGCCCGGCATCGGCCAGACCCAGGTCAATGCCAAGATCGACCTCACGTTTGCCAAGGCCCTGCGCGCCATCCTGCGCCAGGACCCGGACGTGATCATGATCGGCGAGATCCGCGACTACGAGACGGCGCAGATCGCCATCCAGGCCTCGCTCACCGGCCACCTGGTGCTGGCCACCCTGCACACCAATGACGCGCCCAGCGCCGTCACCCGCCTGATGGACATGGGCGTGGAGCCCTTCCTGCTGAGCTCCAGCCTGCTGGGCGTGCAGGCCCAGCGCCTGGTGCGCAAGCTCTGCGAGGACTGCAAGCGCCAGGGACCCGATGGCCACTGGCATCCGGTGGGCTGCCCCAGCTGCGGCCACACCGGCTACCGCGGCCGCACCGGCGTCTACGAGCTGATGACGGTGGATGAGGAGCTGCGTGCCCTGATCCACCAGCGCGCCGCCGAGGGCGAGCTGGCCGCCGCCGCCCGCAAAAAGGGCCTGCGCTCCATGCGCGAGGACGGCGAGCGCCTGATCACGGCCGGCATCACCTCGGCCGAAGAAGTCCTGCGCGTCACGCGCGACTGAGCATGATGATCAGCACACGCCCCCACGCTCACTACCTTGGCATGCCCCCGAGCGGGCGCTTCATGCCCCAAGTGCAAGCGGGCGGACACTGAGATGCCCGCCTTCAAGTACGAAGCCCTGAGCCCCGAAGGCCGCAGCAGCAGCGGCCTGCTGGAGGCCGACAACGCCCGCGCCGCGCGCGCCCAGCTGCGCGCCCAGGGCCTGGTGCCTCTGGGCGTGGAGCCCGTGGAGCAGCAGGGGGCCGAGACCGGCCCCGGCCTGGGCTTCATGCGCCGGCGCGTTTTCGGCGCCACCGGCCTGGCCGTCTGGACCCGCCAGCTGGCGGGCCTGGTCGGCTCAGGCCTGCCCATCGAGCGCGCGCTCACCGCCCTGGCCGACGAGGCCGAGGACCAGCGCCAGGCCGAGCTGCTGGCCCAGCTCAAGGCCGAGGTGAATGCCGGCTCGCCCTTTGCGCGCGCCCTGGCCAGCGCGCCGCGCGAGTTCGACGAGGTCTACCGCGCCGTGGTCGCCGCCGGCGAGCAGAGCGGCGCCCTGGGCCCGGTGCTGGAGCGCCTGGCCGACGATCTGGAGCAGCGCCAGGAGCTGCGCGCCAAGCTGATCGGCGCCATGGCCTACCCGGCCATCGTCTCCCTGATCGCGGTGCTGATCGTGATCTTCCTGGTCAGCTATGTGGTGCCGCAGATCGCCAGCGTCTTCACGAGCAGCAAGCGCGCCCTGCCCCTGCTGACCATCGTCATGCTGGGCATCAGCGACTTCGTGCGCCACTGGGGCTGGGCCCTGCTGGCCGGCGTGGTGGCCGGCCTGGGCAGCCTGAGCTGGGCCCTGCGGCGCAGCCCGGCCCTGCGCGAGCGCTTCGACGCCGGCCTGCTGCGCCTGCCCCTGCTGGGCCGCCTGGCGCGCGGCTACAACGGCGCCCGCTTTGCCGCCACCCTGGCCATGCTGGCCGGCTCCGGCGTGCCCATCCTCAAGGCCCTGCAGGCCGCGGCCGAGACCCTGTCCAACCGCGCCATGCGCGCCGATGCGCTGGACGCCCTGGTGCGAGTGCGCGAGGGCGCACCCCTGGGCTCGGCCCTGGCGGGCAAGAAACGCTTTCCCGGCATCCTGGCCATGTTCGCGCGCCTGGGCGAGCAGACCGGTCAGCTACCCCAGATGCTGGAGCGCGCCGCGCGCCAGCTGGGCGCCGAGGTGCAGCGCCGCGCCATGGCCGCCGCCACCCTGCTGGAGCCCCTGCTCATCGTGGCCATGGGCGGCCTGGTGATGATGATCGTGCTGGCCGTGCTGCTGCCCATCATCCAGCTCAATACCTGGGTGAAGTAGGTAAGGCCGCGGGCGGCCGACGCCGCCCGGCTAGCGCCGCCCGCCGTACAAGACCTCGGCACGCTGGTAGAGCAACCAGCTGGTGGCGATGTATTTGTGGCCGCCGCGCGGCCTATTGCCGCGGTGGGTGTGGGTGAAGGCCGCCGGCGCGATCAGCAGGCTGCCGGTGCGGGGCCGGATCTTGCGCTGCTGGTAGAAGAACTCGGTCTCGCCGGCCTCGAAGTCCTCGTTCAGATAGATGGTCCACAGCAGGGCGCGGTGCAGGGTCTCGCCGCCATCGTCCTTGGGGTACTGCTCGCTGTGCCAGTAGGGGTAGCCGCCCTGGTCGGCCAGGTATTTCTGCAGATTGATGCTGCCGGGGCGAAAGACCTTGGCCACCAGGGCCTGCAGCAGCTCATCGTTCATGGCGGCCACCGCCTCGGCATCCACCACCGTGAGCGCGCCCGAAGGCTGGCGCTGCTTGAGCTGCAGTGGAGCCAGGGCCACATGGGCGTAGCGGCGCAGATAGTGGCGGAAACCGCCGAGCACGGCCTCGTTGAGCCGCTGCTGGGCATCGGCCCAGCCGGGCGAGCGGTCGAGCTGGATGTCCCAGCTGTCCTTGAGGCTCAGGTCCACCCCGCTGCCCGTGCTGCCGCGCTGCGCCTGGCCGCTGGCCTCGAAGCGCTCGATCAGCTGCCGGCAGCTGGCGGGGTCCAGCGCCCCCTCGTAGACCTCGACAAAGTCCTGGGGCGGCATGGGATCGGCGGGGCGGTTCATCGAAAAATTAGAGCACCCGCCGCGCGCGCCTTGGTCGCCATGCGCACGCGCGTGCTGGGGTGGACCCCAGGCCCGCAAAGCCGGTAATCCTCGGCAGTTCAGGGCTTTTTCCTACACCGCACGCGGCTCGCTTTTGCTTGAATGGAGCCAGGCCCCGAGGCCAGCCGGGGTCAGGAGAGTCGCCATGAGCAGCCCCCGTCATGCCATTGCCTGCATCGCCCCGCGCATCCCGATTGCGCAGATGCGCAGCGTGTTCAGCGTCGCCGAGGTCGAGCGCAAGCTCGCCAAGCTGCCGGAGCGTGAGCACGAGTCCCTGCGCGGCACCTACCAGCGCATGCTGGAGAAAGGGCCGCAGCGCTTCCAGGTCAAGCCCTCGGGCCTGCCGGTCATGAACGAGCTCTACGAGGACCTGCCCAACTTCCACCCGGTACTGGACGATGTGCGGCGCCAGATCGCCCTGTGCGAGGACAGCGGCGACGCGCTGGAGATCACGCCCCTGCTGCTGCTGGGCCCGCCCGGCGTGGGCAAGACCCATTTCGCCCGCCAGCTCAGCGCACTGCTGGGCACGGGCATGGGCTTTGTGTCCATGAGCTCCATGACCGCGGGCTGGATCCTCTCCGGCGCCTCCAGCCAGTGGAAGGGTGCGCGCCCCGGCAAGGTCTTCGAGGCCCTGGTGGACGGCGACTACGCGAACCCCGTGATGGTGGTGGACGAGATCGACAAGGCCGGTGCCGAGGCCGCCTACGACCCGCTGGGTTCGCTCTACAGCCTGCTGGAGCACGACACCGCAGGCAGCTTCACCGACGAGTTTGCCGAGGTGGCCGTGGATGCCAGCCAGGTGATCTGGGTGGCCACGGCCAATGATGCGCGCGGCATCCCCGATCCCATCCTGAACCGGGTGAATGTGTACGAGATCGAGGCACCCGACGCCGAGGCCGCCCGCCGCATCGCCCTGCGCCTGTACCAGGGTCTGCGCGCCCAGCACGACTGGGGCCGGCGCTTCGACGAGGAGCCCTCGGACGCGGTGCTGGAACGCATGGCCGATCTGGCCCCGCGCGAGATGCGCCGCGCCTGGATGACGGCCTTCGGCAATGCCAAGCTGGCGCAGCGCGGCACGGTGCTGTGCGAGGATCTGCCCGAGGCCGGCGGCCGGCGTGGCCCCATGGGCTTCATCCAGTAGCTGCTTCTATGATGGGCGCCTATGCCCATCTCCCTGGACGGCCGCCTGGTGGTGGCAATTTCCTCGCGCGCCCTCTTTGATTTCGAGGCCGAGAACGAACTCTTCGAGGCCGGCGACGACCGCGCCTACATGGCCCTGCAGCAGCAGCGCCTGGACACGCCGGCCACACCCGGCGTGGCCTTCTCCCTGGTGCGCAAGCTGCTGGGCTTCAACGAGGCCGGGCGACCGCCGCGGGTGGAGGTGGTGGTGCTCTCGCGCAATGACCCGATCTCGGGCATGCGGGTCTTCAAGTCGGCCCAGCACTACGGCCTGGGCATCGAACGCGGCGTGTTCACCCGGGGCCAGAGCCCCTGGCGCTATCTGCGGCCCCTGCACGCCCAGCTCTTTCTCTCGGTCAACGAGGCCGATGTGCGCTCGGCCCTGGCGGCCGGCGTGGCGGCGGCGCGGGTGCATCCGCAGTCGGCCCGGGCCTCGGAGGCGCATCCGCGCGAGCTGCGCATCGCCTTCGACGGCGACGCCGTGCTCTTCTCCGACGAGGCCGAGCAGGTCTTCCAGAGCGCCGGGCTGGATGCCTTCCAGGCCCATGAGCGCGAGCGCGTGCTCACGCCCCTGCCGGCCGGGCCCTTCAAGCCGGTGCTGGCCGCCCTGCACGCCCTGCAGCAGGACCGCGAGGACGCGATGAGCATACGCACCGCCCTGGTCACCGCGCGCAGCGCCCCGGCTCATGAGCGCGCCCTGCGCACCCTGATGGACTGGCAGATCGAGGTGGACGAGGCCATGTTCCTGGGCGGCCTGCCCAAGGGCGAATTCCTGCGCGAATTCGAGCCCGACTTCTTCTTCGACGACCAGATCGGCCATGTGGAAAGCGCCCTGGCCCATGTGCCCGCCGGCCATGTGGCGGCCGGTGTGAAGAACCACTGAGCCCGCAAAAAACCACGGGGCACGCGCCGCGGCCCCGGTAATCGGCCCGGGTTTCCCCTAGGATTCGGGTTTTGCCATCGAGCTGAAAAACAAAACATGCAAACCGCGCAAGGCGATATCGCCGTGATCGGGCTGGCCGTGATGGGCCAGAACCTGATCCTGAACATGAACGACCACGGCTTCACCGTGGTGGCCTACAACCGCACCACCGCCAAGGTGGACGAGTTCCTGGCCCACGAGGCCAAGGGCAGCAAGATCATCGGCGCCCGCTCCGTGCAAGAGATGGTGAGCCTGCTCAAGCGGCCGCGCCGCGTGATGCTGATGGTCAAGGCCGGCGCCGCGGTGGACGAGTTCATCGAGCAGCTGCTGCCGCATCTGGAGCCGGGCGATATCGTGATCGACGGCGGCAACTCGCTGTTCGACGACACCTCGCGCCGCGTCAAGTACCTGGAGTCCAAGGGCCTGCACTACATCGGCACCGGCGTTTCCGGCGGTGAAGAAGGCGCGCGCTTCGGCCCCAGCATCATGCCCGGCGGCTCGGCCGCGGCCTGGCCGCATGTGAAGCCCATCTTCCAGGCCATCGCGGCCAAGGTGGACGACGGCTCCCCCTGCTGCGACTGGGTGGGCGAAGGCGGTGCCGGCCACTACGTGAAGATGGTGCACAACGGCATCGAGTACGGCGATATGCAGCTGATCTGCGAGGCCTACCAGCTGATGAGCGAAGGTCTGGGCATGACGCCCGACGAGATGAGCGCCGTCTTCGCCGAGTGGAACCAGGGCGAGCTGGACTCCTATCTGGTGGAGATCACCCGCGACATCCTGGCCAAGAAGGACGAACAGGACGGCACGCCCCTGGTGGACAAGATCCTGGACACCGCCGGCCAGAAGGGCACGGGCAAGTGGACCGTGATCTCCTCGGCCGACCTGGGCATTCCCATCACCCTGATGGCCGAGGCCGTGTACAGCCGCTGCGTCTCGGCCATGAAGAGCCTGCGCGTGGAGGCGGCCAAGGTCTTTGGCGGCGCCTCGCGCCGCATCGAGAACGCCGAGCGCGCTGCCTTCGTGGCCGATATCCGCCGCGCCCTCTACGCCTCCAAGATCATCAGCTATGCCCAGGGCTATATGCTGATGTCCGCGGCGGCCGAGCAGAACGGCTGGCAGCTGAACTACGGCGGCATCGCCCTGATGTGGCGCGGCGGCTGCATCATCCGCAGCGCCTTCCTGGGCAATATCAAGGACGCCTTCGACCAGAACCCGCAGCTGCAGAACCTGCTGCTGGCGCCCTTCTTCGAGCAGGCCATCAAGCAGAGCGAGGCCAGCTGGCGCCGCGTGGTGGCCACGGCCGTGCAGCAAGGCATCCCGGTGCCGGCCTTCAGCAGCGCCCTGGCCTTCTTCGACGGCTTCCGCAGCGCCCGCCTGCCGGCCAATCTGCTGCAGGCCCAGCGCGACTACTTCGGTGCCCACACCTATGAGCGCGTGGACCGCCCCCGCGGCGAGTTCTTCCACACCAACTGGACTGGCAGCGGCGGCCGCACGGCCTCTAGCACCTACTCGGTCTGAGGCGGGCGGGCGGCACGCAGCGCCGCCAGGGCCTGATCGAGCCGGCCGGGCAGCACCAGGCCGTCTTCGACCCAGGCCAGCTCGCGCATCGCGGCCGCCGGCAGCACCTGGGCGGGCGGCACGCGCGGGCTCAGGGGCCGGATGTGGAAGAGCACATCCGGCACCGTGACCAGCTCGAACTCCAGACAGGGAAAGGCCTCGGTGGCGTAATAGTCCTGGCCGCGCAGCACCAGCAGCTCGTCCGGCCCCGTCTGGAACAGGTAGAAGGCGCCCAGGTCGCTCAGCTCCTCGACCTCCACGAAACCGCTGGCCATGATGTGCCGCACCTGGGCACGGTCCGCTTCCAGCGCCGCCTGCAAGCGCTGCATGCGACGGCGCTCGGTGCGCAGCCTTGGGCTCCGGCTGAGCACCAGGATCAGCAGCCCCACCAGGGGCGTGGCCCCCAGCGAGACCGGCCACCCATGGCTGGAAAACAGACCGAAGCCCAGGCCCACCACCAGCGAGGCCAGCAGCACCTGCAGCACTTCCTTGCGCAGCGCGGCCGGTGCCTGCCGGCGCGCCAGCTGCCCCAGATCGGCCCGCAGGCGGCGACGCTCACTGGCCGTAAGGGCCCTCTCGAAACTCTGCTGCATCGCCTCTCCCTCCCAGGAAAAACGGCCCCGAGGCCGAAGCGACGGGGCCGGATCCGCGGTGCCGGGTGGGCACCGGGTGGGCGCCGGGCTCAGGCCGTCAGCGTCACCCGCGCGAACTTGCGCTTGCCCACCTGCAGCACGAACTGGCCGGGCTGGACCTTGAGGCCCTTGTCGCTGACCACGCCGCCGTCGATCTTCACGCCGCCCTGCTCCACCATGCGTAGGCCCTCGCTGTTGGAGGCCACCAGACCCGCGGCCTTGAGCAGGGCGCCGATGCCCATCTCGCCGCCGGCGAGGCTGAGCTCGGGGATGTCATCCGGGATGCCGCCCGCGGCGCGCTTGTTGAAGTCGGCCTCGGCGGCGTCGGCCGCGGCGGCCGAGTGGAAGCGGGCGGTGATCTCCTTGGCCAGCAGCACCTTGGCGTCCTTGGGGTTGCGGCCCCCGTCCACCTCGGCCTTGAGCTGGGCGATCTCGGCGCTGGAGCGGAAGCTCAGCAGCTCGTACCACTTCCACATCTGCACATCGCTGATCGAGAGGATCTTGGCGAACATGGTGTTGGCCGGCTCGGTGATGCCCACATAGTTGTTCTTGGACTTGGACATCTTCTCGACGCCGTCCAGGCCCTCCAGCAGGGGCATGGTCAGGATGCACTGGGGCTCCTGGCCGTACTCGGCCTGCAGATGGCGCCCCATCAGCAGATTGAACTTCTGGTCGGTGCCGCCCAGCTCCAGATCGCTCTTCAGCGCCACCGAGTCATAGCCCTGCATCAGGGGGTAGAGGAACTCGTGCACCGAGATGGGCGTGCCGGCGGCATAGCGCTTGGTGAAGTCGTCGCGCTCCATCATGCGGGCCACGGTGTACTTGGCAGCCAGCTGGATCATGCCGCGCGCGCCCAGGGGGTCGCTCCACTCGCTGTTGTAGCGGATCTCGGTGCGCGCCGGGTCCAGCACCAGGCTGGCCTGCTGGTAGTAGGTCTCGGCATTCACCTTGATCTGCTCGGCCGTCAGCGGCGGGCGCGTGGCATTGCGACCCGAGGGGTCGCCGATCATGGAGGTGAAGTCGCCCACCAGGAAGATGACCTGGTGGCCCAGCTCCTGGAGCTGGCGCATCTTGTTGAGCACCACGGTGTGGCCCAGGTGCAGGTCGGGGGCCGTGGGGTCCAGGCCCAGCTTGATGCGCAAAGGCTGGCCGGTGGCTTCGGCGCGGGCCAGCTTGTTCAACCATTCGGCCTCGGGCAGCAGCTCGTCCACGCCGCGCTGGGTGATGGCCAGGGCCTCGCGCACCTTGTCGGTGACCGGGTATCGCGGCGCCTCGGCCGGTGCGGGGGACGGAGCGGCGGCAGGGGTTCGCGATTCGGACATGGTGGATGCAGAAGTGGGCGCAGGCTGAATGTAAAGCCTTGATTTATCGGGTTTTCTTGGCGTTGACGCGCAGATCGCGTCGGTATACTCGCCGCTGTTTTTGCGCGCGCGTCGCCTGAACGGGTGACGGCGCGAAGTCGAATTCTAGTGGAGGGCTCCGGCCATCCCTGGCTGCGAGGGGCGCCCGCGAGGACGCCAAAACAACAAGGCCCCAGGTTTCTTAGCGTGACTGACTGGAAAAACGAACTCAAGCAGACCCTGACGCGGACGGAGGCCTTTGCGGCCCGCCACCCCCGCGCCCTCACCGCCACCGTGGTGGGTCTGCTGGGCGGCTTTGCCATCACCGCCTTCGGTATCGCGCCGCTGGCCCCCGATGCCGAGGACCTGCCGCAGCGCGTGATCACCGAGTCCGTGCAGACCCTGGACCTGGAAGAGCAGCTCACGGCCCTGGCCACCCACGAGCTGGCCCTGGTGCGCAACGATGTGACGCGCGCCAGCGATACCGCCGATTCCCTGCTGCGCCGCATGGGCGCCTTCGACCCGGCCGCCGCCGCCTTCCTGCGCAGCGACCCGCTGGGCCAGCGTGTGCTCAAGGGCCGCGTGGGCAAGATGGTGCAGCTCAGCGCCGAGCCCGACGGCACGGTGCACAGCATGGTGGTGCGCTTTCCGGCCGAGCTGGCCGAGCAGCAGGCCACACATTTCAGCCGCCTGAGCATCGAACGCAAGGGCCAGGGCTTCAGCGCCAAGCTGGAAACCGCCCCGCTGCAGCCCCAGGTGCGCCTGGGCAGCGGCACGGTGCGCAGCTCGCTCTTCGTCGCGACCGATGAGGCGGGCATCCCTGATGCCGTGGCCTCGCAGATGGCCGATATGTTCTCGGGCGACATCGACTTCCACCGCGAGCTGCGCAAGGGCGACCGCTTCTCGGTGGTGTTCGAGAGCCTGAGCGCCGATGGCGAGCCCATCAACTGGGGCCAGGCCAGCGGTCGCGTGATCGCCGCCGAGTTCGTGAACAACGGCAAGAGCCATTCGGCGGTCTGGTTCAAGGACCCGGCCAGCGGCAAGGGCAATTTCTACGGCTTCGACGGTCAGAGCAAGCGCCGTGCCTTCCTGGCCAGCCCCATGGAATTCTCGCGCGTGACCTCGGGCTTCGCCATGCGCTTCCACCCCATCCTGCAGAAGTGGCGCGCCCATCTGGGCACCGATTACGGCGCCCCCACCGGCACCCCGGTGCGCACCGTGGGCGACGGCGTGGTGGAGTTCGCCGGCTGGCAGAACGGCTTTGGCAACGTCATCCATGTGCGCCACAGCGGCGATCGCCAGACGGTCTACGCCCACCTGAGCCGCATCGACGTGAAGAAGGGCCAGCGCATCGAGCAGGGCCAGAAAATTGGCGCCGTGGGCGCTACGGGCTGGGCCACCGGCCCGCACCTGCACTTCGAGTTCCGCGTCAAGGGCCAGCACCAGGACCCGCGCATCATTGCCCGCGCCTCCGAGGCCATCACCCTGCCCGCCACCGCCAAGACGCAATTCCAGGCCACCGTGGCCAGCGTCAAGAACCAGCTCTCGGCCGCCGAATCCATGGGCGTGGGCGTCAGCGGCGCGGACTGAGCCCGCGCGTGAGCGAGTTCTTCATCGGCCTGATGTCCGGCACCTCGCTGGACGGGGTGGACGCCGTGCTGGCGCGTTTTCCCGGCCCGCAGGGCGCCGCCCTCGAGGTGCTGGGCCACGAGCACCAGCCTTTTGAGCCGGCACTGCGCGCCGAGCTGCTGGCCCTGAACAGCCCCGGCGAGAACGAGGCCCACCGCTGCGCCCTGGCCGGCAATGGCCTGGCCCGCGCCTATGCCGATCTGGTGCGGCGCCTGCTGCAAGCACACCGGCTCGCACCCGGCGCCGTGCGCGCCCTCGGCGCCCATGGCCAGACCATACGCCACCGCCCCGGCGAGTTCGACGGCTGCGGCTACACCCTGCAACTGCTCAACGGCGCCCTGCTGGCCGAGCTCACGGGCGTGGACACGGTCTGCGATCTGCGCGCCCGCGATGTGGCCGCCGGTGGCCAGGGCGCCCCCCTGGTGCCCGCCTTCCACCGCGCACTGTTCGGTCGCAGCGATGCCCAGGTGCTGGTGCTCAATATCGGCGGCATCAGCAATATCAGCGTGCTGGAGCGCGAGGGCCAAAGCCTGGGCTATGACTGCGGCCCGGGCAACTGCCTGATGGATTTCTGGGTGCAGCGCCACCGCGGTCAGGCCTATGACGCCGATGGCGCCTGGGCCGCCAGCGGGCAAGTGCTCGCCGAGCTGCTGCAGCGCCTGCTGGACGAACCCTTCTTCGCCCGACCGGCGCCGCGCAGCACCGGGCGCGACCTCTTCAATCCCGACTGGCTGGCCGCGCGCCTGGGTGATGCCAACCAGGCCCGCCCGGAAGATGTGCAGGCCACCCTGCTGGAGCTCACGGCTCATAGCATTGCCGACTGCCTGCGCCTGGGCGCCGAGCCCGGCGCCGAGCTGCTGGTCTGCGGCGGCGGCGCACTCAACGGCCGCCTGATGCAGCGGCTGCAGGCCCTGCTGCCCCAGCAGCGCGTGCTCAGCAGCGCCGCACGCGGCCTGCCGCCCATGCAGGTGGAGGCCGCCGCCTTCGCCTGGCTGGCCCAGCGCTTTGTGCAGCGCCTGCCGGGCAATCTGCCGGCCGTGACCGGCGCCGCCGGCCCTCGCGTGCTGGGCGCCCTGCATCCGGCATGACCGATGCCTGAGCCCAGCATGACAAAGGCCGCCCGAGGGCGGCCTTTTCACAGGGCAGCGACGACGCCCTGATGGGGCTCAGACCGAGAAGCTCGAGCCGCAGCCGCAGGTGGTGGTGGCGTTCGGATTCTTGATCACGAACTGCGCGCCCTGCAGGTCTTCCTTGTAGTCGATCTCGGCACCGGTGAGGTACTGCAGGCTCATGGCGTCGATCAGCAGGGTCACGCCGTTCTTGCTCATCTGCGTGTCGTCTTCGTTCACGGCTTCATCAAAAGTGAAACCGTACTGGAAGCCGGAGCAGCCGCCGCCCTGCACAAACACACGCAGCTTCAGGTCCGGATTGCCTTCCTCGGCCACCAGGTCGCGCACCTTCTCGGCAGCGCTGTCGGTAAAGATCAGCGGCACGGGCATATCGCCGGCGCCAGCGGTGGAGGTCTCGAGAACTGCGCTCATAGCATTTCCTGTGGAATGGTTCTTGCCGCGATTGTCCACGTAAACGGACATGTATGCAGACTGGGGATATTTTGGGGCCGGGCCCAAATGAAACAAGGCCGCTGCATTGCGGCAGCGGCCTTGTCGAGCAAGCGACCCACCACGAGGGCAGGTCGACAGGCCGGGATCAGCGCTTGCTGAACTGCTTGCGGCGACGGGCGCCGTGCAGACCGACCTTCTTACGCTCGACTTCACGCGCATCACGCGTGACGAAGCCGGCGCGGCTCAGTTCGGGCTTCAGGGCTGCGTCGTAGTCAATCAGCGCGCGGGTGATGCCCAGACGGACAGCACCGGCTTGGCCGGACTCGCCACCACCGTGGACGTTGACCTTGATGTCGAAGGCCTCGCCATTGTTGGTCAGGACCAGGGGCTGACGTGCCACCATGATCGAGGTCTGACGGCCGAAGTACTGCTCGATCGTGCGACCATTGATGATGATTTGGCCCGTGCCCTTCTTGATGAAGACGCGAGCGACCGACGACTTGCGGCGGCCGGTACCGTAGTTCCAGTTTCCGATCATTGCCGCTCCTTAGATGTCCAGAGGCTTGGGCTGCTGAGCGGCGTGCGGGTGGGTATCACCGGCGTACACCTTCAGCTTCTTGATCATCGCGTAGCCCAGCGGACCCTTGGGCAGCATGCCCTTGACAGCCTTCTCCAGGGCGCGGCCCGGGTGCTTGGCTTGCATGTCCTTGAACTTGGTGGCGTAGATGCCGCCCGGGTAACCGGTGTGCCAGTAGTACTTCTTGTCGGAGTACTTCTTGCCGGTGAAGACGACCTTGTCGGCGTTGATAACGATGACGTTATCACCGTCGTCGACGTGGGGCGTGAAGGTGGCCTTGTGCTTGCCGCGCAAACGGAGTGCCACTTCGCTGGCAACACGTCCGAGCACCTTGTCGGTGGCGTCAATCACAAACCACTCGTGCGTCACTTCGGCCGGCTTGGCGCTGAAGGTCTTCATGAGGTTCTCTCAATTAACCGGCATCAGGGCACGAGGCCCGAGCGATACCGGAGGTCGGCTGGCTGTACTGTTTTCGGTCTTGCGTCATCGGTGCCGCTTATTGGCGAGCCGCCTGCGTGCTTGCAGTCCCGTTTCCGTTCCCGCTGTTTTCACGCCTGCGCCTCGCCGGCGGCCTCTCAGGCCCAGCAAGACTTCTCCCGCAACCAAATCCGGGAAAGCCCGCGAGTGTATCGCATCCGGCCCGATCTGGCAAAAGTCCGAGCAATCGGGCGCCCAAGACCCGAGGCCTGGGCTACCATACGGGTAATTACGTAGGCATCACCATGAGCGAATCAGAGCCCTCCGCCCCGTCGCCCACCCCCTGGGCGCCGCTGCAGCATCTGTCCTCCTGGGTGCCCATCCGCTCCCTGGCCCGGCGTCACCGCCGTCGCATCCGCGACCATCTGCTGAGCCTGTCCGAGCGCGACCGCTATCTGCGCTTCGGCTATTCCGCCTCGGACGAGCAGATCACCCGCTATGTGGCCGGCCTGAACTTCGAGCGCGACGAGCTGCTGGGCATCTTCAACCGCCGCCTGCAGCTGGTGGCCATGGCGCACCTGGCCTACGAGCCCACGCCGCAGCGCCAGGGCAAGCCGGCCATGGCCGAGTTCGGCGTCTCGGTGCTGGACAAGGCACGTGGCCGTGGCTTCGGCGCCCGGCTCTTCGAGCGCGCCGCCCTGCATGCGCGCAACCGCGGCATCGAGACCCTGTTCATCCACGCGCTCAGCGAAAACGCGCCCATGCTCAAGATCGCGCGCAAGGCCGGCGCCAAGGTAGAGCGCGACGGCTCGGAGTCCGAGGCCTGGCTGCGCCTGCCGCCAGACACCGTGGCCTCCCATGTGGGCGAGGCCATCGAGCGCCATATGGCCGAGCTGGACTTCCAGTTCAAGCGCCATATCCGGGTGCTGGGCGACATCATCGACGGCGTGGCCGAGGTGAAGTCCAAGTTCGAGGACAGCGGCAAGGCCGCCAAGCAGTAAGTCAGTCCCCGCTCGCATGCGCCCGCTCAGGCCGGCGGGGACAGTCCCCGAAGTACCCCGCCCCGACACCACGCCGACGCCGCTAAACCCGCGTCGGACTGGGACATTTGTCACCCCGCGTCTGGGGGAAGGCCCGGGGAGGAATGTCACAAAATTCAGTTACATTTCTTGGCTAAGGCGCCGATGGCGCCAACAACCAACGAGATCACGAGGGATGCAAACCACTATTCCGTGGATCATTGCGCTGGTGTTCGGCCTGGGATTTGTCGTCATGGCCGTGCTCTGGCTGCTGCGTCGCCCCGGCCAGGGCACCAAGCCGCTGCCCACGGAGTGGTCTCTGAGCCCGCGCCCGGTCTTCAGCACCGACGAGCGCCGGGTCTACCGCCTGCTGCGTGAGGCCCTGCCCCACCACGTGATCCTCTCCAAGCTGCCCCTGGTGCGCTTTTGCCAGCCCACCGAGGCACGCCAGGTGCGCTACTGGTTCGATCTGCTGGGCGCCACCCATGTGAGCTTCGCCATCTGCAGCCCCAACGGCCGCGTGCTGGCCGCCATCGATCTGGACAGCGAGCGTCAGGCCTCCAGCCGCAGCCTGCAGATCAAGCAGTCGGTGCTGAGCGCCTGCCGGGTGCGCTATCTGCGCTGCCCCATCGACAATCTGCCCAGCGCCGCCGAGCTGCAGCTGCTGGTGCCCTTCAGCGGCGCCGCCAACCGCGGCCCGCAATCGGCGCCTCCGCCGGCCATGCACCACGGCCACGCCCCCCAGCCGACCGCGCGCCGCGCCGGCAACCGCCGCGACAACCTCTGGCAGGACTCGGCCGTCTTCCACGACTCCTTCTTCAGCCCCGACAGCCGCTACGACAGCCTGGCCGGCAGCCGCCCCGGCTTTCGCAACAGCCGCCCCTTCGCCGAGCCCCTGGGCGCCGATTCCCAGTACCCCGACGAGGCGCCCAACGACATCGTGGGCGTGGTGGTGGATTCACCGCGCTACGGGCACCGCTAGACTGCGGCCCTGCCCCGCCACTCTTTGCAAACGGCGCCGCGGGCGCCGTTTTTCATCTCTTGACCCTGCCCAGCCTCAGCGACACCAGCTTCCGCGACCTCACGCCCGAGTTCATGCTCGATGCGCTGGAAAGCGTGGGCCTCTATGGCGACGGCCGCCTGCTGCAGCTCAACTCCTACGAGAACCGGGTGCTGCAGGTGCATCTGGAAGACGGCCGGATCGCGGTGGCCAAGTTCTACCGCCCCGGCCGCTGGAGCGATGCCCAGATCCTGGAAGAGCATGAGTTCGCCCGCGAGCTGCAGGCCGCCGAAATCCCGGTGGCCGCGCCCTGGGCCCTGGGCGAGCCCGCCAGCAGTCTGGTTCACTACCGCGGCCAGCGCTTTGCCGTCACGCCGCGCCAGGGCGGCCGCGCGCCCGAGCTGGAAGACCCCGAGGTGCTCACCTGGATAGGCCGCTACCTGGGCCGCATCCACGCCGTAGGCCGCAGCCGGCCCTTTGCCCACCGGCAGAGCTGGGCCAGCGCCCTGCCGGGACAGCAGGCCCTGGACTGGCTGCTGGCTCACGAGAGCATGCCGCTGGAGATTCGCCCCAGTTGGGAAGACGCCGTGCGCCGCTGCCTGGACGCCATCCAGCGCGCCTTTGACGAGACCCCGAAACTGGGCCTGCTGCGTCTGCACGGCGACTGCCACCCGGGCAACATCCTCTGGACGCCGGACCGCGGTCCCCACTTCGTGGACCTGGACGACGCCGTCACCGGCCCCGCCGTGCAGGACCTGTGGATGCTGCTTTCGGGCGATGCCGAGAGCATGCGCCGCCAGCTGGCCTGCGTGCTGGAGGGTTACGAGAGCATGGCCGAATTCGACCATCGCGAGCTGCGCCTGATCGAACCCCTGCGCACCCTGCGCATGATTCACCACAGCGCCTGGCTGGCCCGCCGCTGGGGCGATCCCGCCTTCCCGGCCGCCTTCCCCTGGTTCGGCAGCAGCAATTACTGGAGCGACCAGGTAGTCAAGCTGCGCGAACAGCTGGAAGCCATGCAGCCCCAGCCCCTGGCCGGCGGCCTGCCCATGCAGGGCGGCGCCGACGAGGAAGAGTACAAGTTCTGGGACGCTTAAGGGCTGCAATAGACGCCCATCACCGCGTCTCCAAAGCCTGCGCCAACTCGGGCTTGATCTCGGGTCGGGCTGAAGGCGCGCAGCTTGCCGGCAAAGGCGCAAGGTCGGGCAGCAGCAGGGCGCCCGAAACGCTTGTCACGCCCGTCAGCCCTCGCCCTTCTGCCTACTTCAGGCGCTCACGCTCGCGCCGTGCCAGCCCGTACTCGATGAACTCCAGCACCCCGGTGGCCAGGCTGCGGTCCAGCCAGCGGCGGGCCTGCTCGGTATCGCGCTCCAGCACCGCCTTCTGGGCGGCGAAGAAATAGAGCTCGCATTCGCGCCCGGCCTGCTCGGCCTTGTCGGCCGCGGCCTGGCTCTGCGCTTCCTTGAGGCTCAGCTCGCCGCGCAGCATGCGCAGCAGGGGCATGGGCCAGGCGGGCCGGTCGCTGCTGACGACCAGATCGGCCGTGGCCACCCGGCCGTCCTGCCCCTGAGCCTGCTCGGCCAGGAAGAGCCAGAGCCCGCGGTAGCCGCGCTCGGTCTCGCTGCCCGTGCCGCCGCGCAGCAGCGCGCGCAGGTCTTCGCTGGCACCGGCGAAGTCACCGGCCATATAGCGGGCCTGGGCCCGGGTGTAGCGGGGCGCCAGCTCATGCGGGGCCAGCTGCAGGGCCTGCTCGGCGGCGCGCTGGGCCTCGACATCCTGACCGCGGATCAGGGCATTGACGGCCAGGCTGGCCTGGGCTTCGCTCAGGGCGGGGTCCAGCTGGAGGGCGCTCTCGAAGGCCTGGCGTGCGGCCTGATGCTGACCCAGATGATCCAGGCTCTGGCCGCGCTCCATCTGCACCCGCGCCTGCAGCTTGGGCGGCAGGCGCTTGCTGGCCAGGATCTGGTCCTGGGCCAGCAGGTCGTAGTGCGCATTGGCCTGGACCTGCGTGGAGACCTTGGGCTGGCCGCTGCGCAGACGCTCGCTCAGAACCTTGCTGGCGCTGCGGAAGTCCTCCAGCCGCTCGGGCGCCATCACCGGCAGGGTGAGCTGGGTGGCCAGGCGCGGCCAGAGCTTCTGCAGCGCGTCGCGGTAGCGGGTCCATTGCGCGGCTTCGATGCGGTCGGCCTTGAGCTGCAGCTCGGCATTGAACTCGCCGAAACGCGGGCCGCCCTTGCTGCGCAGGCGCAGCTCGTAGAACTCATTGCTCTCGGCAAAGGGCGACTCACTCTCGCGCGCATAGGCCTGCTCGGCAAACTCGAAGCGCACCAGATGGCGGTAGCTGCCGGGCAGGCTCACGTTCAGGGCCAGCTCCCGCGGCGTCATATCGGGCAGACGCAGCGGACCCATCACGCCAGAGACGGCCACATCGGTGGCCATCACGCCCTTGCTGAGCAGACGCCAGGTGTCACCATGGGCGCGCAGGCGCTGGGTGATGCGCAGGGCATTGCGCCCCGGCACATCCTCCACCTGCACCGCACCCTGGCGCTGATAGGCCGGATAGGCCCGCGCCAGATCGCCCATCAGCAAGGCGTCGAAAGCCTCCTGAGGCTGGGGAGGCCCGCGCCATGCGCAGGTTCTCGGCCACCTCGCCGTAGTACACGGCCTCGGAGACCAGCTCGCCAGGTTCGGCCAGCCGTGCAAAGCTGAAGACATCGCGCACTTCGGCGCGCAGCTGATCGCGCGCCAGAGGCGTGGCCAGGGGCGCACTTTCGCCGGAACGCGCCAGCAGGGCCGGGCTCAGGCCCGACACCGCGCGCTCACTGGCCGGTCCGGTTTGCAAGGAACGGGTGGCGTCCAGCCAGAGCCAACCCTCGCCCCGCTTGACGGCCACGATGGCATGGTCGAAGTTCAAGGGGCTGGGCAGGCGCTTGTCCATACCTCGACGCAAGGTGGTGGAGACCAGGGCCGGCTGGGCCTCGATCTCCAGCTGGCCCAGCAGATTGACCAGCAGGGCCGCCTTGTCCTTGCAGTCACCGAAGCGCTGGCGCATGAGCTGGGCCGCGCCGGCCGGGCGATGCGAGGAGGCGCCGATCTCGGTGCCGAAGTAGCGGATCTCCTTCTGCACAAAGTCCAGGGCCAGCTCCAGGCGGCGCTCGGGATCGCTGCTGGCTGCGCGGATCTCGGCAGCCTTGGCCGCCAGCGGCTCGCGCTCGCGCAGGGCCGGCGCAAACTGGCGCTCGGCCCAGGCGGCCACCTCGCCCCAGCTCTCGAACTCGCTCCACTCCAGCAGATCGGCGTAGTTGTCCTCGGCCGGCACCAAAGGGTCGTAACGGAACTGCGGCACGGCGCGGCGGCGCAGCACGGTCTCGCGCAGGCCGTCGCCGCGGGTCGGCTCGCTGAGCTCCACGCCGGGCACGGCCACGCGGTGCCGGATCTTGCGCTCGGCCGGCGCCAGCAGGCGGCGCTGCACCAGGCCCACCGGGCCGCGGCTGGCGCTGAGCCACTGGGTATCGACAAAGCGGCCCTCGAAGACCGGGTTGTCGCCCACCAGGGAGGCGGACCATTCCACGCGGTCGCCCACGCGCAGGTCTTCCAGCACGATGGAGGCGGTGACGCGCCCGTCCACGATCTGGCGCTCCAGCTGGGTCTCGCGCTGCAGCAGCTTGACGGCCTTGCGGTCCAGCCGGTCCAGGCGCTTGCCCTCGCGCCAGATCACCAGCTCATGGATCTGCAGGCGCTCGTAGCTGGGGTCAAAGACGAACTCGATCTGTGACCCGGCCTCCAGGCCGGCGCTGCTATTGATCTGGCGCAGCGCATGCTGGTAGCGCACGGTGCCGCCGGGCGCGCCCACACGGGTCTGGTCGTCCATCAGCAGCACCTGCACGGGTGCCGAGGGCAGGCCGGGCAGGCCCTCCAGGCTCACGGCCTGCACCCAGGCCGGACGCGGCGTGATGCTGAAGCCGGCCGCCGTCGGATTGCCGTTGCCGGGTTTGGCCGCTGCGGACTTGGCCGCGGCCGGCTTGCTGGCGGTGGCCTGCTGCGCCAGGGCCAGCGGCATCCAGCTTCCCAGGCCCAGGATCAGGCCCAGGGTGCCGGCGCACAGCCGGTGCGGAACATTGAAGCGATGCGTATCGCGATCTTGGCGTCTTGTCTTCATCACAGGCCCTCCCCAGGCCGCCGGCGATGATAGTGCGGCTCATCGCCGGCGCCCGGGACGGGCAGGGAAAACGCCGAGCGCGCGCTCAGCCCAGCAGCATGGCGTTGACGCGCTTCACATAGGCGGCCGGGTCTTCCAGGCTGCCGCCCTCGGCCAGCACGGCCTGGTCGAAGATCACCTGGGCCAGGTCCTCGAAGCGCTCGCCGGCGCCCTCGAGCTTCTTGACCAGGGCATGCTCGGCATTGATCTCCAGCGTGGGCAGGGATGTCGGCGCGGCCTGACCGGCCTGCTTGAGCAGGCGGGCCAGATGGCCGCTCATATCGCCCTCTTCCACCACGATGCAGGCCGGCGAATCCACCAGGCGGGTGGAGACGCGCACGTCCTTGGCGCGGGCCTTGAGCGTGTCCTTGAGCTTGTCCAGCAGGGGCTTGAGGTCCTCGGCCGCGGCCTCGGCCTTCTTCTTCTCTTCCTCGTCCTGCAGCTTGCCCAGGTCCACGGCGCCCTTGGCCACGGACTGCAGGGGCTTGCCCTCAAACTCGTAGAGGTGGGAGAGCATCCACTCGTCCACGCGGTCCACCAGCAGCAGCACCTCGATGCCCTTCTTGCGGAAGATCTCCAGCTGCGGGCTGTTCTTGGCGGCCTGCAGGCTGTCGGCGGTGATGTAGTAGATGGCCTCCTGGCCTTCCTTCATGCGCTTGAGGTAGTCGGCCAGGGACACGCCCTCGTCGGCCTCGGTGGAGGCGAAGCGCAGCAGCTTGGCCAGGCGCTCCTGGTTCTGATGGTCCTCGCCCACACCCTCCTTGAGCACCTGGCCGAAGTCCTTCCAGAACTCGGCGTACTTGGCGCGTTCGGCGGCGTCCTCGTTATCGGCCAGGGACTCCAGCATGGAGAGCACGCGCTTGGTGGAGCCCTCGCGGATGGCCTTCACATCGCGGCTTTCCTGCAGCAGCTCGCGCGAGACGTTCAGCGGCAGGTCGGCCGAGTCGATCACGCCCTTGACGAAGCGCAGATAGACCGGCATCAGGGCCTCGGCATCGTCCATGATGAAGACGCGCTTCACATAGAGCTTGACGCCGCCGCGCTTGTCGCGGTTCCACAGGTCAAACGGTGCCTTCTTGGGGATGTAGAGCAGCTGGGTGTATTCGCTGCGGCCTTCCACGCGGTTGTGGGTGTAGGCCAGCGGGGCCTCGGTGTCGTAGGAGATCTGCTTGTAGAACTCCTCGTACTGCTCGGGCGTCACCTCGCTCTTGCTGCGCGCCCACAGGGCGGAGGCCTTGTTGACGCTCTCCCACTCGTCCTTGAGCACCTGCTTGGCGGCCTCGGCGTCCCACTCCTCCTTCTTCATCAGGATGGGCAGGGAGATGTGGTCGCTGTACTTGCCGATGATGGACTTCAGGCGCCAGGTCTTGAGGAACTCGTCCTCACCCTCGCGCAGATGCAGGATCACATCGGTGCCGCGGCCGGGCTTCGCGATGGTCTCGACCTCGAAGTCGCCCGTGCCCTCGGAGCTCCAGCGCACGCCGTGCTCGGCCGGCAAGCCGGCGCGGCGCGACTCGACCGTGATGCGGTCGGCCACGATGAAGCCGGAGTAGAAGCCCACGCCGAACTGGCCGATGAGGTTGGCGTCCTTCTTCTGGTCGCCCTCCAGCTTGGCCATGAACTCGCGCGTGCCGCTCTTGGCGATGGTGCCCAGATGGGCCACGGCCTCCTCGGCGCTCATGCCGATGCCGTTGTCGCTGATGGTCACGGTGCGGGCGGCCTCGTCAAAGCTGACGCGCACTTCCAGATTGGGCTGCTCCTCGTAGAGGGCCGCGTTGTCCAGGGCCTCGAAGCGCAGCTTGTCGCAGGCATCGGAGGCATTGGAGACCAGCTCCCGCAGGAAGATCTCCTTGTTGGAGTACAGCGAATGGGTGACCAGGTGCAGGATCTGCTTGACCTCGGCCTGGAAGGAATGGGTTTGTTTTTCCATGGCTTGCGTGAGTGGCATGTCTTGGTGAGTCGGCGCTGCTGCGCCGTGCGGCGAGGGAGTTGGGGGCGGCGCACGCCATTTCAAGACCCTACACTTGCGCCGGTGATCATCATCTACTGGTTCGACCTGCTGGGGGTCGCCGTCTTCGCGGTCAGCGGTGCGCTGGCCGGCATGCAGGCCGGGCTGGATCTGTTCGGCCTGCTGGTCGTGGCCGCCATGACGGCCGTGGGCGGGGGCACCCTGCGCGACCTGCTGCTCAACCGCCATCCGGTGTTCTGGCTGCAGGACCCGCGCTATCTGCTGGTCATCATCGCGGCGGCCCTGGCCACCCTGGCCCTGGGGCCCTTCCCTGAGCATGGTCTGCAGGTGCTCAAGCTCGCCGATGCCCTGGGTCTGGCCCTCTTCGCCTTGTGCGGCACCGAGGTGGCGGAGGAGCGCGGCCTGCGCCGCCTGCCGGCCCTGCTGATGGGCGTGCTCACCGCCACCGGCGGCGGCGTGCTGCGCGATCTGCTCAGCGGTCAGGCCCCCCTGCTGCTGCGCAAGGACATCTATGCCACGGCCGCCATCGGCGGCATCGTGCTGTATTTCGGGCTCAAGGCCCTGGGCGTGGCGCCGCGGCGCGCCTTCATCGCCGGCATGCTGGGCGTGGCCGCCCTGCGCCTGGCGGCCCTGCACTGGGGCTGGCAGCTGCCGGCCCTGGAGATGCTGCGCCTGCGCTGACGCGTCGGCGCAGTGGCCGGCCTCAGTACGAGACGCTCAGGCGCGGCACATCCACCTTGACCAGGGCCTTGCTGAGCGCGCCCACGGTGGCGCGCGCATAGTCCAGGCCCACGGCGGGATCGGCCAGGCCCTGAGGTCCCAGGGCGGCGGCCACGGCCAGCACCTTGTCGGCGATCAGCACCTTGCCGCTGCCGCGCATGGGCTCGCAACCATGCTTGACGAACTGATCATCCAGCCACCGGCGGGCGGCCTCGAAGCCGAGCACCTCGGCGGCATCGACGCTGAGATCCAGTTCCTGGCCGGGGCCGAACACCAGCTTCACCTCGCTGCGCATGACATGTCTCCTGGGCTGTGGGGCAGGGGCTCCATTCTGACGCAGCGAGGCCGGCGCCTCGCGCGCTTTCAGCCGCGGGCGGCGCGCACCGCCTGGCTCAGCACCTCCAGCACCTGCAGGGAATCGTCCCAGCCCAGGCAGGCGTCGGTGATGCTCTTGCCGTACTCCAGCTGGGCCGGGTTGTCCTTGCCGGGGCTGAACTTCTGGGCGCCGTCCTTGAGATGGCTCTCCACCATCACGCCGAAGATGCTTTTGCCACCGGCCTGGATCTGGGCCGCGATATCGCGGGCCACGTCCAGCTGGCGCTCGTGCTTCTTGCTGCTGTTGGCATGCGAGCAATCCACCATCAGGCGCTGGTCCAGCTTGGAGGCGGCCAGATCGGTGCAGGCCGCGGCCACGCTGTCGGCGTCGTAGTTGGGCGCCTTGCCGCCGCGCAGGATCACATGGCAGTCCTTGTTGCCCTTGGTCTCGACGATGGCGACCTGGCCGTTCTTGTGCACCGAGAGGAAGTGGTGGGGACGGGCCGCGGCCTGGATGGCATCGGTGGCGATCTTGATATTGCCGTCGGTGCCGTTCTTGAAGCCGATGGGCGCCGAGATGCCCGAGGCCAGCTCGCGGTGCACCTGGCTCTCGGTGGTGCGCGCGCCAATGGCGCCCCAGGAAATCAGGTCGCCGATGTACTGGGGCGAGATCACATCCAGGAACTCCGAGCCGGCCGGCATGCCCAGGCGGTTGATCTCCAGCAGCAGCTGGCGCGCGATGCGCAGGCCCTCGTCGATGCGGTAGCTCTCATCCAGGTAGGGGTCGTTGATCAGGCCCTTCCAGCCCACGGTGGTGCGGGGCTTCTCGAAGTAGACCCGCATCACGATCTCCAGCGTGTCGGCGTACTTCTCGCGCTCGGCCATCAGGCGGCGGGCGTACTCCAGGGCCGCGGCCGGGTCGTGGATGGAGCAGGGGCCGATGATGACCAGCAGGCGGTCGTCCTTGCTCTGCATGATGTCGCGGATCTTCTGCCGCGTGCCCGTGATCAGGCGCTCCATGGGCGTGCCGGAGATGGGGAAGAAGCGGATCAGGTGCTCAGGAGGCGGCAAGGGCGTGATGTCTCGAATGCGTTGGTCGTCGGTTTCGCTGGTCTTGTCCTGCGGCGAATACCAGCGTTCGGCGGTGGTCTTGGCGTTCATGCGGTTGTGAGGTGTGAGGGTGGTGGGCGGGGCGCCAAGGCAAAAAAAAACCGCCGGGGGTTCACCCGGCGGTTTCTTGGAGATTCTTGGCGCTTGTCTTGCGTTTACGCGTTCGCCTCTCCTCCGCCGGTGCGGTGCGAGAACCAAAAGAAAGCAAAATAAAACTTGCTGACGAAACGCATGGGTCTGAATGTAGCACGGGGCCTGCGACTCCGGTCAAGGCCCCGTCGATCACGGCTTGTTGTGCGCTTGCCTCATGGCGGCGAGGGTCAGGCCGTGCCGCCGACCGTGATCTGGTCCATGCGCAGATGCGGCTGGCCGACGCCGACCGGCACCCACTGGCCGGCCTTGCCGCAATTGCCGATGCCGGTGTCGAGCTTGGTGTCGTTGCCGATCATCGAGACGCGGCGCATGGCGTCGGGGCCGTTGCCGATCAGCATGGCGCCCTTGACCGGCGCCGTCACCTTGCCGTTCTCGATGAGATAGGCTTCCGTGCAGCCGAAGACGAATTTGCCGGAGGTGATGTCCACCTGCCCGCCGCCGAAGGAGACGGCATAGATGCCGTTCTTCACCGAGGCGATGATTTCCTCCGGCGCCCGGTCGCCCGAGAGCATGTAGGTGTTGGTCATGCGCGGCATGGGCCGGTAGGCATAGCCCTGCCGGCGGCCGTTGCCGGTCGCCTTCATGCCCATCAGGCGGGCGTTCTGCCGGTCCTGCATGTAGCCGACCAGCTTGCCGTCCTCGATCAGCACATTATAGGCCGACGGCGTGCCCTCGTCGTCGACGGTGATCGAGCCGCGGCGGTTGTCGATGGTGCCGTCGTCGACCACGGTCACGCCCCTGGCCGCCACCTGCTCGCCCATCAGGCCGGCGAAAGCCGAGGTCTTCTTGCGGTTGAAGTCGCCTTCGAGGCCGTGGCCGACCGCCTCGTGCAGCATCACGCCCGGCCAGCCGTTGGAAAGCACCACATCCATCGTGCCCGCCGGGGCCGGGCGCGATTCCAGATTGGTCAGGGCCGCCGAGGTGGCCTGCTCCACATAGCTGGCGATCATTTCGTCCGTGAAATAGGCCAGGCCGAAGCGTCCGCCGCCGCCGCCGCTGCCCACCTCGCGCCGGCCGTTCTGCTCGGCGATCACGGTGATGGACAGGCGCACCAGGGGCCGCACATCGGCGGCCAGGGTGCCGTCGGCGCGTGCAATCAGCACCACATCGTGCTCGGCGGCCAGGCCGGCCATCACCTGGGCGATGCGCGGGTCCTTGGCGCGGGCCATCTTCTCGGCGCGCTCCAGCAGGGCCACCTTGGCCGTGCTGTCCAGGCTGGCGATGGGGTCGGCGTCGCCATAGAGCGAGCGGCTGCCCGGCACCACGGGCGTGGCCGGCACCTTGACCTTGCGGCTCTGGCCGGCCGCGGCGATGGCGCGCACGGTGCGGGCCGCGTCCAGCAGGGCGGCCTCGGAGATGTCGTCGGAGTAGGCGAAGGCGGTCTTCTCGCCGGCCACGGCGCGCACGCCCACACCCTGGTCGATGGAGAAGCTGCCGCTCTTGACGATGCCCTCCTCCAGGCTCCAGCCCTCGGCACGGGTGGTCTGGAAATAGAGGTCGGCATCATCGACCCGGTGCTCGGTGATCAGCCTCAGGGCCTTGGCCAGGCTGGCCTCGCTCAGGCCATAGGGTTCCAGCAGCTGGGCTTGGGCCGTGGCAAGACGGGCCAGGGTGGGTTCGCGCGAGATCATGCGCTCGATTGTAGGAGGGCGGCCTATTCCCTGTCGGCCGTGTTCTTGAGCGCCAGGGCGCGCTGGTAGAGGCTGTTGCGCGGCGCGCCGCTGAGCTCGGCCGCCAGGGCCACGGCCTGCTTGAGCGGCAGCTCGCGCAGCAGCACGGCCAGGGTGCGCTCGGCCTCGGGCGGCAGCTCGCTGGCCTCGGCCGCGCTGGGGGCGGCGGCGTGCAGCACCAGCACGAACTCGCCGCGCTCGCGCTGGGCATCGGCCGCCAGCCAGGCGGGCAGCTCGGCGGCCGGGGCGCTGTGCACGGTCTCGAACTGCTTGGTCAGCTCGCGGCAGACCGTCACGCGCTGGGTGGGGCAGAGTTCGGCCAGCAGCTCGATCAGGGCCGCAATGCGGTGCGGCGCCTCGAAGAAGATCTGGCTGCGCGCCCCGCCCACCAGGGCCTGCAATGCGCCGCGGCGCTCCGCCGCCTTGGCGGGCAGAAAGCCGATGAAGTCAAAGCCCTGGGCCTGGGCGTCGCCCGCCACGCTCAGCGCCGTCACCGCGCTGCTGGCGCCCGGAATGGGCAGCACGCGCAGGCCGGCCGCGGCCACGGCCGCCACCAGCACCGCGCCGGGGTCGGAGACGGCCGGGGTGCCGGCGTCCGAGACATAGGCAATGCGCTCGCCGGCCTGCAGGCGCGCGATCAGGGCGGCGCTGGCCTCATGCTCGTTGTGCTGGTGCAGGGCGATCAGGGGCTTGTGCAGGCCCAGATGGCGCAGCAGGCCGCCGCTGACCCGGGTGTCCTCGCAGGCCACGGCATCCACCAGGGCCAGCACATGGGCGGCGCGGAAGCTGATATCGGCCAGATTGCCGATGGGCGTGGCCACCACATACAGCGTGGAAGCGGGATACTGCTGGCCGCCGGCCGCAGCCGCGGCCGCCTGCTGGAGCAGGGAGGCATCGATGTTCAAGTGGGGCTCCAACAAGGGTCGCTCGGAAATCGGCCAGGCCGCGGAAGACCGCGCCCTGCAGCATCTGCAGGACCAGGGCCTGCGGCTGCTGGCGCGCAATTATCGGGTGGCGCAAGGCCCCGGGGCGCGGGCCGGCGAGGTGGACCTGATCATGCGCGATCCGCGCGACGCCACCCTGGTCTTTGTGGAGGTGCGCGCGCGCCGCGATGCCCGCCATGGCGGCGCCGCTGCCAGCGTCAGCCCGGCCAAGCAGCGCCGCCTGATCTATGCGGCCCGCCACTATCTGATGCGCTGGCCCAGCCCGCCGCCCTGCCGCTTCGATGTGGTGGCCCTGGACGGCGACGGTATCCAGTGGTTGCAGGCCGCTTTCGAGGCCGGCGATTAAGGGTTCACCCTGGCTTATGATCGCGCCCGATGCTCGAACAACGCATACAGACCCAATTCTTCGAAAGCGCCGACCTGCTCTACCAGGTGGCCGAGAGCCTGTCGCGGCCCCTGGCCATCGCGGCCCAGATGCTGGTGGACGGCATCACCGGCGGCGGCCGCGTGCTCTGCGCCGGCTTTGGTCGGGCCGAGCTGGATGCGCGCTATATGGCCGCCCTGCTCAACGGGGGGTTCGAACAGGAGCGTCCGGCCCTGGCGGCCTGGCCTCTGGATCCGCTGAGCCCCCTGCTGCGCCAGGTCCAGGCCCTGGGTCATCCCGGCGATCTGCTGATGCTCTTCGAGGCCGGCAGCGCCAGCCGTGAAGCGCATGGCGCCCTGCTGGACGCCGCCCATGCGCAGGAGATGAGCGTGATCCTGATCTCGGGCAGCCAGGACGAAGCCCTGCGCGGCCTGCTGCTGGACACCGATGTGCAGATCAAGGTGCCCCACAGCCGCTTCGCCCGCGTGGCCGAGGCCCAGCGCCTGCTGATCCACTGCCTCTGCGATGCGGTGGACCTGCAGCTGCTGGGCAGCGCAGAGTAAGCCGCCCGACCCCATCGCCCCCAAGTCCGGAGAACGAATGACCATCGCTACCGTCTCGAAGTCCCGCCTCGTCCTGCTGGCCACGGCCCTGGCCGCCGCCGCCCTGAGCAGCGCCTGCGCCCCCCTGGTGGTGGGCGGCGCCATGATGGGCACCGCGCTGATGGCCACCGACCGCCGCACCTCGGGCATGCAGGTGGAAGACCAGGGCATCGAGCTCAAGGCCGCCAACCGCCTGCGCGAGCAGCTGGGCGACCGCCCGCACATCAGCGTCAACAGCTACAACCGCATCGTGCTGCTGACCGGCGAGGCCCCCAACGAGGCCGACCGCGCCGCCGCCGAGCGCCTGGTGGCCCAGGTGGAGAACGTGGGCCGCGTGATCAACGAGATCTCGGTGGGCTTCAACAGCTCCCTGTCCAGCCGCTCCAACGATGTGCTGATCGCCGGCAAGGTCAAGGCCAGCCTGGTGGACGCGCGCGACCTGATCTCCAACGCCTTCTACGTGGTGGTGGAGCGTGGCATCGTCTACATCATGGGCCGGGTCACCGAGCGCGAGATCAACCGCGCCACCGAGATCGCCCGCGGCGTGGCCGGCGTGCAGAAGGTGGTGCGCGCGGTGGAAATCATCAGCGAGGAAGAGCTGGCGCGCATCACCCCGCAAGCGCCGGCAAACAAGTAATTGGTCCGACCCAGCGGAGCCCGAGGACCCGGCTTTGCCGGCCCTGTGGGCGCGCCCCCTTGGGGGGCGGAGCCCACACAAACAGTCCCTGCGGACTGTTTGTGCCTGGCGACGGCCAAGGCCTCTGGCCTTGGCGCGCTAAGCGCGTAGGGGGTGGGCCTACTTCAGCCGCTTGATCAGGCTGGATGTATCCCAGCGACCGCCGCCCAGGCTCTGCACATCGCCGTAGAACTGGTCCACCAGGGCCGTCACCGGCAGCTTGGCGCCATTGCGGCGCGCCTCGTCCAGCACCAGACCCAGGTCCTTGCGCATCCAGTCCACGGCGAAGCCGAAGTTGAACTGGTCGTCCACCATGGTCTTGCCGCGGTTGTCCATCTGCCAGCTCTGGGCCGCGCCCTTGCCGATCACGTCCAGCACCTGCTTCATGTCCAGGCCCGCCTTCTGGCCGAAAGCCACCGCCTCCGACAGGCCCTGCACCAGGCCCGCGATGCAGATCTGGTTCACCATCTTGGCCAGCTGACCGGCGCCCGGCGCACCCACCAGGGTCACCGCCTTGGCGAAGGCCAGGGCCACGGGCTTGATGGACTCGAAGACCGGCGCCTCGCCACCGCACATCACGGTCAGCGCGCCATTGACCGCGCCGGCCTGGCCGCCCGAGACGGGGGCATCGATGAACTGCAGGCCGCGCTTCAGGGCTTCGGCATGCAGCTCGCGCGCCACCTCGGCCGAGGCCGTGGTGTGGTCCACGAAAACCGCGCCCGGCTGCATGCCGGCAAAGGCGCCGGTCTCCCCGAGCACCACGCTGCGCAGATCGTCATCATTGCCCACGCAGGCAAACACGATATCGGCCCCGGCCGCCGCCGTGGCCGGCGTCGCGGCGCTGGCGCCGCCGTATTCCTTCACCCAGGCTTCGGCCTTGGCCGCGGTGCGGTTGTAGACCGTCACCTGATGGCCGGCGCGGGCCAGATGGCCGGCCATGGGATGACCCATGACGCCAAGGCCCAGAAAGGCCACTTTGCGCGGCGGGATGGGTTCGTAGCTGCGGGGGGTGGGAGCGTTCATGCTCCCGACTTTAGACGATGGTCAGGTGCTCGGTGCCCGAGGCCAGATCGCCGCTGCGCGCGCGCTCGCTGTTGAGCTTGATCTGCAGGCGCAGATCGTTGATGGAGTCGGCGTTGCGCAGCGCGTCCTCGTAGCTGACCTTGCCCATCTCGTAGAGGTCGAACAGGGCCTGGTCGAAGGTCTGCATGCCCTGCTCGCGCGAGCGCTTCATCACTTCCTTGATCTCGCCCACCTCGCCCTTGAAGATCATGTCCGAGACCAGGGGCGTATTCAGCAGGATCTCCACCGCGGCAATGCGGCCCTTGCCCTCCTGGCGCGGCAGCAGACGCTGGCTGACCAGGGCGCGCAGATTCAGCGAGATGTCCATCAGCAGCTGGCTGCGGCGTTCCTCGGGGAAGAAGTTGATGATGCGGTCCAGGGCCTGGTTGGCGCTGTTGGCGTGCAGGGTGGCCATGCACAGATGGCCGGTCTCGGCAAAGGCCACGGCATGCTCCATGGTCTCGCGGTCGCGGATCTCGCCCATCAGGATCACGTCCGGCGCCTGGCGCAGGGTGTTCTTCAGGGCCGACTCCCAGTTGTCGGTATCGATGCCCACCTCGCGCTGGGTCACGATGCAGTTCTTGTGCGGATGCACGAACTCGATCGGGTCCTCGATGGTGATGATGTGGCCGTAGGTGCTCTCGTTGCGGTGGTCGATCATGGCCGCCAGCGTGGTGCTCTTGCCCGAGCCAGTGGCGCCCACCACGATCACCAGGCCGCGCTTGGCCTGCACCACGTCATTCAGGATGGGCGGCAGATCCAGGGCCGCGATGCTGGGCAGGGTGGCCGGGATGGTGCGCAGCACCAGACCCACCTGGCCCTGCTGCAGAAAGGCATTGGCGCGGAAGCGCCCGATGCCGGCCGGCGAGATCGCGAAATTGCACTCCTTGCTGCGCTCGAACTCGGCGGCCTGCTTGTCGTTCATGATGGAACGCGCCAGCTGCAGGGTGTGGTTGCCGGTGAGGGGCTGGGGCGAGACCTTGGTGACCTTGCCGTCCACCTTGATGGCGGGTGGAAACTCGGCGGTGAGGAAGAGGTCGGAGCCGCGGCGCGAGACCATCAGGCGCAGCAGGTCGTTGATGAATTTGGATGCTTGATCGCGTTCCATGATCGTCCTGCGGTGATGCAGTTCGCGGGGGAAGTTCTGCCGTCACTCACTTGGCTACGCCAAATGAGTGACGTCAAATTTCCCGGGCTAGCCCGGGAAATTTTCCGGGAACTTGGCTTTGGAGCGGGCTTCGGCGGGGGAGATGATGTTGCGGCGGACCAGATCGGTGAGGTTCTGGTCCAGGGTCTGCATGCCCTGACCATTGCCGGTCTGGATGGCCGAGTACATCTGCGCCACCTTGTTCTCGCGGATCAGATTGCGAATGGCCGAGGTGCCCAGCATGATCTCGTGCGCCGCCACGCGGCCGCTGCCGTCCTTGAGCTTGCACAGACTCTGCGAGATCACGGCCACCAGGGATTCCGACACCATGGCGCGCACCATCTCCTTCTCGGCCGCGGGGAACACGTCCACGATGCGGTCCACGGTCTTGGCCGCGCTGGATGTGTGCAGGGTGCCGAAGACCAGGTGGCCGGTCTCGGCCGCGGTCAGGGCCAGGCGGATGGTTTCCAGATCGCGCATCTCACCCACCAGCACCGCGTCCGGGTCCTCGCGCAGGGCGGAGCGCAGGGCATTGGCAAAACTCAGGGTGTGCGGGCCCACCTCGCGCTGGTTCACCAGGCTCTTCTTGGACTCGTGCACGAACTCGATCGGGTCCTCGATGGTGAGGATGTGGCCGTACTCGTTCTCGTTGAGGTGGTTGACCATGCCCGCCAGCGTGGTGGACTTGCCCGAACCCGTGGGCCCGGTCACCAGCACCAGGCCGCGCGGCTTGAGCGCCAGCTCGGCAAAGACCTTGGGCGCATTGAGCTGCTCAAGCGTCAGGATCTTGGAGGGAATAGTACGGAACACCGCACCGGCGCCGCGGTTCTGGTTGAAGGCATTGACGCGGAAACGCGCCAGGCCCTGGATCTCGAAGGAGAAGTCGCATTCCAAGGTCTCTTCATAGGCCTTGCGCTGCGAGTCGTTCATGATGTCGTACACCATATCGTGCACATGCCGGTGTTCCAGCGGCTCGACATTGATGCGACGCACATCCCCGTGCACCCGGATCATGGGTGGCAACCCGGCGGAAAGGTGAAGGTCGGAGGCCTTGTTCTTGACCGAGAATGCCAGGAGTTGGGTGATATCCATGCGTCTAAGGAATAGCTTGGGCCATTATGGCGACGATCTCTGAGAACTTACAACAGCTGCACCAGCGCCTCACATCTGCTTGCACGGCGGCACAGCGCCCCGTGCAAAGCGTCACGCTGCTGGCGGTGAGCAAGACCTTTCCGGCCGCCGCGGTGCGCGAGGCCCATGCGGCCGGCGAACGCCGCTTCGGCGAGAACTATGTGCAGGAGGGGCTGGACAAGATCGCCCAGCTGGCCGATCTGCGCAGCCAGCTGGAGTGGCATCTGATCGGCCCGCTGCAGAGCAACAAGACGCGAGCGGTGGCCGAGGCCTTCGACTGGGTGCACAGCGTGGACCGGCTCAAGATCGCGCAGCGCCTGGCCGAGCAGCGCCCGCAATCGCTGCCGCCGCTGCAGGTCTGCCTGCAGGTGAACATCAGCGGCGAGGCCAGCAAGAGCGGCTGCAGCCTGGCCGAGCTGCCCGCGCTGGCCCGCGCCGCGGCCGCCCTGCCCCGCCTCAAGCTGCGCGGCCTGATGGCGATTCCCGAGCCTGCAGCCGACTTCGCGGCCCAGCGCCAGCCCCACCGCGCCCTGGCGCGGCTGATGACCGAGCTCAATGAGACGCAAGACCTGGCCCTGGACACCCTATCCATGGGCATGAGCGCCGATCTGGAAGCCGCCATCGCCGAGGGGGCCACCCTGGTGCGCGTGGGCACGGCCATCTTCGGTGGGCGCTGAGAGCCACTGAGGAGCCTCAAGGGCGCGCCTCATCTGCTCTGGTCGCCGCACAGGCGATCTGCACCTTACGCCCGGGCCTCGGTCCAGGGCATGATGCGGGTCCATGGATGCCCCGCCCCGCCCCGTCCGGCTCGCCCCGTTCGCCCTGCTGCTGCTCCTGAACCTGGGCGCGGCCCAGGCTGCGCCCAAGGTGGAAGACAGCCTGGCCCAGCGCGCCCAGGCCTGCACGCCCTGCCATGGCAAGGAAGGCCGCGCCGCGCCGGACGGCTACCACCCGCGCCTGGCCGGCAAACCCCAGGGCTATCTCTACAAGCAGCTGCTGAACTTCCGCGACGGGCGGCGTGACTACGGCCTGATGAGCGAGCTGATCGCGCCGCTCTCCGACGCCTATCTGAACGAGCTGGCCGGCTACTTCGCCGGCCTGGACCTGCCCTACCCACCGCCCCAGGCCCCCACCCTGCCCCCCGCCCAGCTGGCGCGCGGTGAGGCCCTGGTGCGCCAGGGCGATGCGGCGCGCGGCATCCCGGCCTGCGTGGCCTGCCATGGCGCGCGACTGACCGGAGCCGCCCCTTTCATCCCGGGCCTGCTGGGCCTGCCGCGCGACTATCTGAACGGCCAGCTCGGCGCCTGGCGCAGCGGCCAGCGCCGCGCGGTGGCGCCCGACTGCATGGCCGAGATCGCCCGGCGCCTGCGCCCCGAGGAGATCAACGCCCTCTCCCAATGGCTGGCCGCACAGCCCCTGCCCGCCTCGCCCAAGCCCGAGGCGAGTCTGCCGGCAGCGCTGCCCCTGAAATGCGGAGGCCTGTCTTGAGCCGGCGCGCCTGGCGGTTGCCGCTGCAGCTGGCCGGTCTGGCCCTGGTGATCGTGCTCCTGGCCCTGCTGAGCCTGGGCGGCTGGTTCGAGGGCACCGGCCCCGCGCCCGCCGCCGCGCTGGCCCCGGCACCCTCGCCCGCCCTGATCGAGCGCGGTGCCTACCTGGCCCGGGCCGGCAACTGCCAGGGCTGCCACACCGCCCGCGGTGAGGCGCCTTACGCGGGAGGGCGGCCCATCCCCACCCCCTTCGGCACGGTCTTTGCCCCCAATCTCACGCCCGACGCCGCCACCGGCCTGGGCCTTTGGACGGCCGAGGACTTCTGGCGCGCCCTGCACCAGGGCCGCGGCCGCGATGGCCGCCTGCTCAACCCGGCCTTTCCCTACGACAACTACACCCGCATCCGCCGCGAGGACAGCGACGCGCTCCACGCCTATCTGCGCAGTCTGCCGCCCGTGAGCCGCAACGCCCCGCCCAGCGAGCTACGCTTCCCCTACAACACCCAGGCGGCCCTGGCGGTCTGGCGTGCGCTCTTCTTCCGCCCCGGGGTCTATGAAGACGCGCCCGACCGTGACGCGGCCTGGAACCGCGGCGCCTACCTGGTGCAGGGCCTGGGCCACTGCAGCGCCTGCCATGGCAGCCGCAACGCCCTGGGCGCGCATGGCGGACCCACGGACTTCCGCGGCGGCCTGCTGCCAGGCCTGGGCTGGGACGCACCCTCGCTGCTGGATGCGGCCGATGGGGGCGTGGCCGCCTGGTCACCCGAGGCGCTCAAGACCTGGCTGCGCGAGGGTCGCAACGAGCACGGCAGCGCCCTGGGCCCCATGGCCGAGGTGGTGCTGGGCAGCACCCAGCATCTGAGCGACCCCGATCTGGACGCCATGGGCCGCTATCTGCGCGCGCTGCCCGCACAAGCACGCCCGCGCCCCGCCGCTCCCGCACCCGAACCGGGTCTGCGCGAACTTGGCGCCAAGCTCTACGGCCAGCACTGCGCCGCCTGTCATGGGGAGCGTGGCGAGGGCGTGGCCGGCATCTACCCCGCCCTGGCCGGCAACCGCAGCGTGACCCAGGGCGATGGCGTGAACCTGCTGCGCGTGATGCTGCGCGGCGGTTTCGCGCCGGCCACCGCCGGCAATCCACGCCCCTTCGGCATGCCACCTTTTGCCGGCGTGCTCAGCGACCGCGAGATCGCCGCGGTGGCCAGCCATGTGCGCAACAGCTGGGGCAACGCCGCGGGCGAGATCCGCACCCTGGACGTGCTGCGGCTCAAGTAGCCGGCACCACGGCCGATCTAGCAAGACCTGACCCCCATCAGGATTCGCCCCGCAAGAGGGCGACCCAGCCCCCCTCGGACCGATCGGGAGAAACCCTGGGTTTCGGCTTGTAACCGCGATCTTTGTCACGTGGCTTACAGCGGCCTGTGACACACCCCCTCAAAGCAGGTGTTTTCGGACCGATAGTCCGGCCACGTCCCGTACCGCGGGACTCACAACACCATTGAACCGATCGAACCGAGGGATCTCCGATGAAGCTCTTGTCGCAGCTGCGCATCAGCCACCGTCTGGCCATCAGCTATGTGCTGCTGGCCCTGCTGTTGATCGTGGTCGGCGCCTTTGGCGCGCAGAACGCGAGTCATCTGGCGCATGACCTGGACACCACCGCCAACACCAATCTGGTGAAGATCGCCTCCGCCAACGCGCTGGAGAGCAATGTCAACGTGATCGCCCGCGCCGCCCGCGACCTGATCCTGCTGGACGAGGCGCGCCAGATCAAGAAGCAGAACGCCGCCATCGACGAGGCCGTGGCCGATACCGAGAAGCAGCTCGCGGCCCTGGGCGCGGGGCTGGACGCCAAGGAGAAGGACATCATTGCCCAGGTGCGCGACACCGAGACCAAGTTCCTGGCCGCGGTGGCCAAGTTCCGCAAGGTGGCCGAGGCCGGCAACCCCGACGAGTCGCGCGAGAGCCTGATCACGGATGTGCGTCCCGCCCAGCAGGCCTATCAGGCCAGCCTCAAGAGCCTCGTAGACCTGCAGTTCGGCAATGCCCGCGACCTGGCCGTCTCCGGCGGCGAGCTGGCCCGCAATGCCATCCTGATCACGGTGCTGCTGGTGGTGGTGGCCGTGGTGATCGGCGTGGGCGGCGGCTTCACCATCGCCCGCTCCATCGTGCTGCCCGCCCGCAAGGCCCAGGCTGCCGCCCAGGCGATTGCCGCCGGTGATCTGACCCAGCGCATCGAGGTCGAGGGCAGCGACGAGCTCTCGCAGATGCTGGCCGCCATGCGCGATATGCAGGTGGCCCTGTCGGGCGTGGTGCAGAGCGTGAGCTCGGCCGCCGGTGAGGTGGCGCACAACTCCGGCCTGATCGCCGGCAGCAACCAGGACCTGTCGGACCGCACCGCCCGCTCGGCCGCCAGCCTGCAGAACACCGCCTCCTCGGTGGAGCAGATCGCCTCCAACCTCACCGGCGCCAGCCAGCTCACCCGCAAGGCGGCCGGCATCGCCAGCAAGGCCCGCCAGTCGGCCTCGGCCGGCGGCGCCGTGGTGACCGAGGTGGTCAACACCATGGACGCCATCAGCCAGAGCTCCAGCGAGATCAGCCACATCATCGGCGTCATCGACGAGATCGCCTTCCAGACCAACCTCCTGGCGCTGAATGCCGGCGTGGAAGCCGCCCGTGCGGGCGAAGCGGGCAAGGGCTTTGCGGTCGTGGCGCAGGAAGTGCGCGAGCTTGCCCAGCGCTCGGCCCAGGCCGCCAAGGAGATCAAGGAACTGATCCAGAACTCCTCGGTCAAGGTCGAGGCCGGCACCGAGCTGGTCAACAACGCCGGCGCCACCATCCGCTCGGTGGTGGACGAGGTCAACAATATGGGCCAGCTGATCGAGGAGATCTCGCACTCGGCCCAGGAGCAGGCGGCCGGCGTGGGCGTGGTCAACAGCGCCATGAACGAGCTGGACCGCACCACGCAGCAGAACACCACCCTGGTGGACCAGCTCAGCCGCTCCACCGACGAGCTCAAGCAGAGCTCGACCCGCCTGCTGGATGCGATCGGCTTCTTCCGCGCCGACCGCCACCCCGCCTGATCCCCGAATACCCTTCCCCCCAAAAAAATTCATCGCACTCACGAGGTCCCGCATGAAGCAGCAGTTCCGCACCCTGATCCAGCTCCTGGCCGCCAGCTCCCTGGCCCTGGGCATGGCCGCCCAGGCCTCCACGCCCAAGGTCATCAAGAAGGTGCCGCCCGAGTTCCCGCGCGAGGCCGTGCAGCAGTCCATCAGCGCCGGCGTGGTCAAGGCCAAGCTCTCCATCGATCCCGAGGGCAAAGTCACCGAGGTGGCCATCGTCGAGGCCGAGCCGCGTCGCGTGTTCGACAAGGCCGTCACCCGCGCCCTGATGGACTGGCGCTTCGAGGCCAGCGGCGAGAAGCAGACTCACGAGGTCAAGCTGGTCTTCCGCAACGAGGACTGATCGCCGCGGCCGGCGCTAGCCGCCCCGCATGAAAGCCCGCCTTACGGCGGGCTTTCTTTTGGGTCCGCTGCCTTGGTGTTTGCGCCACAAAACCGCCACCCCCTGCCCAGCACCGGGTCGAGCCGCTATGCTCGCTGTGCGCACAAGGGCTCCACCAACCGCCCGGCGCCGCCGGACAGCTTGTTGCCGCCTTCAGGGCGGCCCACATCAGGGAGTGTCTAGATGCGAAACAACGGGCCCGTGAGCCAGCGCGAGTTCCCCTTTCCGCGCGGCGAGACCTTGGTCTCCACCACCGATCTCCAAGGGCGCATCCTTTACTGCAACAGCGCTTTCATCAGCGTCAGCGGCTACCAGCGGGATGAGCTGCTGGGCCAGCCCCACAACATGATCCGCCACCCGGATATGCCGGCCGAGGCGTTCCGCGACATGTGGGAAACCATCCAGGCCGGCCTGCCCTGGTCGGCCCTGGTCAAGAACCGCCGCAAGGACGGCGATCACTACTGGGTGCAGGCCAATGTCACCCCCCTGCTGGACGAGCAGGGGCGACCCAATGGCTTCATGTCCGTGCGCACCGAACCCGATCGCCAGGAGGTGGAGGGTGCCGAGCAGCTCTATGCCCGCATGCGTGAGCAGGGCGAGCAGGGGCCGCTGCGCCTGCGTCAGGGTCAGCTCACCGATCTATCCCTGGGCGGGCGTCTGCGCGGGCTGCTGCGCCTGAGCCTGGGCGCCCGCATGAGCGGGGTCGTGCTGCTGGCCGGGCTCAGCGGCCTGGGCCTGGGTCAATGGCTGGCCGGCAGCGGCGGCTGGGCCCTGGCCGGCGGCGCCCTGCTGATTGCCCTGCTCACCCTGCTGGCCGGCTGGTACCTGCGCGGCGCGGCCATCGCGCCGATCGAGGGCTTGGTGAACTTCGCCAACCGCATCGCGGCCGGCGATCTGACCCAGCACATCAAGAACACCCGGCGCGACGAGATCGGCCGCGTCACCGCCGCCCTGGCCCAGCTCAATGTGAACCTGATGTCCATCGTGCGCGACGCCCGTATCGGCGTGATGCAGGTGCGCCAGGGCTCGCAGGCCATCTCGGCCGGCAACCAGGACCTCTCGGGCCGCACCGAGAGTCAGGCCAGCAGCCTGCAGGAGACGGCCTCCTCGATGGAGCAGATCACCTCCACCGTGCACGCCAGCACCGATATGGCGGCCAATGCCGCCACCCAGGCCGATGCAGCACGCCAGGTCAGCCAGCGCAGCGCCGCCGCCGTGGCGGCCGTGGCCGCCACGATGGAAAACATCAGCCAGGCCTCGGCCCGCATCGCCGACATCATCCAGGTGGTGGACTCCATCGCCTTCCAGACCAATATCCTGGCGCTCAATGCCGCGGTGGAAGCCGCCCGGGCCGGCGAGCAGGGCCGCGGCTTTGCCGTCGTGGCCGCCGAGGTGCGCACCCTGGCCCAGCGCACCTCCGAGGCCGCCAAGGAGGTGCGCGGCCTGATCCAGACCTCCAGCGAGCGCGTGGCCGAGGGTGGGTCCCAGGTCCAGAACGCGCGCCACGCCATGGGCGAGGTGCAGCATGCGGTGGAGGAGGTGCATGGCCTGATCCAGCGCATCAGCCAGGGCATGCACGAGCAGATGCAGGGCATGGACCAGATCAATGCCGCGGTGGCCCAGCTCGACAGCCTGACCCAGCAGAACGCCGCCCTGGTGGAGGAGGTCTCGGCCGCCGCCATGGGGCTCAACGAGAAGGCCCAGGAGGTGGCCAACTCGGTAGGCGTGTTCCGCCTGCAGGGCCAGGCCGCGGAAGCCCTGCCCGAGGCCGTGGCCCTGCGCCGCGCCGCCAAGGCCGCGCGCGCCTGAGCTCGCCACACGGCCCGCTCGGGCGGGCCACCCTACCGCTCAGGGCGCCGGCGTGGCCAGGGGCTTGCCCTTCTCCACCACGTAGACGCCCACCAGCTTGGTGGGTGCGGCGGTGTCGTTGTGGGCATCGTGCACCACGCCAGCCGGGATCACGAAACTCTCGCCGGCCTTGACCGTGCGCGGCGCCTGGCCATCGATCAGCAGGGTGGCTTCGCCCTCCAGCACATAGCTGATCTCGTCGCCCGGATGGGTATGGCGGCCGGCCTTGGCGCCGGGCGCCACCTCGACGCGCGCCACCACGGCCTCACGCCCCGGCAGGGAAACGTCGCCACGGCCCACCAGCTGGCGCGTGAGGCCCGGCGCCTGGGCGGCCAGCCAGCCGGCCATCGTGGCCAGGCCCAGCACGCAGGCCCAGCGCAAGGGACGGGCCAGAAGGGATGAGCGAGCAAGAAGCTTGTGCATGATGAGGGGCTCCCAGGCGAGACGACAGTCCCGCGCCAGACCATCCTCGCGCTGCGCAGCCGCCCGTGGCATCGGCACAAGTCCCGGGTTCGCACAAACAGGGGACAGCGCGCGGCCCTCGCGGCTTGCAACAAATTGCACGCCCCGCCAGCGCCGGGCGGGCGCCGCTGCCAAATCCTGCTCGATTTGCTGGCATGCTCCCGCCCGTGCTGAAAACCGTTCCCGTTCACCAGCTGCGCCTGGGCATGTATCTTCACCAGCTCAGCGGCTCGTGGATCAGTCATCCCTTCTGGCGCTCGAAGTTCCTGCTGCGCGATCTCCGCGATATCGAACGCATCCGCGAGGCGGGCATCGAGGCCGTGGTCATCGACACCGAGCAGGGCCTGGATGTGGCCCCCGAGCCCGCGGCCGGGCCCGCCCCCGCCGCACCGGCCCCTGCCGAGACGGCCCCCGAGGCGGTGACCGAACACCCCCTGCCACCGCCCCACCCCGCCATCGCCAGCGCCGGCCCGCATTTCACCGAGGCCCTGGACACCGCGCGCCGCTCCATGGGCGCGGTGATGGAGCTCTTCACCCAGGCGCGCCTGGGCCAGGCCCTGGACGCCCAGCACTGCGTGCCGGTGGTGGAAGACGTGATGGGCTCGGTGAGCGACAAGCCGGGTGCCCTGATCAGCATCGCCCGGCTCAAGACCCTGGACGACTACACCTATCTGCACGCCGTGGCCTGCTGCGCCCTGATGGTGGGCCTGGCGCGCCAGATGGGCCTGCCCGACGACAAGGTGCGCGAGGCCGGCCTGGCCGGCCTGCTGCTGGACTGCGGCAAGGCAGCGCTAGCGCCCGAGCTGCTCAACAAGCCCGGCAAGCTCAGCGACGAGGAGATGGCCCTGATGCGCGGCCACGCCCGACTGGGGCACGGCATGCTGCTCAAGGAAGGCGGCTTCAGCGCCGCGGTGCTGGACGCCGTGCTGCACCACCATGAGCGCATCGACGGCAGCGGCTACCCCGACGCCCTGGCCGGCGCCAAGATCGCGCCCCTGGCCCGCATGGCGGCCATCTGCGATGTCTATGACGCCGTGACCTCGCGCCGCCCCTACCGCGCCCCCTGGGATCCGGGCGAGGCCATGCGCTTCATGGCCCAGGCCAAGGGCCAGTTCGACACCCTGATCTTCCAGCACTTCGTCAAGGCGGTGGGCATCTACCCGGTGGGCTCCCTGGTGCGCCTGCAGTCCAATCGCCTGGCGGTGATCGTGGCCCAGGGTCGCGAGTCTCTGCTCAAACCCCGGGTCAAGGTCTTCTACACCGCCGAGGACCAGCACCGCCTGAGCCCGGCCTTCGAGCTGGATCTGGCCGACGCCGCGGCCGGCGACAAGATCGTGGGCGTGGAGCCGCCGGAAGCCTGGCGCTTCCAGGACCTGGACCAGCTCTGGCTGGATCAGTAAGCGCGCCAGCCGCCCAAAGACAAAGCCCGCCGTGCCGGTCTGACCGGTGCGGCGGGCTTCTTGCATTCAGCCTGAAGTGAGCCTGCGCTCACCGGCCAGAGCTTACTGCTCCACGAAGGCGCGCTCGATCACGAAGTGACCCGGCGTCTGGGTCGAGCCCTCGACGAACTGGCGCTCTTCCAGCATGGTCTTCAGATCCTTGAGCATGCCGGGGCTGCCGCAGATCATCACGCGGTCATTGGCCACGTCCAGCTTGGGCAGGCCCAGATCGGCTTCGATCTTGCCTTCTTCCAGCAGGGTGGTGATGCGGCCCTGGTTGCGGAAGGGCTCGCGGGTGACCGTGGGGTAGTAGAGCAGCTGCTTGCTGGCGAACTCGCCCAGGAACTCGTCCTGAGGCAGTTGCTCGGTGATCAGGTCCTGGTAGGCCAGCTCGGCCACCTCGCGACAGCCATGCACCAGGATGACCTTCTCGAAGCGCTCATAGGTGGCGGGATCGCGGATCACGCTCAGGAAGGGCGCCAGACCGGTGCCGGTGGCCAGCAGCCACAGGTTCTTGCCGGGGTGCAGATAGTCGATCAGCAGGGTGCCGGTGGGCTTGCGGCCGATCAGCAGCTTGTCGCCGGGCTGCAGATGCTGCAGGCGGGAGGTCAGCGGGCCGTCCGGCACCTTGATGCTGAAGAACTCCAGATGCTCTTCGTGATTGGCGCTGGCGACGCTATAGGCGCGCAGCAGCGGGCGACCCTCGACCTTCAGGCCCAGCATCGTGAAATGGCCGTTCTGGAAGCGGAAGGCGGCGTCGCGGGTGGTGGTAAAGCTGAACAGCCGGTCGGTCCAGTGACGGACGCTCAACACTTGTTCTTCGTTGAAAGCACTCATGAGCGGGGCCCTAGTAATAACCCCCGATTTTAACGAGTGCTTGTGCGACGCAGCAAATAACGGGTTCTTATAACCTTAAACCTTGATGTCCAGCAAACTTCCCTCGGCCCGGATCTGAGTCTGCAGCACGCGCAGATTGGCCACATAGGTGTAGGTGGCGCTGCGCTGCTCCACCAGCTCGCGCTCGGCCGAGACCTGGGTCTGCTGGGAGCGCTGCACCTGGGCCTGCACGCCGCCCTCGGGCAGGCTGCTCAGCTCCACCTGCTCGGGACGGAAGTCGCGGGTCTGGAGGTTGGCCACATTGTGCGCAGACGCGCGCAGCCGCTCCTGGGCCGCGGAGAGGCCGGACAGGGCGGTGGACAGACTGACAGCCATGAAAACTACTCCAGCAGGCTAGGTACACCCCGATGATCGGCCGCAAAAGCCGGAACTTGAGCGCAATCTGAAGAAAAGAAGCTTACCCACCCCCCAATTTCTCACGCCAGGGCAGAGACAATCCCGGCTTTGCAGCACGGCATCAGCAGGTCATCGATGAGCATCCAGTGGTTCCCGGGTCATATGAACTCGACCCGATACGCGATCAAGGAACGCATGAAGGCGGGCCTGGACGTGGTGATCGAACTGCTGGACGCCCGTCTGCCCGGTTCCAGCCGCAACCCCCTGCTGGCCCAGCTCACCGAGGGCAAGCCCAGCCTCAAGCTGCTGAACAAGCAGGATCTGGCCGATCCGGCGCGCACGGCCGAGTGGCTGGCCCACTACAACGCCCTGCCCGAGACCCGGGCCATCGGCCTGGACGCCAGCATCACCGCGCCGGCCAAGGCCTTGATGGGGGCCTGCCGCGAGCTGGCGCCCAACCGCGGCGGCATGGCCAAGCCCCTGCGGGTGCTGATCTGCGGCATTCCCAATGTGGGCAAGTCCACCCTGATCAACACCTTGATGGGCAAGCGCGCCGCCAAGACGGGCGATGAACCCGGCATCACCAAGGTGGAGCAGAAGCTGGTGCTGGAAAACGACTTCTACCTCTTCGACACCCCGGGCATGCTCTGGCCCAAGATCATCGTGCCCGAGGCCGGCTTCAATCTGGCCGCCAGCGGCGCCGTGGGCCGCAATGCCTTTGTGGAAGAGGAAGTGGCGGTGGAGCTGCTGGCCTATCTGCGCCGTCACTACGCCACCCAGCTGCAGGAGCGCTACAAGCTGGAGGTCGATCCCGCGCTCAGCGACGAGGAGCTGCTGGAGCAGCTGGGCCGCAAACGCGGCGCCGTGCTCAGCGGCGGCCGGGTCAATCTGCAGAAGGCGGCCGAGATCCTGATGTACGAGTTCCGCCAGGGCACCCTGGGCCGCATCACCCTGGAGACGCCGCCCGAGTTCGCCCAGTGGCAAGCGCGCGCCGAGATCGCCGAGCAGCAGCGCCTGGCGCAGGCAGCCGAGCGCAAGCGCCTGCGCCGCAGCGGCTGAGCCCAGGCCATCAGGGCCGGGGGCTGGCCTTGTCGACCTTCTCGGCCTTGTTTGATTTCTGGGACTTCTGAGCCGCTCGCTCGGCGCGCAGCCTAGCCTCGTAGGCCTCGATCTCCGCCGGGCTCAGCTCGTCATTGCCGTCCGTGTCGGCCGCCTCGAAAGCCGCCATGCGCGCCGCCACCACCTCCTTGAAGGACAGTCGGCCGTCGCCATCGGTGTCGGCCCGACGCAGCGAGCCCAGCATGCCCTGGGCCTGGCGCGGCAGGGCGCGCAGCTCCTGCCGGGTGATGTAGCCATCGCCATTGAGGTCCAGCGCATGCCAGGAGCGCAGCACGTCGCGGTGATAGGCCTCCAGGCTGATGGACTTGGGGGGCTCGGCGGCCTGCACCGACTGGGCGGCCCAGCCGCTCAGCAGGGCCAGGGCCACCAGGCCGGACTTGCGCTTGATGTGCTGCTTGCTCATGCGAGACGCCTCCCTGCTTGCTCGGTGCTCACCACCACCAGCGCTGGTTCTCGCCCCCGTGGCAGTCCCAGAGCTGCACCGGCTGGCCCGGGCGGATGCGGCCATCGCGCACGTCCAGGCATTTGCCATTCATGCTGGAGCGGATCTGGTTGCCCCGCGCACGCCAGCGCTGGTTCTCGTCGCCATTGCAGCGGAAGGCAATGACCTTGGCGCCATTGCTGCGGTCACCGCCCGAGACGTCCAGGCACATGCCGCCCACGCGCAGTTCGCCGCCGCGGCCCCATTCGAAGCGCTGGTTCTCGCCGTTGTTGCAGCCGTAGAGGATGGCCGGCGCACCCTCGCGCACCCGACCGGCGATGTCCAGGCACATGCCGCCGGCCCCGCGGATCTGGCGCGCATAGCCGCCGCCGCCGCCATTCCAGTCGCCGTTGTTGTTGTCGTTGCTGTCGTTGCGGTCCTTGTCGCGCCGACTGGAGGCCAGCAGGGCCAGGCCGGCGATGGCAGCCACGGCAGCCACCGCTACGCCGGCATTGGAGGAGGACGAGCTCTGCTCCTCCTCGCGGAACTCGCCGCTGACCCGGAAGCGCGCGCTGCAGCCGCCGTTCACCCAGAGTTCCATATTGCTGAGGTCATAACCCCAGCTGCGGTTGAAGCGGCAGACACCGCCCAGCTGGCGGTCCAGCTCCACATCGCGGGTGCCGGCCGGCAGCTTCTGCGACACGTACTCCCCGTTGGAGCGCAGCTCCAGGGTCTGCTCCTCGGCCCAGGCCGGCGGCGCGATCAGGGCCACGCACAGGGTGGTGGCGGTGAAGCGGCGGGCGCGCCGGGCCAGGGGCCGGGGGGAAGATGGGTTCTGCAATGGGGTCTGGCTCATGAGGTCCTCCGGGGCCGGGACGGGACGGATGGGGTGGACCCGCCGGCGCTCTGTGTGTTTGTGCTGCACGCTATCACGCCGGCCGGGGCTCTCACTACCCCCATGCGCGGCGCTCAATCCTGAACGGCGCCGGCTCATCCGGCGCCGACCGCAAGGCCCCGAGCCCGCCGCGCAAATTGCAAGCAAAGGTTGCGAGCACGCCGCGCCTCGGCCGAATCAGCGACTTTTGTCACTGAATCCGGGCCGGCCGGGCACGGCGGCTTAAGCAGGCCGCGCCGGGTGTCGCCCTCCCCTCGGGTAGAGAACACCACCATGAACCAAGCCCCACCCCGCTCCGGCGGCGGCATCAACCGCGCCGCTCTGAAGTCCGGCGCCCAGCGCCGCCCCGAACCGGGTCGCGAATCCGCCCGTCCCTCGGCGCGTGACCCGGCCCGCACACCTGCCGCGCCTGCGCGCGCCGCCCCCGTGGTCGTGGTGCAGCCCAGCTCGGCCATGGGCGAATTCCTCCAGGTCTTCGGTGGCGTGAGCCTGGGCGCCGTGGTGATCGTGGGCCTGCTGATGAGCCTCCACCTCATCCGCGACAGCGTTTCGGTGGGCAAGCATCTGGCCGAGGCCAAGGCCCAGCGCGGCACCCTGGTCTGCCAGGATGGCCGCATCGTGCGCGGCGACGGCTCGCTGCGCGACATCATCCTGGAGTCGGGCTATTTCGTCTGCACCGACTGGCGCACCCTGCAAAGCGTGGAGCAGGAAGAGGCCGACAAGCGCCGCTGAGCACTAGGGCGCGGCGCGCCGCTCCTCCCGCCGCAGCAGGGCCAGCAGCACCATGCCCAGGGCGAGCACCGCGGCCGTGAGCCACAGCGCCGCCTGGTAGCTGCCACTGGCCTGGGCCATGCCGCCGGCCAGGGCCGGCGCGCTGACCTGGGCCACGCCATAGCTGAGCGTGAGCCGGGCCATGGCCTTGCCCGGATTGCCCGGCGAACGTCGCCCCACCAGGGCCAGGGTCAGGCTGACCAGGCCGATGAAGGTGGCGCCATAAAGCAGAGCTCCGGCCAGGGCCGCGGCCAGGCTGCCCGAGAGCGCCGGCAGCAGCACCGAGACCAGCTGCAGGCCGAAGGCCAGCAGCAAGGCATTCAGGTCCCCGATGAGGCGCGCCACCCGGTCCCAGAGAAAGACCGCCGGCGTGGCCGCCAGGCCCACCAGCAGCCAGGCCCAGGGCCCCTGCCCGGCCAGCTGGGGCTGGCGCTCCACGATGGCCACGGTGAAGGTGGCGCTGATCACAAAGCCCCAGCCGGCGCAGAAGTACATGGCCGCCATCAGGCCCAGCCAGCGCCGGCCCGGCCCGGGCGTGGCCTGGGCCGCGGCGGCCGGCGGCGGCACCGGCGGCCGCCAGCGCCAGGCCAGGGCCAGCAGGGGCAGGCCCAGCAGGGCAAAGCCCAGCCACTGGCCGGACCAGGGGAGCTGCAGCCGCGTCATCAGCATGGCGCCCAGGGCCGAGACCGCCACGCCCAGGCCCAGGCCCATGAAGTGCAGACCCAGCTCGGGCCGGCGCCCGGCACGCATCAGCCAGCCCAGCACCAGGCCCGAGCCCAGCAGCATGCCGGCCGCCCCCGTCAGCCCGCCCAGATAGCGCGAAAGTGCCCAGAGCCAGACCTCGCTGCTGGCCGCCATCAGGGCCGTGCTCGCCAGGGCCAGCAGCAGGCCCCAGCCATAGAGGCGGTGGCGCCAGACCGGATCCTCCAGCCAGGCCGCCAGCAGGGCGCCGCTCATATAGCCCAGGTAGTTGGTGGCGGCCAGCGCCCCGGCCGCCAGATCGCTGAGCCCGGCCTGGGCCTGCATCAGGGGCAAAAGGGGCGTGTAGGCAAAGCGGGCCAGGCCGATGGTCAGCACCAGGCCGGCAATGCCGCCGCTGATGACCTGCCAGGCGCGCAGGGGCGGCGGCGTGTTCTCCATGCACCCGAGGGTATACGCAGACTTGAAATCCCGCGGCCCCGGCCCATCTGCGGAAAACCCCAACGACGCAAGCGCCATGGCCCTGCTCATCGTCTGTGGCCTGGCGCTGGCGTTGATTGCCGGCCTGCTGGCCCTGCCCCTGCTGCGCGAACGCCGGCGTGCGCGCCTGGCGCGCCAGCCCTTTCCCCAGGCCTGGCGCACCATGCTGCGCCGCCGCGTGCCCCTGGTGGCGCGCCTGCCCGCCGATCTGCAGCTGCGCCTCAAGCAGCTGATGCTGATCTTCCTGGCCGAGAAGCCCATCATCGGCTGCGCCGGCCTGCAGGTGAGCGACGAGATGCGCGTCACCATCGCGGCCCAGGCCTGCCTGCCCCTCTTGGGCGATGCGCGCGGCTTCTACCCGCGCCTGCGCCAGGTGCTGCTCTATCCCGGCGCCTTTGTCGTGGACCGCCTGGCCCAGGGCGCGGGGGGCGTGCAGCGCGAGGAGCGCCGCCTGCTCTCGGGCGAGTCCTGGAGCCAGGGTCAGGTCGTGCTGTCCTGGCAGGATGTGCTGGAAGGCGCGGCCGATCCCGGCGACGGCCGCAATGTGGTGATCCACGAGTTCGCCCATCAGCTGGACCAGATCAAGGGTCATGCCGACGGCGCCCCGCCCCAGCACGATGCCCAGGCACGCCGGCGCTGGTCGGCCGTGATGCAGGCCGAGTTCCAGGCCCTGCAGGCGCGCGCGGCACGCGGCGAGCCCGGCCTGCTCAGCGACTACGGCGCCACCGAGCCCGCTGAGTTCTTTGCCGTGGCCAGCGAGGTCTTCTTCGAGCAGCCCCTGCAGCTGGCCGCCGCCCATCCGGCGCTGTACCGGGAGCTGGCGTCCTTCTACAAGGTCCACCCCTTCAGCTGGTAGGCGTCCAGACCGTGCCGTGGTGAGCGCAGATGCGCTCGATCAGCTCCTGCGCATAGCTGGGCAGGCGCTGGCCGGCACGGGTGAGCAGATAGCGCTCGCGCCGCGCCCAGTCGTCGGCCAGGGGCACCAGCGCAATAGCCATGCCCGCGCTTTGATGGCGCAGCGCGGCCGACTCCGGCGCGATGCCCAGGCCCACGCCGGCCTCCACCATGCGGCACATGGCGTCGAAGCTGCTCACCTGCACCCGCAGGCGCGGCGCGGGCAGGCCCAGGTCCTGCACCACGCGGCTCAGGAAGCGCTCGATGGTGCTGCCCTCCTGCAGGCCCACCAGGGGCTCGCGCTCCAGCACCTCGGCCAGGGTGGCGCGGGCGCGGCGCGCCAGGCGGTGGCGGCGCGCGCAGACCAGCACCAGGCGGTCGGTGGCGAAATGGAAGGCCTGCAGGCCCTGGGTGTCCAGCGTGCCCGCGGCAATGCCCAGATCGGCCCGGCCCTCGCGCACGCCGCGCGCGATCTCCTGGTTGGCATGCTCGCGCAGGCCCACGCTCACGCGCGGATGCGCAGCCAGAAAGCCGGCCAGGATCTCGGGCAGGAACTCCGTCACCGCCGTGGTGTTGGCAAACACCCGCACCAGGCCCTGCAGACCGCCGCCGTACTCCTGCAGCTCGCTCTTCAAGGCTTCCGCCTGACGCAGCATCTGACGCGCATGGTGGGCAAAGGCCTCGCCGGCCGGCGTGAGCTTCACGCCCCGGGCCTGGCGCTCCAGCAAAGGCAGGCCGGCCTGGGCCTCGATGGCGCGCATGCGCGTGCTGGCCGCGGTGAGCGAGAGATGCACCCGCTCGGCGGCGCGGGTCAGATTGGCCAGCTCGGCCACGGCGTCCACCAGACGCAGATCGGCAAGACTCAGGTGCATGGCGTGCGTGAGCCTTCCGGATCCCGGAAGGCTCGCTCCCAAAAAAGCCGATTGTTGCAGGCCGGAGCCGCGCCCAAGATCTCACCAGTCCACAACAACAGACGGAGACAGACCCCATGCAACGACGCCCGCTGCTGCGCGCCACCCTGGCCGCCCTGGCCACCAGCCTGGCCTTCGGCGCCCAGGCCCAGGCCGACTACCCGGCCAAGCCCATCACCCTGATCGTGCCGCAGAACGCCGGCGGCACGAATGACATCGTGGCCCGCATCGTGGGCCAGCGCCTGGGCGAGGTGCTGGGCGGCACCGTGGTGGTGGAGAACCGTGTGGGCGCCGGCGGCAATATCGGCACCCAGGCCGCGGCCAAGTCCGCCAAGGACGGCTACACCCTGCTGATGACCATCAGCAGCAGCCAGGCCATCAACCCGGCGGTCTACAAGAACCCGGGCTTCGATCCGGTCAAGGACTTCTCGCCCATCGCCCTGGTGGGTGCGGTGCCCAATGTGCTGGTGATCAACCCGGCCTTCCCGGCCAAGAGCCTGGACGAGCTGATCAAGCTGGTGAAGGCCGCCAAGCCCGAGGCCTACCAGTACGCCTCGGCCGGCAATGGCACGCTCAACCACCTGCTGGGCGAGATGCTCAACAGCATGGCCGGTCTGCAGCTGCAGCACATTCCCTACAAGGGCGTGGCCCCGGCGCTCACCGATGTGATCGGCGGCCAGGTGCCCATCGCCTTTGCCAGCCTGCCCTCCGTGCTGGGCTATCTGAAGAGCGGTCGCCTGCTGGCCCTGGGCGTGAGCTCGCCGCAGCGTTCGCCGGCCCTGCCCGAGGTGCCGGCCATCGGCGAGAAGGTCGAGGGCTATGCCGGCACCCTGTGGGTGGGCCTGTTCGCGCCGCGCGGCCTGCCCGCCGAGGTGGAGCGCAAGCTGCAGGGCGCCATGGGCAAGGTGCTGGCCAACGCCGAGACCCGCAGCGCGCTGACGGCCCAGGGCGTGGAGCTGGCCCCGCCCACCACGCCGCAGAAGTTCGCGGCCCTGCTGCAGGACGACATCAACCGCTGGGCCCGCATCGTCAAGGCCTCCGGCGCCAAGATCGACTGAGGCCCGTCCCATGAGCAAGCCCTGCCCCCGGCCGCTGGACGGCATCACCGTGGTCTCGCTGGAGCATGCGATCGCCGCGCCCTTCTGCACCCGCCAGCTGGCCGAGCAGGGCGCGCGCGTGATCAAGGTGGAGCGCGCCGGCGAGGGCGATTTCGCCCGCCATTACGACGACCGCGTGGCCGGCCTGTGCTCGCACTTCGCCTGGGTCAACCGCTCCAAGGAGAGCCTGGCCCTGGACCTGAAGAGCCCGCAGGCGGCCGAGGTCATGGCCCGCCTGCTGGAGAAGGCCGATGTCTTTGTGCAGAACCTGGCCCCCGGCGCCGCGGCGCGCCTGGGCCTGGACGCGGCCAGCCTGCGTGCGCGCCATCCGCGCCTCATCGTCTGCGACATCTCGGGCTATGGCCAGGACGGCCCGCACCGCGACCGCAAGGCCTATGACCTGCTGATCCAGGCCGAGGCGGGCTTTCTCTCGGTGACCGGCACGCCGGACGAGCCGGTCAAGGCCGGCGCCTCGGTGGCCGACATCGCCGCGGCCATGTATGCCTACACCGGCATCCTCAATGCCCTGCTGCTGCGCGAGCGCACCGGCGAGGGTTCGCAGATCGATGTGTCCATGCTGGAGTCCCTGGGCGAGTGGATGGGCTACCCGCTCTACTACGCCTACCAGGGCGCCAGCCCGCCGCCGCGCCTGGGCGCGGCCCACGCCACCATCTACCCCTATGGACCCTTCCCCACCGGCGACGGCCGCACCGTGATGCTGGGCCTGCAGAACGAGCGCGAGTGGCAGTCCTTCTGCGCCCAGGTGCTGGAGCGGCCCGAGCTGGCCGGCGATGCGCGCTTCGACAGCAATGCCCGGCGCAACGAGCACCGCGAGGCCTTGCGCGCCCTGATCCACGCGCATTTCCAGGGCCTGACGGCGGCCCAGCTGCGCGAGCGCCTGGACCGCGCCCAGATCGCCAATGCCGATGTCAACACCATGGCCGATGTCTGGCAGCACCCCCAGCTGGCCGCGCGCCAGCGCTGGACCGAGGTGGACACGCCCGTGGGCCCCATCGCCGCGCTCAAGCCGCCGGGCATCAACAGCGCCTACACGCCGCGCATGGAGGCCATCCCGGCCGTGGGCCAGCACAACGCCGCCATCCTGCGCGAGCTGGGGCTCTCGGCATGAGCGTCGCCACGCGCAAGGACGCGCTGGCCGGGGCGCGCAGCCTGCTCTTCGTGCCGGGCAACCGGCCCGAGCGCTTTGCCAAGGCCCTGGCCAGCGGTGCCGACGCGGTGATCCTGGACCTGGAAGACGCGGTGCCCGAGGCCGAGAAGGCCGAGGCCCGCCGCGCCATCCTGGCCCAGTGGCCCACCTTGCGCGCCTCGCCCACGACCCTGCTGCTGCGCCTGAATGCACCGGGCACGCCCGAATGGCGTGAGGACCTGAGCCTGCCCGGGCAGCTGCCCGGCCTGGCCGGCCTGATCTGCCCCAAGGCCGAGTCGGCCGCGCCGCTGGCGGCCCTGGCGCCCGAGGGCCTGCCCGTGATCCCGCTGATCGAATCGGCGCGCGGCTGGGCCGCCCTGGCCGAGATCGCCGGCGCGCCGGGCGTGCTGCGTCTGGCCCTGGGTCATATCGATTTCATGGCCGATACCGGTCTGGACGATGGCGCCGAGGAAGAAGCCCTGGCGCCGCTGCGCTTTGCCATCGCCATGCACAGCCGCATCGCCGGCCTGGCCAGCGCCATCGACGGGGTCACGGTGCAGACCGGCGATGAGGCCCGGCTGGCGGGGGACGCGCAGCGTGCGCTGCGCTTCGGCTTCGGCGCCAAGCTCTGCATCCACCCGCGCCAGATCGAGCCCCTGCACCAGGCCCTGCGGCCCGCGCCGTCAGAGCTGGACTGGGCGCAGCGCGTGCTGGCGGGCAATGCGGCAGCGCAGGGTGCGGCATTTCAGCTGGACGGTCGCATGGTGGATCTGCCCGTGGTGCTGCGGGCGCAGCGTCTGCTGGCGCGAGCGCGCTAGCGCCCGGGCTCAGAAGCCCAGCGAGGCCAGCAGGTCGTCCACATCGTCCTGCTTGAGGGCCTTGTCGGGCGTCTGCACGCCCTGCAGCTGATCGGCCGGCGTGGCCGGCGGCGCCACCTCGCCCACCAGGGCGTTGAGCGGTTCCTCGGCATGCTCCAGCATGCGGATCACCTTGTTGATCACCTGGCCCGAGAGATCCTGGAAGTCCTGGGCCATCATGATCTCGCCATGCAGGCCCTTCTCGCGCTCGGCAAAGGCCGCGGCACTGGCCGCATAGGCGGCGCAGAGCTTCATCATGGCGCGGGCGCGCTCGATGCTCAGATCGGGCGCCGTGGCCAGACGGGCCAGGGATTCGGAGAGGTCGCTGCCCTGGCGGCGCACCTGCTCGGCCTTGTCCATGCCCTCTTCGATCAGGCCCAGCACCTTGTTGGCGGCCTGGGCCGTCATCTGCTTCACATAGGCCAGGCGCTCGCAGGCATCCGGCAGCTCATGGGCGAGCTGCTGGAGAGCGTGGTGGGCGGTGTCAGGGCTGGCGGCGGACGACATGGGCAGCATGCTAAGGGCCAGCCCCCCGGCCCGCACGCACCGGGTCGGGCCCGGGCGCGGGCTTTTTCACGCTGACGGCGGCTTTTTTGTGCGCCAGGCGCTCAACCCCAGAGGTCCAGCGGCGGCTCGTGGGTGAGTGCGCTCAGCAGATCGCTGCGGGAGAGAAAGCCCTGCAGCACGCCCTGCTCGTCCGTCACCGGCAGGCCCGGCAGATGCAGGTCCAGCAGCAGCTGGGCGGCCTCGCGCACCCCGGTCTCGGGCTGGGCGCTGGGCACGGGGCTCCACATGAATTCGGCCACCGAGGCCGACAGGCGCTGGCTCCAGGCCCCGATCTCGGCCAGATCGGCCGGCAGGCTGTCCTCGCGCAGCAGATCCGAGCGGCTGATCAGGCCCACCAGGCCGCCGTCCTCACCCAGCACCGGGGCCTGGCCCACGCCGGCCCGCGCCAGGCGGGCCCAGGCCTCGCGCACCGTGGCCGATAGCGGCACCGTCACCAGCTTGCGGCTCATCAGCTGGTGCACCAGGCTCAGGGGCTGGCGCGCCTCGCCGCCGGCCGTCTGGGCATAGGCGGCGGCCAGGCCCCCGCCCGCACCGCCCGCCAGCCCGCCAAAGCCGCTGGCCTGGGCCTCGCGCCGTGCCGCCAGCAGCTCGGCCGGGCCGGGCTGCTCCTGCTGCTGCACCGGGGCCAGGGCACGCAGCCGCGCCACCGCCTGCACCGCGCTGAGCTGGCGCACCCGGTCCAGCGGCCCGCTGTAGAGCCGGCCCTGCAGTCCATAGACGGCAAACATGGGCGCGAGCATGGCACAGGCCGGGCGCTGGGCACAATGCCGGCATGCGCTGGTTTTCCCCGGCTCCCACGCCCCGGCCCCTGCAACTGGCCCTGCAGGGCGGCGGCGCCCATGGCGCCTTCAGCTGGGGCGTGCTGGACGCCCTGCTGGAAGATGGCGGGCTGAGCTTCGAGGCCGTGAGCGGCTGCAGCGCCGGCGCCATGAATGCCGCCCTGCTGGCCCAGGGCCTGATGGAGGGCGGCCGCGAAGGCGCCCGCGCCGCCCTGGCCCGCTTCTGGGGCGCCCTGGCGGCCAGCATGCCGCCCCAGCTCACGCGCGAGCTGCCCGAGGGCGGCGCCGCGCTCAGCCCCCTGGCCAGCCTGATGCTGCACTGGACCCATTACCTGGGCCCGGAGCAGCTCAACCCCCTGGACCTGAACCCACTGCGCGACATCCTGCTGCAGCAGCTGGACTTCGAGCGCCTGCGGCGCGCGGCGCCGCTGCGGCTCTACCTCTCGGCCACCGAGGCCAATAGCGGGCGCCTGCGCCTGTTTCGCGAGACCGGGCTCAGCGCCGAGGCCCTGCTCGCCTCGGCCTGCCTGCCCAGCGTCTACCGGCCGGTGGAGATAGAGGGCCAGGCCTTCTGGGACGGCGGCTATGCCGCCAACCCGGCCATCGCCCCGCTCGTCTTTGAGGGCCGCGCGCCCGATCTGCTGCTGGTGCTGCTGAGCCCGCTGCAGCATGGTCAGACCCCGCGCACGGCCGCCGAGATCCGCCAGCGCACCCTGGAGCTGGGCTTCGCCGCCGGCTTTCTGAGCGAGATGCGCCTGCTGGCACGGCTGCGCCGTGCCCAGGCCGGGCGGCCCTGGGCCCTGCTGGACCCGGCCAGCCGGCGCCTGGCGCGCTGCTGCTTCCATCTGGTGGAGGCCGGCGATGTGCTGGGCGCCCTGCCGGCCGACAGCAAGCTGGTGGTGCAGGAGCGCTTCTTCGAGCAGCTGCGCGATCTGGGTCGGGCGCGGGCCCAGGCCTGGCTGGCCCGGCACCGCAGCGATCTGGGGCGGCGCTCCAGCGCCGACCTGCAGACCTTGTTCGGCTGAGCGCCCTCGCCATTGCTGGGGATGGCAGGGCGCGCCGGGCTCTGGCAGCCTCGCGCAGCGAATCAACCCGAGGAGCCCCCATGGCCAGCCGCCCCAAGAAGACCCCCGCCAAGCCCAAGCGCGTGCTGAATGCGCGGCGCGACACCCTGGACTTCCGCGACCGCATGTACCAGCCCACCCTGGTGGAGGTGCCCACGCGCATCGCCCTGGAGGACTACCAGGCCTATGGCGTGCCCATCCTGGACCAGGGGCAGGAAGGGGCCTGCACCGGCTTCGGCCTGGCCACGGTGGCCAACTACCTGCTGCGCCGCCGCAAGGTGGTGCCCGACGCCACCATGGTGAGCCCGCGCATGCTCTACGACATGGCACGGCGCTACGACGAATGGCCGGGCGAGGCCTACTCCGGCTCCAGCGCCCGCGGCGCCATGAAGGGCTGGCACAAGCACGGGGTCTGCGCCGAGAGCGCCTGGCCCTACAAGCTCAAGCGCGGCAGCCGCGGCGGCCTGACCCAGGAGCGGGTGCAGGACGCGCAGCAGCGTCCGCTGGGCGCCTACTTCCGCGTCAACCACAAGGATCTGGTGGCCATGCATGCGGCCCTGGCCGAGGTGGGCATCCTGTTCGCCACCTCCATGGTGCATGCGGGCTGGGACGAGGTGGGCGAGGACGGCCTGATCAACCCGCGCGAGACCCCCGATGGCGGCCATGCCTTCGCCATCGTGGCCTATGACGCCGAGGGCTTCTGGATCCAGAACTCCTGGGGCCCGGACTGGGGCCGCCAGGGCTTTGCCCGCATCGCCTATGCCGACTGGCTGCGCCATGCCACCGACGTCTGGGTGGCCCGCCTGGGCGTGCCCCTGCACCTAGCCCCAGCGACCGAGGGCGCGGCGGCCGCGCCCGGCGCACCCAGCGGCGCCAGCCAGACCAGCTTTGCCACGCTGCGCCCGCATGTGGTGAGCGTGGGCAATGAGGGCCGGCTGCGCCCCGGCGGCGAGTACGGGCTCAGCGAGGAGGAGCTGGCCACCCTGTTCCGCGAGGACCTGCGCCAGACCCTGAAGCCCTGGCCGAAGAAGCGCGTGCTGCTCTATGCCCATGGCGGCCTGGTCAGCGAGGCCGCGGCCCTGCAGCGCCTGGCCGAGTACCGGCCGGCCCTGCTGGAGGGCGGGGTCTATCCCCTGGCCTTCATCTGGAAGAGCGACTACTGGAGCACGGTCAGCAATATCCTGCAGGACGCCGTGCGCCGCCGCCGCCCCGAGGGCGCTTTCGACGCGGCCAAGGACTTTCTGCTGGACCGCCTGGACGATCTGCTGGAGCCGGTGGCGCGCCAGCTCACCGGCAAGGCCGCCTGGGACGAGATGAAGGAGAACGCCCTGGCCGCCTCCGACAAGGGCGGCGCGGCCTGGTGGGTGGTGCGCCATCTGGCCGAGCTGGCCCAGGCCGAGAAGGGCCTGGAGATCCATCTGGTGGCGCACAGCGCCGGCGCCATCCTGCTGGCCCCGGTGGTGGGCCTGCTGAACGCGGCCGGGCTCAAGATCCGCAGCTGCACGCTCTGGGCCCCGGCCTGCAGCACCGAGCTCTTCAAGCGCGACTACCTGCCGGCGCTGAACAAGGGCCGCATCGAGGACCTGGCCGTCTACGCCCTGGACGATGCCACCGAGCAGGACGACCACTGCGCCCATCTCTACAACAAGTCCCTGCTCTACCTGGTGTCCCACGCCTTCGAGGTGCGCCAGCGCATTCCCCTGGTGCAGGACGGCACGCCCCTGCTGGGCCTGCAGCACTGCATCGCGGCCGATGCGGAGCTGGCCGCGCTCTTCGGCAAGAGTGGGCGCGCGCGCCTGGTGCTGGCGCCGGACAAGGGTCACGCCCCGCTCAGCAGCGCCCGCCACCACGGCGACTTCGATGACGACCCCGACACCGTGCGCTCCACCTTCGCCCGCCTGCTGGACACCCGCCCGGCCCAGCTGGCCAGCATCCAGTTCGGCCGCTCGGCCGCCTCGCTGCGCGAGCAGCGCCGGCAGCTGGAGCTCAAGAGCCGCTGAGCGCCCTGCCCCCGGCCTTCAAGGCACCGGCAGGGCCGTCTCGTACTTGACCTCGCGCAGCACCACATTGCTGCGCACGCTGGCCACGCCGGCCACCTTGAAGACCTTGCTCTGCAGGAACTGGTCGTAGGCCTTCATGTCCGGCGCCACCACCTTGACCACATAGTCGGCCTCGCCGGTGATGGCCTGGCATTCGATGATCTCGGGGCTGGCGCGCACCATGGCCTCGAAGGCCTCCACCGCGCCCTCGCTGTGGCGCAGCAGGCTCACATTGGCCAGCACGCAGATGTTCAGGCCCAGGCGCTCCCGGTCCACCAGGGCCACATGGCGGCGTATCACCCCGCTCTCTTCCAGCTCCTTGACCCGCCGCCAGACCGGCGTGGCCGAGAGGCCCACCTTGTCGGCCAGGGCCTGGGTGCTCTGCCGGCTGTCGGCCTGCAGGGCCTCGAGGATCTGGCGCGTCGCCTTATCGAAACGCTCAATTTCCATCCAAGCCTCTTCTGAGATGAATTTTCTCCAGAACTGGATTATGTATAGCAAAGCAGAAAACTTAAACCCGACTCCCTGACAAAAAATGCTGCGCCTGCACAGCCATCATTCCAAGAACACGGAGACAGCCATGTCCAGCCTTCCCGCCCTGCGCGATTACAAGCTCTCGGACAACCTGGGCGCCCACCAGGGCCAGGTCTTTCTGACCGGCACCCAGGCCCTGGTGCGCCTGCTGCTGGCGCAGAAGGCCCTGGACGAACGCGCCGGCCTCAAGACCGCCGGCTTCGTCTCCGGCTACCGCGGCTCGCCGCTGGGCATGGTGGACCAGCAGCTGTGGAAGGCCAAGAAGTTCCTGGACGCCGCGCAGATCGACTTCCTGCCCGCGATCAACGAGGACCTGGCCGCCACCGCGGTCCTTGGCGTGCAGCGCGTGGCCCTGGACCCCAAGCGCACGGTGGATGGCGTGTTTGCCATGTGGTACGGCAAGGGCCCGGGCGTGGACCGCTCGGGCGATGCGCTCAAGCACGGCAATGTCTACGGCACGGCGCCGCAGGGCGGCGTGCTGGTGGTCTGCGGCGACGACCACGGCTGCGTGTCCTCCAGCACCCCGCACCAGAGCGACCTGGCCCTGCAGGCCTGGAGCATGCCCATCGTGCACCCGGGCAATGTGGCTGAGTATCTGGAGTTCGGGCTCTATGGCTGGGCGCTGAGCCGCTTCTCCGGCACCTGGGTGGGCTTCAAGGCCATCTCCGAGGTGGTGGAGTCCGGCATGACGGTGGATCTGGACAGCGTACCGCTGGACTTCGAGCTGCCGGTGGACCACACACCGGCCACGAACCTGCACATCCGCGCGGTGGACCTGCCCTCGCTGGAGCTGGAGTCGCGCCTGGCCCACAAGCTGGAGGCGGTGCTGGCCTTTGCCAAGCTCAACAGCATCGACAAGCACATTGTCACGAGCCCGCGCGCCACCCTGGGCATCGTCACCGTGGGCAAGGCGCATTACGACTTCATGGAAGTGCTGCGCCGCCTGGACCTGGACCCCAACGCCCTGGCCGCGGCCGGCGTGCGGGTCTACAAGGTGGGCCTGGTCTTCCCGCTGGAGCCCACGCGCATCCGCGAGTTCGCCCAAGGGCTGACGGACATGCTGGTGATCGAGGAGAAGGCCCCGGTGGTCGAGCGCCAGATCAAGGAGCTGCTCTACCACCTGCCCGATGCCCAGCGCCCGCGCGTGGTGGGCAAGACCGATGAGCACGGGGGCCAGGTCTTGAGCGCCCTGGGCGAGCTGCGGCCCAGCCGCATCATGCCCACGGTGGCTGACTGGCTGGCCCGCCTGAACCCGGCCCTGGACCGCCGCCATCTGGTGGTGGACTTCCTCACGCCCTGCCTGCTCAGCAATGCGGCCGACGACGTGCGCCGCCAGCCCTATTTCTGCTCGGGCTGTCCGCACAACACCTCCACCAAGGTGCCCGAAGGCAGCCGCGCGGCGGCGGGCATCGGCTGTCACTACATGGTGCAGTGGATGGACCGTGACACGATGACCTTCACCCATATGGGCGCCGAGGGCGTTCCGTGGTCAGGCATCGCGCCCTTCACCGACGAAAAGCACATGTTCGTCAATCTGGGCGACGGCACCTATTATCATTCCGGCATCCTGGCCGTGCGCCAGTCGGTCGCCGCCGGCGTCAACATCACCTACAAGCTGCTCTACAACGACGCCGTGGCGATGACGGGCGGTCAGGCCGTCGACGGGCCGATCAGCGTGCCCCAGATCGCGCGCCAGGTGGAGGCCGAAGGCGTGAAGCGCCTGGTGGTGGTCAGCGACGAGATCGGCAAGTACGAGGGCCACCACGGCCTCTTCCCGCCGGGCACCACCTTCCACGACCGCAGCGAGCTCGACGCCGTGCAGCGCGAGCTGCGGGAGATCGAGGGCGTCACGGTGCTGATCTACGACCAGACCTGCGCCGCCGAGAAGCGCCGCCGCCGCAAGAAGAAGGAGTTCCCGGATCCGCCCAAGCGCCTCTTCATCAACGAGGCGGTGTGCGAGGGTTGCGGCGACTGCGGCCAGGCCTCGAACTGCCTCTCCGTCGTGCCGGTGGAGACCGACTTCGGCCGCAAGCGCGCCATCGAGCAGAGCAGCTGCAACAAGGACTTCAGCTGCGTCAACGGCTTCTGCCCCAGCTTTGTATCGGTGCATGGCGCCCAGCTGAAGAAGAAGGTGGGCGCGGGATACACCGCGCAAGACCTGGACCGTGAGCTGGCCGCCATCCCGGCGCCGGCCGCCTGGACCTGGACCGGCCCCTTCGACCTGCTGGTCACCGGCGTGGGCGGCACCGGCGTGGTGACCGTGGGCGCCCTGGTCTCGATGGCCGCCCATCTGGAAGGCAAGCAGGCCTCGGTGCTGGACTTCATGGGCTTTGCCCAGAAGGGCGGCTCGGTGCTGAGCTTCGTGCGCCTGGCCCCCACGCAGGACCTCTTGAACCAGGTGCGCATCGACACCCAGCAGGCCGATGTGCTGCTGGCCTGCGATATGGTGGTGGGCGCCAGCCCCGATGCCCTGGGCACGGTCAAGGCCGGCCGCACCGTGATCCTGGCCAACACCCATGAGCTGCCCACGGCCGCCTTTGTGCGCAACCCCGATGCCAGCCTGCAGGCCAACTCCCTGCTGGCCAAGATGCTGCACGCGGTGGGCGGCGACAGCGCCCTGCTCTCCAGCATCGACGCCCAGGCCATTTCCCAGCAGCTGATGGGCGACACCATGCCCAGCAACATCATCATGCTGGGCGCCTGCTGGCAGCGCGGCCTGATTCCTCTGAGCGAGGCGGCCCTGATGCGCGCCATCGAGCTCAACGGCGTGGCCGTGGAGGGCAACAAGACCGCCTTTGCGCTCGGCCGCCTGGCCATCGCCGCCCCCGAGGCGCTCAAACGCCTGGCCGGCCGCGACAGCGCGGCACAGCCCGTGCAGCTGCTGCTGGGCCAGGACAAGCTGGACGGCCCCGAGGGCCTGATCGCGCGCCGCATGCAGCACCTGACCGACTACCAGGACGCCGCCTACGCACAGCGCTACCGGGCCCTGGTGGACCAGGTGCGCGCCGCCGAGGCGCGGCTGGGCGAGGCCGGCCGCGCCGAGCGCCTGAGCAAGGCCGTGGCCCGCTACTACGCCAAGCTGCTGGCCATCAAGGACGAGTGGGAGGTGGCACGCCTGTACACCGACGGCCGCTGGGAAGCCGCGCTCAAGGAGCAGTTCGAGGGCTGGGAGCGCATCAGCTTCCATATGGCCCCGCCCCTGCTGGCCAAGCCCGGCGCCGATGGCCGGGTCAAGAAGATCGAGCTGGGCGGCTGGACCTTCAAGGCCCTCAAGACCCTGGCCCGCTTCAAGCGCCTGCGCGGCACGGCGCTCGACCTCTTCGGCAAGACCGAGGAGCGCCGTATGGAGCGCCAGCTGATTGCGGACTACGAGGCCCTGATCGCCGAGCTGCTGCCCCAGCTCAGCACCGAGAAGCTGGACCTGGCCGTGCAGCTGGCCCGCCTGCCGGAGAAGATCCGCGGCTACGGCCATGTGAAGCTGGCCAATGTGGTGACGGTGCGGGCCCAGTGGAAGGATCTGCTGGACCGCTTCCACGGCCGCGCCAGTGCGGGCCCGGTGGTGGCCGAGGCCCAGCCCATCCGCATCAAGGGCGTGGCGGAGTTGTAAGCAGAGGTCAGTGAGGGGCCGGCAGGCGAGGCCTGCCCCCACCTCAGTGGGATGCGGCGGGCCTGGCCGCTGTGGACAATGCCGGCGAGCCGACGCAGAGCGGCTCCGACCCGCTTCTTCGCCAACCCACACAAGCTCGACTCACACCATGGCCCAGCTTCTCGCTTCCCGCCGCGCCGCGCCCGCACGCTTCTCGTGCCTCGCCTTGCTACTCGCCCTGGGCCTGAGCGCCTGCGGCAAGCAGGGGGTGGAGCTGGGCCAGGGCGGCTCCGTCGTCTCGGGCTCGGGCGGCCCGCAGGGCGCCCAGCATGCGGCGCGCGAGCTGCAAAAGTGCGAGTCGCCCATCGCCGTGGTGGCGCTGCAGGAGAACCAGGGCGGCTACACCGGCATCGGCCGCGGCGGCCTGCCCGAGTCGCCCCTGCCCCTGGTGCGGGTGCTGATGCAGCAAAGCGGCTGCTTCCGCATCGTGGACCGCAATGCCGGCCTCAAGGCCACGGTGCGCGAGCAGGAGCTCAAGGACGCCGGCGTGCTGCGCAGCGATGGCGAAGGCAATGTGAAGCGCGGCCGCGGCATCGTGGCCCAGTACAGCGTGGTGCCCAGCCTCGTGTTCTCCGAGCAGGACGCCGGCCGCCAGCTGGGCGGCCTGGTGGCCATGATTCCGGGCCTGAACAAGTTTGCCGGCGCGGCCGAGCAGGTGAAGTTCAAGGAAGCTCAGGTGGTGCTCCTGCTCACCGACAACGAGACCACTGAGCAGCTCTCCTCCGCCACCGGCGCGGCCCGCACCACCGATCTGGGCGTGGGCGGCTTCGCCCTGGGCGCGGGCGGCGGCCTGGGCGGCATGGGCTGGAGCAATACCAACGAAGGCAAGGTGATTGCAGCGGCCTTCCTGGACGCGCACAACCAGCTGGTGGCTCAGCTGCGCAGCCTGGCCGCCAAGGAGCTGCCACCCCCGGTGGCTACGCGCGGCGCGGTCAAGGGCTGAGGCCGACCCGCCGCTGCGCTCAGCGCAGCATGGCGGACATGGCCGAGAGGCTGTTGATCATGCGCACCGCGGCCTCCACCGTGGGCGCCTCGAAGCCGATCTCGTCGCCGGCCAGGCGCTGCAGCGTGGGCCATTGGCAGAAGAGATCGGCCAGGGCTGCGGTCTGGGTCTGGATGCGCACCGTGATCGTGCCGCCCAGCACCCAGGGCTGGGGGCGCGGCGCCCGCAGGGCCTCGGCCACGCCGGCGCGGATGGCGGCGCAGGCCGCAGCCGGCGCCAGGCTGATGCCGGCGGTGTGGCCCGTGGCGCGCTTGGTCTGCACAAAGCGTGTGTGCGGGAACAGGGGGCGATGCTCCTCGATGAAGACATCGTCGCCGCTGGCCATCACGACCGGAACGCCGTACTCGCCCGCCAGGGCGCCGTAGATCCCCATCTCGCCCAGCTCCTGCCCATTGAGCCAGACGCGGGCAAAGGCAAAGCTGTTGATGGTGTGGGCCAGGATGCCGCGGCCCTGGGCCCGCGAGTGGTAGCCGATCATGCAGACGGCGGCCATGCCCGGCTCGTCCACACCGGCCACCATGCTCAGGTAGCGCGGCTTGCCCTGCACCACCTGGGCGCGGGCGTCCAGCTGGTCCGGCAGCAGATTGCGGAAACCGCCGTGCGAGTCGTTGACGAAGACCTCGCTGGCCCCGCCCTCGAAGGCACCGGCAATCGCCGCATTGGCCTCCTCCGTCATCAGGCGGCGGGCGCGCTCGTACTCGCCGTTGCCGGCGCGGGTCTGCTCGGGGTGATAGACGCCGGCGACGCCCTCGATATCGGTGGAGATCAGGATCTTCATGGGGCGAGCTCGTGGGGCTGGAAAACATCGCGCAGAGCGCGGCGGCACAGGCCGTCGCGGCCGATCACCGTCTCGGCCTGCCAGAGGGCCTGCACGATGGCCTGCTCGGTGGCGTCGGCCGCGGCCTGGAACAGCGGGTCCAGCTTCGCGTCGTGCAGCAGCGCGACGGCGGGCATGGGCCGCAGCGGGTCCTGCGGCCAGGTGTAGGCGGTGGAGAAGGCCAGGGCGATATCGCCGCTGCCATGGCCGAAGACCGAGCCGGTGCGCGCCAGGCCGGCGCCCGCGCGCAGGGCCAGGCGGCGCAGCTGGCGTGCGTCCAGCGGCGCATCGGTGGCGAGCAGCATGATGATGGAGCCCTTCTCGGGCTCGGCATGGGCTTCAGCGAGCCGGGCCGTCAGCGCGGCGCCGAGATGCCGTCCGGCCAGCGTCAGCTGCTCGGGCCGGCCGAAGTTGGACAGCACCAGCGCACCCAGCGTGTAGCCGCCGGCCAGGCGCGAGGCCGAACCGATGCCGCCCTTGAGGCCGAAGCTGGACATGCCGCGCCCCGCGCCCACGGCGCCCTGGGCGAAGGCGGGGGCGGCGGCCTGCAGAGCCTGCTGGTAATGCGCCTCGCCGAGGGCCAGGGCCTGGATGTCGTTGAGCTGGCCGTCATTGCACTCGAAGACCAGCGGATTCACGGTGGAAAGCCGCCGGCCGCTTTGCGGATTGGCCGCCACGCAGGCGCGGATCTGCGCCTGGGCCAGCGCGCCCACCGCATAGGTGTTGGAGAGCGCAATGGGCGTCTCCAGCACGCCCAGCTCCTCCAGCTGCACCAGGCCTATGCTCTTGCCGAAGCCGTTGAGCACCACGGCCGCGGCCGGCACGCGATCGCGGTAGGGGTCGCCGGCATGCGGCTTCACCACGGTGACGCCGGTCTGCAGCGCCCCCTCGGCCAGGGTGCAGTGGCCCACCGTGACGCCGGCCACATCGCTGATCAGGTCCAGCGGCCCGCTAGGCAGCGTGCCGATGCGCGGCGCTTGGCTCATATCACTTGCGATCGATCTTGGGGTCCAGCGCGTCGCGCAGGCCATCGCCCAGCAGATTGAAGGCCAGCACGGTCAGGAAGATGGCCAGGCTGGGGAACAGCGCCACATGCGGCGCGTTCACCATATCGGCGCGCGCCTCGTTGAGCATGGCGCCCCATTCCGGCGTGGGCGGCTGGGCGCCCATGCCCAGGAAGGACAGGCTGGCCGCCGTGATGATGGAGGTGCCCAGACGCATCGTGAAGTACACGACAATGGAGGAGATGGTGCCCGGCAGGATGTGGCGCACGATGATGGTCCAGTCATTGGCGCCGATGGAGCGCACCGCCTCCACATAGGTCATCTGCTTGAGCACCAGGGTGTTGCCGCGCACCAGGCGGGCAAAGGCCGGCACGCTGAAGACCGAGACCGCCACCACCACATTGATCATGCTGCTGCCCAGGATGGCCACCACGCCCAGGGCCAGCAGGATGCCGGGGAAGGCGAAGAGCACGTCCGAGATGCGCATCACGATGCGGTCCCACCAGCCCTCGTAATAGCCGGCCAGCAGGCCCAGGGCCGTGCCGATCAGGCCGCCCAGGGCCACCGAGAGAAAGCCGGTGGCCAGGGAGATGCGCGCGCCCATCAGGATGCGGCTGAAGATGTCGCGGCCCAGCGGGTCCACGCCCAGCCAGTGCAGGGCCGAGGGGCCTTCGTTGAGGCGGTCGTAGTCGAAGTAGTTTTCCGGATCGAAGGGCGCGACCCAGGGCGCGAAGATCGCGACCAGCACCAGCAGGGTCACGAAGCCCAGGGCCACCAGGGCCACATGCTGCTTGCGGAACTTGCGCCAGAACTCGCTCCAGGGCGTGCGAACGCCCTCGGGCTTGGCGGAGGCGGTGGCGGCGGCGTTGGCGGTGTTCGTCGTCATGGCCGGGGCCTCACTTGTAGCGGATGGTCGGGTTGATGAAGCCATACAGCAGGTCCACCACCAGATTGATCAGGATGAATTCCAGCGAGAACAGCAGCACCAGGGTCTGGATCACCGGATAGTCGCGCTGGGTCACGGCGTCCACCAGCAGGCGGCCCAGGCCCGGCCAGTTGAAGACGGCCTCCACCACGATGGAGCCGCCCAGCAGGAAGCCGAACTGCAGGCCCATCATGGTCACCACGGGAATCAGGGCATTGCGCAGGGCATGCTTGGCGATCACCGTGCGCTCGTTCAGGCCCTTGGCGCGGGCGGTGCGCACAAAGTCTTCCTGGATCACTTCCACGAAGGAGGCGCGGGTGAAGCGTGCCATCACCGCCGCCACCGCAGCGCCCAGGGTCAGCGAGGGCAGGATGTAGTGCTTCCAGCTGTCGGCGCCCACGGTGGGCAGCCAGCCCAGCTGCACCGAGAAGACCTGCATCAGCAGCATGCCCAGGGCAAAGGCCGGGAAGGAGATGCCCGAGACGGCGATGGTCATGCCCAGGCGGTCCGGCCAGCGGTTGCGGTAGACCGCCGAGGTGATGCCGATGGCCATGCCGAAGACCACGGCCCAGCTCATGCTGGCCACGGTGAGCAGCAGGGTGGGCATGAAGCGCTCGCCGATCTCGGTGGCGACCGGACGGCGCGTGCGCATCGAGGTGCCGAAGTCCCCCTGCACCAGATGGCCGAAGTAGCTGACGAACTGCTGCGGCAGCGGCTTGTCCAGGCCCAGCTCCTTGCGCACCAGCTCGATGGTCTGCTCATCGGCATCCTGGCCCGCGGCCAGGCGCGCCGGATCACCCGGCAGCATGTGCACGAAGAGGAACACCAGCACGGCGACGATCAGCAAGGTGGGAATCAGTCCCAGCAGCCGTTTCAGAAAATAGTTCAGCATGGCTTCGGCCAAGAAGAGAGAGGGCCCGCGCCCCGGCGGGGCGCGCGCGGACGCGCGGGCTTACTCGGAGACCGCGATCTCGGTCGAGTTGATATTGCCGTCGGGCATCACGAACACGCCGGACAGACGCTTGGCGCTGGCGTAGAGGTTCTGCTCGGTGACCAGGGGCGCCCAGGGTGCGTCCTTCATCAGCTGCTCCTGCGCGGTGCGGTAGAAGGCGGCCTTCTCCTTGTCGTCCGTGGACTTCAGGGCCTTGGCGAGCGCCTCATCCACCACCGGGCTGCTGTAGTAGGCGGTGTTGTTCAGCTTGGGCGGCCAGGCTTCGGTGGCCAGCAGGGGGCGCAGGGCCCAGTCGGCCTCGCCGGTCGAGGAGGACCAGCCGGCGTAGTACATGCGCACCTTGGCGGTCTTGGGGTCGGCGGCTTGCTGCACCCATTCCACGCGCTGACCCGGCTCCAGGGCCTGCACCGTCACCTTGATGCCCACCTGGGCCAGCTGCTGCTGCAGGAACTGGATGGCCTTCTGGGCGGTGGTGGTGGTGTAGGCGCTCCACAGCACGGACTCGAAGCCGTTGGGGTAGCCGGCTTCCTTCAGCAGCTCGCGCGCCTTCTTGGGGTCATAGGGCCAGGGCGCCATCTTGTGGGCGTACTGCACGCCCTGGGGCACATAGCCCTCGGCCGGGATGGCATAGCCATTGAAGGCCACTTTGGCCAGGGCCTGCTTGTTGATGGCGTAGTTGATGGCCTGACGCACCTTCGGGTTGTCGAAGGGCTTCTGCATCTGGTTGAAGCTGACGTAGCGCGTGATGATGGACGGCGCCGTCACCACCTTCAGCTTCGGGTTGCTCTTGAGCGCCTCGGCCTGCTCATAGGGCAGGGGCGTGGCGAAGTCGGCCTCGCCGGTCTGCAGCATGGCGGCGCGGGTGTTGTTCTCCGGCACCGGCTTCCAGGTGATGTTGTCCACCTTGGGGTAGCCCTTCTGCCAGTAGCCCTCGAACTTCTTGCCCTTGACGAAGTCGGTCTGCTTCCACTCGACGAAGACGAAGGGACCGGTGCCCACGGGATTGAAGGCGATGTCCTTGTTGCCGTACTTCTTCAGCGCGGCGGGCGAGATCATCGCGGCCGAGGCATGGGCCAGCGAGTTGATGAAGGGGCCGAAGGGCTCCTTCAGCGTGATGCGCACGGACAGCGGACCGGCCACCTCGACCTTGTCCACGCGGTTGAACTGGTTGAAACGGGCCAGCTTGTTCTCGGGGTCCAGCACGCGGTCCAGCGTGATCTTGACCGCCTCGGCATTGAAGTCGGTGCCGTCATGGAACTTCACGCCGGCGCGCAGCTTGAAGGTGTAGACCAGGCCGTCCTTGGAGACGGTGTGGCTCTCGGCCAGCACCGGGCGCACCTTGAGGTCCTTGTCGAACTCGTACAGCCCTTGGTAGAAGGACTTGGTGACCGCGGTGGTCAGCGTGGTGTTGGTGTTGTAGGGGTCCAGGGTCTCGGGCTGGCCGCTGATGGCCAGCACCACGTCCTTGGCGGCCAGGGCCGAACCAGCGGCCAGGGCCAGCAGGCCGGCGGCGAACATGCTGCGTCGCAGCGGGGTCATGCGTACGGTCATGGAGAACTCCTGTGAGGGTAGGGAGTGGGTGGAAAAGCGGGAGGGGGGGCTCAGTAGGCGCCCACCGAATGGCGGGCCACGAAGTGATCGGGGCCCACCTGGACCAGGGCCTCGACCTTGGGCTCATCGCCCAGGGCCCGCACCGGGCTGGGAATCTCGTCCGAGAGCAGCTGGCGCTTGAGGTGGCGACGCTCGGGGTCGGGGATCGGGATGGCGGCCATCAGGTTGCGGGTATAGTCGTCCGCCGGGTTCTCGAACACCTGGCGGCGCGTGCCCATCTCGACGATGCGCCCGCCGCGCATGACGGCGACGTGGTGGGACATCTTCTCGACCACGGCCATGTCGTGCGAGATGAAGAGATAGGCAAGGCCCATCTGTTCCTGCAGTTCCAGCATCAGGTCGAGCACGCGAGCGCGCACGGAGACATCGAGGGCGGCGACGCTTTCGTCGGCGACGATCAGCTTCGGTTCCAGGGCGAGCGCGCGGGCGACGCAGATGCGCTGGCGCTGGCCGCCGGAGAATTCGTGCGGATAGCGGCTGCGCATGCTCGGGCGTCAGGCCCACCTTCTGCAGCAGCCAGTCCACGCGGGCCTGGGCATCGGCGCCGCTGGCGATCTTGTGCACCAGCAGCGGCTCCATGATGGAGAAGCCCACGGTGACGCGCGGATCCAGCGAGGCAAAGGGATCCTGGAAGATGAACTGGATATTGCGACGCAGGCCCTGCAGCTCGGCCACCGGCAGCTCGCGGATATTGCGGCCGCCGAACTCGATGGCGCCGCTCTGGCTTTCCACCAGGCGCAGCAGGGAGCGGCCGGTGGTGGACTTGCCGCAGCCCGACTCGCCCACCAGGGCCAGGGTCTCGCCGGGGCGCAGCTCGAAGCTGACCTTCTCCACCGCATGCACGCGGCGGCTGACGCGGTTGAACAGGCCGGCGCGGATGTCGAAGCGGGTGATCAGCTCCTTGACGCGCAGAATGGGCGCGGCGCCGGGCTGCACCGTGTCCTGGGGCGCGGCCGGGACCTCGGGCGCGGGGCTGTCCTCGGTGCGCAGCAGCTCGAACTTGAGCGGATGGTCCAGGCCCTGCATGGCGCCCAGGCGCGGCACGGCCGAGAGCAGGGCCTGGGTGTAGCGATGCTGGGGCGCGGCAAAGATGCGCTCGGAAGGGCCCTCCTCCACCTTGTCGCCGCGGAACATCACGACCGTGCGGTCGGCGACCTCGGCCACCACGCCCATGTCGTGGGTGATGAAGAGCACGCCCATGTTCTCCTCGCGCTGCAATTCGCGCAGCAGATGGAGGATTTCGGCCTGCACCGTCACGTCGAGCGCGGTCGTGGGCTCGTCGGCAATCAGCAGCTTCGGCCGGCAGGCCAGCGCCATGGCGATCATCACGCGCTGGCGCATGCCGCCGGAGAACTTGTGCGGATATTCGTGAAGACGGGACTTTGCCGCAGGAATGCGCACGCGCTCCATCAGCCGCAGGGCCTCCGCCTCTGCCGCGCTCCACGAGAGATCGCGGTGAAGCACCAGCGCCTCGGCGATCTGGTCGCCGATGGTCATGACGGGGTTCAGCGAGGTCATCGGTTCCTGGAAGATCATGGCGATATCGCCGCCGCGCACGGCGCGCATGGTCGAGTCCCGGGCTTTGACCAGGTCCAGCACCTGACCGCTGCGGCGGCGCAGCTGCATGGCGCCGTTGATGATGCGGCCGCCGCCATGCTCCACCAGGCGCATCAGCGCCAGCGAGGTCACCGACTTGCCCGAGCCCGACTCGCCCACGATGGCCAGGGTCTCGCCGCGGTCCACATGGAAGCTCAGGTGCTTGACCGCATCGACCGTGCGCTCGGAGGTGGCAAAGCGCACCGACAGGTCGTTGACGGCCAGCACGCGCTGCGCCGGCAGGATCAGGGCGCCGTTCTGGGCGGGGGCTTCGAGCACGGTGGAGGACATAGGAGGTCGGACCCGGAAGAAATCAGCGGAAGATCGCGGTGAAGGGCTCGGCATCGCCGACCCGCATGGAACCGCGGTACATGCCCTCGGTGTTGAAGGGCAGGCTCACATGGCCTTGGGCGTCCACCGCGATCAGGCCGCCGCGGCCGTCGATGGCGGGCAGGGCCTGCATCACCACGGCCTCGGCCGCCTGCGCCAGGCTCTGGCCACCATAGGCCATGCGGGCGCAGACATCGAAGGCCGCATTGGCGCGAATGAACATCTCGCCGCTGCCGGTGCAGGAGATGGCGGCCGTGCGGTTGTCGGCATAGGTGCCGGCGCCGATCAGGGGCGAGTCGCCCACGCGGCCCGGGCGCTTGTTGGTCATGCCGCCGGTGGAGGTGGCGGCCGCCAGATTGCCTTGCGCATCCAGGGCCACGGCGCCCACGGTGCCGAACTTGCGGGTCTCGTCCAGCGGACGCTGATCCTGGCCGCCGTCGTGGTCCAGCACGGTCACGTCCGCGGCCTGGGCGCGCTTGAGCTGGGCACGGCGGAACTCGGTGGAGAAGTAGCTGGGGTCCACCAGTTCCAGGCCCTGGCTCGCCGCAAAGGCCTCGGCGCCGGGGCCGGCCAGCAGCACATGCTCGCTGCGCTCCATCACGGCGCGCGCGGCGCGCAGCGGGCGCTTGATGCGCGAGACGCAGGCCACCGCGCCGGCACGCAGATCGCGGCCGTCCATCACCGCAGCATCCAGCTCGTGGCTCTCGGCGCTGGTGAACACCGCGCCATGGCCGGCATTGAACAGCGGGTTGTCTTCCAGCAGATCCACGGCCAGGCTGACGGCATCCAGGGCCGAGCCGCCCTCGGCCAGCACACGCTGGCCGGCGCGCAGGATCTCGGCCAGGGCGGCGTGATAGGCCGCTTCCTGCTCGGGGCTGATATTGCTGCGGCTGAGCGTGCCGGCGCCCCCATGGATGGCGATGACGGGAGTGGGAGAGGTCACTGGGAAGCCTTCTTGGTTTGACGGGCGCGGGCGCCCTCGACGGGACGCAGACGTTCGGCATGGCCGCCGTCCAGCCAGGGCAGCACCGACTCGGTGAGCTGCTCGGCCGCCCGCAGCGAGCCCTTGGCCGAATGGGCCACGGCGCTGCACAAGGCCTCGATCAGGGCCAGGGCGCCGGTTTCGGAATTGGCGAAGTACTGGGCCTCGGTCTTGGCATAGAGGGCCAGGCTGGCCAGCGGGGCCAGGGGCGAGGCGGGGCCGTCGGTGATGGCCAGCAGGGGCACGCCGGCCTCGTGCACGCGGCGGGCCAGCAGCACGGTGTCGGAGAAATAGCGCGGGAAGGCGATGGCCACCACCAGATCGCGCGGCTTGAGCCGGCTGAGCATGCGCGCGCCGTAGGAGGAACTCTCGATGCTGGAGAGCAGCTGCACGTTCTCGCAGTAGCGGTCCAGATTGCGGGTGAGCAGGCCGCCCAGCCAGGCGCTGGCGCCATAGCCGATCACATAGATGCGCTGGGCCTTGAGCAGGGCCTCCACCGCCTGGGCGCAGACGCGCGGGTCCAGGCTGCGGCGCGTGGCCTCGGCGTTGCGGGCGATGTCGGCCAGGGCGCTGTCAAAGACATCGGCCGCCGTGGTGGGGCCCTCCTCCAGCTTGCTGCGCAGCTTCTCCACCGGCGCCAACGCGGTCTCGAAGCCCAGTACCAGGGCGGCGCGGAACTGCGCGAAGCCCTCGAAGGCCAGGGCGCGGGCAAAGCGGTTGGCCGTGGCCACCGAAACGCCGGCCGCGGCGGCCAGCTCGTCGATGGGCATGGTGGCCACCTTGAGCGGATGGGCCAGCACATAGTCCGCCACGCGACGATGCGAACTCGTCAGCGAGGGCATGGCCTGCGCGATGCGCTGGGCCATCGAGGGATTGCCGGGAAAGGTCGCCATCTGCCTGCCGGGGTCGGTGGGAGGGGAACACCCGGCAGGCCTGGGCCTCAGTCCGGATGATCAAAGATTTTCAGCGTTTTGATCATAACGACATTTTTTGATCAAGCACAAAGCCGTGACGCCCGCATGACCTGGGGTTTCCCCTGGGTTTTGGCCCGGCCGGCGCTCGGCTGTGCGCTCAGCGCCAGAAGCCCTGGTGCACGGCCGCGGCCTCCTGGTCCAGCACCGGCCCGATGCAGCGGATGGCATGGGGCGAGGCGGCGAAGACCTCGCGGCAGGAGAGCTCGGCATCGCGCTGCGTGGCCAGCTCGCCGCGGAACACGCGCAGGGCCACCGCGTCGATGCCGAAGACCACCCGCCGGATGCCGGACCAGAAGATGGCACCGGCGCACATCACGCAGGGCTCGGCCGAGCTGTAGAGCGTGGCGCCCTCCAGCCGCGCCCGGCCGTGCGCGGGGTGCGCGCGGCGGATGGCATTGACCTCGGCATGGCCGGTGCAGTCCCCGCTTTCCGTGGTGTCGCACCAGGCCTCGGCCAGCAGCTCGCCGCTGGCATCCACGATCAGGGCGCCAAAGGGCCGGTTGCCGCGTGCCCGGCCCTCGGCCGAGAGCGCGATGGCGCGGCGCAGATAGCGGCCCTCGGCGGCCTCATCCCAGCCGTCCGGCGCGGTGGCAGTGGCGCTCATGCGCGCAGCTCCCGCTCGGCCCGCGGCGGCAGGAAGCCGAAGTTGAAGAGCGCATCGGCGCTGGGGCGCTGCTTCAGGCCGAAGGCTTGCACCACCTCGTCCACCTGCTGCTCGATCAGCAGCTTGCGCACATCGCCCAGGCCGTGGCTGCGGGTATCGGCCGTGGCCACATAGCCGGCGGTGATGCGCCAGCGCGCCAGCTCGGTCTTCTCGTCCAGCAGGGGCTCGCGCTGCTTGATGGCGGCGATGGCGGGCGCCGGATCGGCCAGGGTCTCCAGCAGGGCCCGGTTGCTGGCGCGCACAAAGCCGGCCACCAGGCGCGGCTGCTCGATGATGAGCCGGGTCGAGGCCAGCACCGCATTGCCGTAGAGGGCCAGGCCGGTCTGCGCAAAGGGCAGCACGGCCAGTTGCTCGGCGGGCAGGCGCTGGAAGAGGGAGACGGCGGAATCGTGGAAGTAGGTGGCGCCGTCGGCATCGCCGCGCACGATGAGGTTGTCACGCTGGCTGAAGTCGGTGGTGAGCCACTCGAAGTAGTCGCTCTTCACACCCAGCTTGCGGGCGGCCATGGGCCAGGCGCGGCGCGTGGCCTCCACCGCGGCGGCGGCGATGCGCTTGCCGGCCAGACTGCGCAGATCGGGTGTGATGCCGCGGTCCTTGCGGCCGACGATGACGAAGGGCGCGCGGTTGTAGTACTGGTAGACGGCCGTGACCGCCGGCGCGCCGGGGTTGTTGGCATTGAACTCGATCAGGGCGCTGATGTCGCCAAAGCCCAGCTCGTAGGCGCCGCTGGCCACCCGCGTGATGGCGGCCACCGAGCCTGCGCCCACATCGATCTGCACGTCCAGGCCCTCGTCCCGGTAGTAGCCCTTGCTCTGGGCCAGGAAGAAGGGCGCGGTCTGGCCGGTGACGCGGAAGTCCAGCGTGAAGCGGAGCTTGCTCAGCCGGGGCGTTTGGGCACGGACAAAGGGCGCGGCCAGCGCGCCGGCACCCAGACTCAGAAGGGAGCGTCGTTGCATGGTGGGTTCCTCAAGGGGTCAGGCGGGGTGGATGGGCAGGGTGCCGCGGTGGATCTCGCTTTCGCCATGGGCGGCCAGCAGCTCCATCAGCCGCTTGCGGATCAGCATGCCGGGGCGGTCGGACTCCATGGAGAACTCCACGCCGCGCCGGCGCGTGTCCACCACGGCATCGGGGTCGGTGGACTCCAGGATGTCCTTGTCCTCGCGGGTGATCTCGGCGTCGAAGTCGATCAGCAGCTGTGCGGGGCAGTCTTGCTCGCGGTCATTGCGGAACAGCCACTGGCAGAGCTGGATGTGCGCGTCGTCGATGGGCGTGAAGCAGTTGATGATGATGTGACGGATGCCCGAGGGGTACTCGATGTCCAGGCGGCGCGAGAAGGGCAGGAAGTAGGCATTGCGCATATGGCGCATCGTGAGAGGCTCGGCCACGCCGCTGATGCGGCGAAAGCGCTCCGGGTTGGCGGCCGGGATCAGGGTCTCGGCATAGAAGCCGCCCTCGGTGTCCACCAGCTCGTAGCGGCTGGGCTTGGGCTGATCGGCCACGCCAAAGGTGGCGCGGTGCACGAAGCTGAAGTGCGAGTTGTCGAAGCTGTTCTCCAGCGCCCGCAGCGGGCTGGTGGCCCAACGCTCGTGGAACTGGAAGATGGTGCGAAAGGCCGGGTCCTCGAACTCCGGCACCGGAGGGATGTCCGCGATGGGGTCCTCCAGCGCCACCCAGGCATAGCCATAGCGCGCGGTGCAGGGATAGGCCGGTGTGCAGTAGTCGGCCGGGATGGGCTTGTCCTCGGGGTACTGCGGGATGCGCACCACGCGGCCACTGCGGTCATAGGCCCAGCCGTGGTAGCCGCACTGAAGATGGCCCTCGGGCGTGCACCAGCCCTTGCTGAGCTGGGCGGTGCGGTGGCAGCAGCGATCCTTCAGCGCCGCGGGCTGGCCCTCGGCATCGAGGAAGAGCACCAGCTTCTCGCCCAGCAGGGTGAAGGGCTGGGGACCGGCGGCCAGGGCCGTGAGGGGCATGCAGGCATGCCAGAACTTGCGGAAGACCCGCTGGCGGGTGACGAGCATGGAAAGCGCTCCTTGACTGCTCGAAGTGATGAACTCCCCGCCGCCGGCAGCCAGGCGCTGCACGAGGGCGGGGCACTCCGAGAGCAATTTCCGGCCGCTGTGCACCGTGGTGGCGCAGGCGGTGAACGCTTCTACTCTCCGTGATCTGGATCAAGCAGCTTGCGTGCCAGGATGGAGGCGATGCAGCCGGCCAGCGGCCACAGGAGGATTCAGCCGCGCGGCTGGCCCTTCAGGCCCTGGCGCCAGGCATAGACGGCGGCCTGGGTGCGGTCCTCCAGCTGCAGCTTGGCCAGCAGATTGGAGACATGGTTCTTCACAGTCTTCTCGGCCAGGGCCAGGCGGGCGGCGATCTGGGCATTGCTGAGCCCATCGGCCACCAGGCTCAGCACCTCGGCCTCGCGCTCGCTCAGGCCCTCGGGGGCCGCGCCGCGCGGCTGGCTCAGCGCCCGCACCATGGCCACGGCCACGCGCGGGTGCAGCGTGGCCTCGCCGCGCGCCGCGCGCATGATGGCCTGCACCAGCTCGGCCGGCGGCGTGTCCTTGAGCAGGTAGGAGATGGCGCCGGCCTGCAGGGCCTCCAGCGCGGGCTCCTCGCCCTCGTGGCTGGTCAGCAGCAGCACCTGGCTGCCGGGGCTGGCGCGGCGGATCTCGCGCGTGGCCTCCACGCCGTTCATGCCGGGCATCAGCAGGTCCATCAGCACCACATCGGGCCGCTCGCGCGCGGCCAGCTCCACGGCCCGCGCGCCCTCGCCCACCGCGCCCACCAGGCGGAACTCGCCATGCGCCTCCAGCACCGCGGCAATGCCGTAGCGCACCAGGGCATGGTCATCACAGATCAGCACCGAGATCATGGGGTCTCACTCGCTTCCTGCGGGGTCTCCGCGTCCAGGGGCTGCCAGCGCCAGCGCAGGCACAGGCGGCAGCCCTCGCCCGGCGCGGCGTCCACGCTGAGCGAGCCCTCGGGCAGCAGTTCGGCCCGCTCCCGCATATTGACCAGGCCCTGGCCGGCGCTGGGGCGCGCGGGATCGAAGCCCCGTCCCTCGTCCTCGATGCGCAGCTCGGCCCAGCCCGCGGCCAGGCGCCAGGCCAGATGCACACGGCGCGCGCGGCCATGGCGCAGGGCATTGGCCACCGCCTCGTTGGCCAGGCTGGCCAGCTCGCGCGCCTGGGTGGCGGGCAGGGCCAGGCCGGGCGGCAGATCCAGCTCCAGCTCCAGCAAGCCGCGCCAGGGGGCCAGGCGCTCGCTCATGGCCCGGGCCAGATCGGGGCAGCGCTCGGCCTGGGCCGGCTTGAGCCGGGTCAGCAGATCGGCCAGGTCGCGATGCACCGCCTGGTTCTGCGTGGCGGCCTCGGCCAGCAGGCTCGCGGCGCGCTCGGGCTGGCGCTCCAGCCACTGGCGCGCGGCATGCAGCTGCAGGCCGGTGGCAAAGACCTGCTGCTTGATGCTGTCGTGCAGCTCGCGCGCCAGGCGCTGGCGCTCCTGCAGGGCGGCCAGATCGCGCCCGGTCTGCACCTGGGCCTGCAGCTGGTCGGCCAGGCGGTTCAGGGCGCGCGCATGCTCGCCCAGCTCGTCGCGCGAGACATCGGTGCTGCGCGCCGAGAAGTCGCCGCCCGCCCAGGCCTCGGTGAGCCCGGCCAGGCGCCCCAGGCGATGGCTGAGCCAGCGCGTCAGCAGGATGCCCAGCAGCACGCCGGGCAGGCCCACCAGCAGCAGCCACCAGTCGTAGGAGTCCGCCACATCGCGCAGGGTGCTGCGCATATTCCTCAGGGTGTCGAAGCCCGCGTGGTGCCGCACCAGCAGGCTGCCGCCGCCCTCCAGGGGCAGGGCCAGCAGGCGCTCGTCGGGCGAGACCTGCTCCAGACGCTGGGGCCCAGGCGACCATTGCGCGGGCAGGGGCAGGGCGTGGTCTTCGCGGCGTTCGCGGCGCTGGCCCTGCGCGTCGTACAAGGCCAGGCTGACACGCGGCTCCGAGGAAGCGCGTATGCCGTAATAGCCCTCGGGGCCGTCCACATTCAGCAGGCGCTGCTGCATGGCGTCCAGCATCAGGGCCACCAGGGCGGGGTCGCCCTGGCGGCCGTTCAGCACGCGCAGCTCGGGCTCGATGAGCTGATGCAGATGCTTGGGCGCCACCATCTGGCGAAAGGCCTGCGCATCCAGCAGCGGCCCCATGACCAGCATGGAGGCCAGGCCGGTGCCCAGGGTGACCAGGATGGCCCCCAGGCTCAGCTTCCACCACAGGGATCGCCACAGACGCAAGACAGTACCTCGGGAACAGGGTCGCACCACCCCCGTGGCAGCGCTCGGTCGCCAGCATAGCGGCCGATCTCGGCGCCACACGGGCGCACAGCGCCCCCACTGGGTCTGCAGACCCAGTGCAGCGGGACCGCAGACCCGGGCCGGGGCGGCCCGGACTCAGGCGCAAGGCGCCGCGCCTGCCTAGAGTCCGCGCCATCTCATTTCCCGTGCCCGATCGGAGCCCTCTTGCGCCCTCATCTCCATCCCCTGCCCGGCATCGCCCTGCTGCTGGGCCTGGCCCTGCTGCAGGCCTGCAGCGATGCCCCGCCGGGGCCCGTGCCCCAGGAGCCCGCCCTGATGCGGGTGCGGGTGCTGAATCTGCAGAACAGCCACAGCGCCGCCAGCCTGAGCCTGCCCGGGCGCATCGTGGCGCGCGAGCCCGTGGCCCTGCGGCCGGCCGTGGCCGGCCTGCGCGTGGAGCAGGTGCTGGTGGATGCCGGCGACTGGGTGCGCGCCGGCCAGGCCCTGGTGCAGATGGACGCCCGCGCGGCCCGCGCCGAGCTGGAGCAGGCCCGCCAGGGCCAGCGCCGCGCCCAGGCCCAGGCCGAGGCCGCCCAGGCCCAGTGGGGCCAGGTGCAGGACCGCCTGGCCCTGGCCCGCGATGCCGAGCAGCGCTACCGCGAGGCCGCGGCCCTGGGCGCCGTCAGCGAGCAGGAACGGCGCGAGCGGCGCAGCAGCCTGGCCCAGCTGGAGCGCGAGCTGCAGGCGGCCGAGCAGCAACAGCAGGCGGCGCGCGCCGAGGCCGCGGCGGCCGGCGCCCAGCTGGCCCTGGCCCGGCAACGCCTGGACGACACGGTGCTGCGCGCCCCGCGCAGCGGCCGCCTGGGCGAGCGCCAGGTGGAGCGCGGCCTGGTCAGCGATCCCCAGACCGCCCTGCCCTGGTTCGTGCTGAGCGAGGACGGCGACCGCGAGTTCGAGGCCTGGGCCGAGGTACAGCGCCTGGAAGGCCTGGCGCCGGGCATGCCGGCCAGCGTGCAGCTGGACGCCGCGGGCCTGAAGCCGCTGCCGGGCACGCTGCGCAGCCTGGAGGCCGGCCAGGGCCAGGAGTCGCGCCGCGCGCGCCTGCGCGTGGCCCTGACGCCCGGCCTGCGCCTGCCCCTGGGCGTGAGCGCCAGCGTCACCCTGACCGGTCCCCCACGCGCGGGCCTGGCCCTGCCGCCCGAGGCCCTGCAATTCGACCCGCGGCCCTGGGTCTTCGTGGTGGACGAGCAGCAGCGCCTGCGCAAGCGCTATGTGCGCCTGAGCGCCGACCAACTGCGCGCCCTGGAAGGTCTTCAGCCGGGTGAGCGCCTGGTGCACAGCGCCGCCCCCCTGTTGAGCGAGGGCCAGCGCGTACAGCCCGTGTCCGACGCCGTCTCCGCGCCCGCCGGAGCCGCCCCATGAGTCTCAAGATTTCCTCCTGGGCCATTCAACGGCCCACGCCCGTGGTCCTGCTCTTCCTGCTGCTCTCGCTGGCGGGCCTGCTGGCCTTCAACAAGCTGCCCATTGCCGGCAGCCCGCGGGTGGAACTGCCCATCATCAGCGTGGAGGTGGCCCAGCAGGGCGCCTCGCCCGCGGAGCTGGAAAACAATGTGGCGCGCCGGCTCGAGGAAGGCCTGGCCGGCCTGCCCGGGCTCAAGAACCTGAACACCACCATCGCGAATGGCGCGGTGGCTATCACGGCCGAGTTCCAGCTGGAGGCCAATATCGACCGCGCCGCCAACGATGTGCGCGATGCCGTGGCCCGCATACGCCCCGAGCTGCCGGCCCAGATCGGCGAGCCGGTGGTGACCCGGGTCGATGTCTCGGGCTGGGCCCTGCAGAGCTATTCGATTGCGGCCGAGGGCCTCAGCGAGATGGAGCTGAGCCGGCGCATCGACGAGCAGCTGGGCCCGCGCCTGCTGGGCGTGCCCGGCGTGCAGCAGTTCAAGCGCCTGGGAGGCGCCAAGCGCGAGCTGCGCGTGGAGCTGGACCCGGCGCGCCTGGCCGCGGCCGGCCTGGACATGGCCGAGCTCGGCCGCCAGCTGCAGCTGGGCGAGGCCAATATCCCGGCCGGCTCGGTGCGCGACGGCACGGAGCGCCTGCGTCCCCTGCGCGTGCTGGGCGCCAGCACCGATGCCCAGGGCCTGGCAGCGCGCCAGATCAATCTGGGCCAGGGCCGCAGCGTCAGCCTGGGCGAGCTGGGCCGGGTGCTGGACCTGGGCAGCGAGCCCAGCGGTTTTGCCCTGCTCAACGGCCAGCCCGTGATCGTGATGGAGCTGTACAAGAAGCGCGGCGCCTCCGAGCTGCAGCTGGCCGAGGGCGTGAGCCGCGCGCTGGACGAGTACCGCCGGGCCCATCCCGAGATGCGCATCACGCTGTTCGAGGACAACGTCGAGTACACCCGCATGAGCTATGGCGGCGCGCGCGACAGCCTGCTGGAAGGCGCACTGCTGACCGTGCTGGTGGTCTGGCTCTTTCTGCGCGACTGGCGCGCCACCCTGCTGGCGGCCGCGGCCATTCCCCTGTCCCTGCTGCCCACCTTTGTGGCCATGCACTGGCGCGGCTTCCAGCTCGACGACGTGACCCTGCTGGCCCTGATCCTGGTGATCGGCATCCTGGTGGATGACGCCATCGTCGAGGTCGAGAACATCGCGCGACGCATCGAGAACGGCGAGACCCCGGCCGAGGCCGCCGCGCGCGGCGCCGATGCCCTGGGCCTGGCGGTGATCGCCATCACCTTCACCATCGTCGCGGTCTTCCTGCCGGTGAGCTTCATCGGCGGTGTGGTGGGCAAGTACTTCACCGAGTTCGGCCTCACCACCACCTTCGCCGTGCTGTCCTCGCTGTGCGTGGCCCGACTGGTCACGCCCCTGATGTGCGCCCGCTGGCTGCGTCCGCACAGCGGCGGCGAGCCCGCACCGGGCCGCCTGCAGCAGGGCTACCACCGCCTGCTGGCCTGGGTGATGCGCCATCCGCGCAGCACCCTGGGCCTGGGCGGCATGCTGCTGCTGGCCACCCTGGGCCTGATGGCCAGCCTGCCCTCGAGCTTCATGCCCGAGACCCGGCCGCGCGCCATTCCCGTCAACTACGAGCTGGCTCCGGGCGCCAGCCTGCGCCAGTCGGTGCAGGCGGCCGAAGCTCTGCGCGCGGCCCTGGCCGGCGTGCCGGACATCAGCGAGGTCTTTGCCTATGAGCGGGGCAGCCCCGAGCGCGGCGCCCTGCGCCTGCAGCTGCGCCCGCCCTCCGAGCGCAAGCTCTCGCGCGAGGCCCTGGAGCGCAGCCTGCGCGAGCGCCTGGCCACGGTGCCCGATGTGCGCAGCAGCCTGCTGCTGGGCGACTGGGAGAAGGACCTGAGCCTGAGCTTCGTGTCCAGCGATCCGCGGCAGCTGGAAGCCGCCATGCAGCGCCTGCGCCAGGAAGCCGCCGCCCTGCCCCAGCTGCAGGACCTGAGCCTGGAGCAGGGGCCGCCGCTGGCCAGCCTGGACCTGCGCCTGCGGCCCGAGGCCGCCGCGCGCCTGGGCGTGGATGCCAGCAGCATTGCCGATGCCCTGCGTCTGGCCACCCTGGGCGCCAGCGAGACCGCGCTGCCGCGCATCGTGGTGGACGGCCAGCTGATCGCCGTGCGCCTGCGCCTGGCGGGCGGACCGGCCCAAGGCCTGGACGCGCTGCGCCAGCTGCCGGTGCCGGTGGCCGGCGGGGGCCGCGTGCCGCTGGAAACCGTGGCCACCCTGGAGCCCGGCAGCACGCCCTCCAGCCTGACCCGCCTGAACCGCGAGCGCCTGATCCAGCTGCAGGCCAATCTGGCCCGCGGCGTGACGATCAGCGAGGCCATGAGCGCCCTGGAGGCCCTGCCCGCCTGGCGCGAGCTGCCCGCTGCCGTGCGTCTGGCGCCCTATGGCCAGACCGAGCAGATGGCCGAGATGTTCGAGCGCTTCGGCCTGGCGGCCCTGTTCGGCCTGGTGGCCGTCTATGCCCTGCTGGTGCTGCTCTTCGACGACTGGCTGCAGCCCCTGTCCATCATGCTGGCCCTGCCGCTGGCGCTCAGCGGCGCGGCCCTGGCCCTGCTGCTGGGCGGCTACTCGCTGAACCTGTCCACCGTGATCGGCCTGCTGATGCTCTTCGGCATCGTGGCCAAGAACTCCATCCTGCTGGTGGACTTCATCGTGGAGGCGCGGCGCGGCGGCCTGAGCCTGGACCGGGCCATCAGCCAGGCCGGCCATGAGCGCGTGCGGCCCATCGTGATGACCACCCTGGCCATGGTGGGCGGCATGCTGCCCGCCGCCCTGGGCTGGGGGCATGACGACGGCTTCCGCGCCCCCATGGCCGTGGCCGTGATCGGGGGCCTGATCAGCAGCACCCTGCTGAGCCTGCTGTTCGTGCCCCTGGTCTACCGCCAGCTCGACCTGCTGCGCCAGCGCCTGCGCGGCCGTCCCACCCAAACCTGCTGATGACCCTGCCGATGCCCACCTTCACCCACACGCTGGCCGGCCTGCTGCTGGGCGCCCTGCTGCAGGGCGCCGCGATGCGCGCCCTCGCCCTGCCCGAAGTGCCCGATGAGGCGCCGGCCCCGCCCGCACTGCGCCTGGAGCCCGAGGCCGAAGCCCTGATCGCGCGCGGCCAGGCCAACAGCCCGCAGCTGGCCCTGGCCCTGGCGCGGCTGCGTGAGGCCCGCGCCCAGCAGCGGCAGAGCGCCGCGGCCGGCCAGCCGCAGCTGGAGCTGCAGGCCCAGGCCGGCCAGAGCCGGGGCCGCAGCGAGCTGGAGGCGGCCGGCGGACCGCGCCAGCGTCGCCAGCTGCAGGCCGACTTCCGCTGGGAGCTGGACCTGCTGGGCCGACGCCAGGCCGAGGCGCAGGCCGGCCAGGCGCAGGCGCAGGCCGTCGAGGCCGATCTGCAGGCGGCGCGCCTGGCCCTGGGCCATGCCCTGCGCGGCGAGCTGCTGCGCTTGCGCGGCGCCGAGCTGGCACGCCTGCAGCGCGAGGCCCTGCTGCAGACCCTGCAGGAGCAACAGACCCTGGAGCAGAGCCTGCTGGCGCAGGGCCTGCGCAGCACGCTGGATCAGATCACGCTGGAAGCCGAGCTCACCCAGCGCCGCGCCGAGCTGGCCCAGAGCGCCGAGGACGCCCGCCTGGCCGCCCTGCGCCTGGAGCGGCTCAGCGATATCGAGGCGCCGCAATGGCTGGCCCTGGCCGCAGGTCCCCTGCCCCGCGGCGAAGCCGAGGCCCGGCCGCCGCTGCAGCGCCTGGCCCAGCGCCCCGATGTGCGGGCGGCCGAGGCGCGGCTGCGCGCCACGCGCTCAGAGGCCAGCGCCGCCCAGGCCGCGCTCTGGCCCACCCTGCGTCTGGATGCCCAGCTGCTGCGCCAGCGCGAGAGCGGCGTGCTGGGCGCGGCCCTGCGCGACAGCACCGAGCGCTTTCTGGGCCTGGGTCTGGCCTGGGCCCTGCTGGATGGCGGCCAGCGCCGCGCCACGCGTGAGGCCGCCCAGGCCCGCGCCGAGCAGGCGGCCGCCGAGTTCCGCCGCGTGGTGCTGGAAGCCGCCGAGGAGGCCCAGGCCGCCCTGGCCCAGGCCCGCGCGCTGGGCCAGGCCCAGCAGCAGCGCGAGGCCGCCCAGGAGCGGCTGGAGCGCGCACAGGCCCTGGCCCTGCAGCGCGAGCGCCTGGGCCTGGACAGCCGCCTGGAGCGCCTGCGCCGCGAACGCGCAGCGCAGGAAGGCGCCCTGGCCACCCAGCAGCTGCGCAGCGAGCGGCTGCAGGCCGTGCTCAGCGTGGAGCGTGCGCTGGGCCGGCCCTGAAGCGGCCGTTGCCAGGGCTCAGACCAGGCCCTTGAAGGGCCCGCTGCCCAGCCAGCGCTCCATCTGGGCCTGGCGGTCATGGCCCCAGAAGGGCTCGCCATCGATCAGGAAGAAGGGCGCCCCGAAGACCCCGGCGGCCAGCGCCGCCTCGTTGGCCGCCTTGAGCCGCTCCTTCCAGCGCGTGTCGTTCCAGGCGGCCTCGGCCGCCTCGCCGTCCAGGCCGCTCTCGGCCGCCAGGGCCTTGAGGGCGGCCGGCTCATGGAGCGCCACGCCGCGGGTGAAGTAGGCCCGCAGGGCCGCATGGGCCCAGGCCACGGCGGCGGCCGGGTCCTGGCTGTCGTGCAGCCACCAGAAGACCCGCGCCGCGTTCTGCGTGGGAATGGGGAAGGGCTCGGGCTGGCGATAGGGCAGGCCGGCAAAGGCCGCGGAGCGCGCGAAATCGCGCAGCACATAGTCGCGCTTGAGCGGGTGGGCCACCGGCGGCTTGAGCTCGGCGGCCTGGAAGGTCACGCCCAGCAGGATGGCATTCCACTGCACGCGCCGACCATGGCGGGCGGCCACCGCCTCCACCCACTCGGACGCGATATAGGCATAGGGCGAGGAGAAGTCGAAGAAGAACTGGATGGGGCCGCGCGGCGGCAGCCGGCTCGGGGCCGTGCCCGGGAGGGTCTCAAGATCAAGCATGCCCCACCTTAGGGCGAAAGCCCCTGCCGGCACAGCGGGGTTTGCGCGCACTCAAGTTGCAAATGAGATGAATTCTCATCTAAGATCCGATTCAAACGAGAGCAACCGATGCCTTGCGGCGCGGTGAGTCCCGGGCCCTGGCCCGGCGCCCATCCGTCCGGCATTGTTCAGTCAGGAGGCGCGCCCCGGTATCGGGGAAGCGCAACACTTGTCGGGGCGCGTCCTCCTGCCCTTTTTGCTGAACCCGGTGCTCGCGTTGGCCCGACGCCCCTGCGGCGTCTTGCATTGCCAGCCGCTCGCCGCCAGCATGGACCTGCCGAACACACACGCGGCATCTTGCCTCCCAGGAGCGGCCTTGCTGACCCCACCCTGCCCCGCCACCCACCCGGCCCTGGAATGCTGGCGCTGGCTGGCCCTGAAGATCGCCTGCGCGCTGGAACCCGAGGAGCCGCGGCTGCTGGACCGCTACCAAGCCGCCGGCCGCCAACTGCTGGACATGGGCCTGCTGCAGGAGCGCGAGCTGGCCCAGCAGGAATTTGCCCTGCTCTACCGCTGCGCCCGCGAGGCCCTGCTGCCCTGGCACTGGCGCTGCCTGTGCATGGACCGCCTGGCCCGGCCCCTGCAGGTGCTGGAGCGCCTGGCCCGCGACGATGCCAGCCTGGACACCCCGCTGCGCCTGCTGCGCATGCGCCTGGTCCACACCGAGATGGGGCCTAGCGTGGCCCCGCCCCCGCTTTGAAGCACGCCACAGGAGAAACGTCCATGAGCCCCATCCGAATCGAACGCGACAGCATGGGCGAGATGCAGGTCCCGGCCGAGGCCCTCTACGGCGCCCAGACCCAGCGCGCCGTCCAGAACTTCCAGATCAGCGGCCCCATGCCGGCGCGCTTCATCGCCGCCCTGCTGCGCCAGAAGCAGGCCGCGGCTCGCGCCAATGCCGCCCTGGGCCTGCTGCCCACGGCCGCGGCCCGCGCCATCGAGGAAGCCGCCACCGAGCTGCTGGCCCAGCCCGACTTCATGCAGCACTTCCCGGTGGATGTGTTCCAGACCGGCTCCGGCACCAGCAGCAATATGAACGCCAACGAGGTGCTGGCCACCCTGGCCACGCGCCGCCTGCGCGCCCAGGGCGGGGAGCTCGCCGCCGTCAGTGCCAATGACCATGTGAACATGGGCCAGAGCAGCAATGACGCCATTCCCTCGGCCCTGCACATCGCCGCCGCCCTGGCCCTGCACGAGGAGCTGCTGCCGGCCCTGCGCGGCCTGGCCCGCGCCATCCGCGCCAAGAGCGCCAGTGACGGCCACCATGTGAAGACCGGCCGCACCCACCTGATGGACGCCATGCCGGTGCGCCTGGGCCAGGTGCTGGACGGCTGGGCCGCCCAGATCGAGGCCCAGATCGAGGGGCTGCAGACCTTGCAGCCCAGGATGCAGGCCCTGGCCCAGGGCGGCACCGCGGTGGGCACGGGCATCAATGCCCACCCGGACTTCGCCCCGCGTTTCGCCCAGGAGATCAGCGCCCTCACCGGCCTGCACTTCCGGCCCGCGCCCGACTTCTTCGCCGCCATGGGCTCGCAGGATGCGGCCGTGGCGCTCTCGGGCGCGCTCAAGGCCCTGGCCGTGAGCCTGATGAAGATCGCCAACGATCTGCGCTGGATGAACTCCGGCCCCCTGGCCGGCCTGGCCGAGATAGAGCTGGAGGCCCTGCAGCCCGGCTCCAGCATCATGCCGGGCAAGGTGAATCCGGTGATCCCCGAGGCTGTGGCCATGATCGCGGCCCAGGTGATCGGGCATGACACCGCCATCACCATCGCCGGCCAGAGCGGCAATTTCGAGCTCAATGTGATGCTGCCCCTGGTGGCCCACAATCTGCTGGACAGCCTGCACCTGCTCAGCCGCGGCAGCCAGCTGCTGGGCGAGCGCGCCATTGCCAGCTTCAAGGTCAACGAGGCCGCGCTCAACGAGGCTCTGGCGCGCAACCCCATCCTGGTCACGGCCCTGAACCCGGTGATCGGCTACCTCAAGGCCGCCGAGATCGCCAAGACCGCCTACCGCGAGGGCCGCCCCATCCTGGATGTGGCGGCCGAGATGAGCGGCCTGCCGCGCGAGCAGCTGCAGTTGCTGCTGGACCCGGCCCAGCTCACGAAGGGCGGACTCTGAAACAGGGCACACCCCGGGGTGAGCTGGGCCGGATGCGGCGCCTGCGCCGCGGCCTGGGCCTGCTGATCACCTTGCTGGGCGCGGCCCTGCTGCTGCTGGGCCAGGTCTAGCCTCAGCAGGCTGTTGAAAAACTACTGCGGCGACCATCTGCGTCGTTGCGCGGTGCTCGGAATCCTCACGTACAGGAAGTACGTTCCGGTTCCTGCGCTCCGGGCGCCTAGCAGCTGGCCTTCCTCGCTACGTTTTTCAACAGCCTGCTAGGGCCAGGTCCGCGTCTCAGCTCGCGCTCACCACCCGGTTGCGGCCTTCGTGCTTGGCGCGGTAGAGCGCCTGATCGGCCTCAGCCAGCAGGCCCTGGGCCAGCTGGGCGGGCTCGCGCCCGGCGATGTCCTGCCCCAGCAGAGAAAGACCGATGGAGATGGTGACCGGGATGGGCGCCGCGTCGGCCGTACCCGCCGGATGGGCCTGCACCGCCTGGGCGGCGATGCGGCTGCGGATGCGCTCGGCAATCTCGCGCGCCTGGGCCGGGGCCGCCTGGGGCAGCAGGGCCACGAATTCCTCGCCGCCCCAGCGTGCGATGGTGTCGCCCGCGCGCAGCTGGCCCTGGATGCTCTGGCCCACGGCGCGCAGCACGGCGTCGCCCGCGGCATGGCCGTAGCGGTCGTTGACGGACTTGAAACTGTCGAGGTCCAGGAACAGGCAGGCCAGGGGATGGCGGTGGCGCCGCGCCTGCGCGATCTCGATCAGGCAGCGGTGCTCGAAATAGCGGCGGTTGTGCACGCCGGTGAGCGCATCGGTGAGGCCGGCCAGCTTGAGCCGCTCCTGGTTGAGCGCGCTCTCCAGGCACACGCCCAGGATGCCCGCCAGGCGCTGCAGCAGCTGGGTGCCGGCGTCGGCCGTGTAGCGCTGGGCGTCCAGGCTACCGAAATGCAGGCTGGCGATCAGCCGGCCCTGGCGGCGTATGGGCAGCAGGGCCACCGAGGCCAGGCCCTGGCCGAAGAGCTCGCCATGGCGCGCCGGCTGGAAGGGGCCCAGCTGGGGCGAATCGGCCTCACCGTACAGGCGCTGCAGCGCGGCGGCATCGGGCAGCAGAAAGAGCCCGGCCGGGCGGCCCGCGTCCAGCAGCCGCGCCAGCTCGCGCTCGCCGTCCACCAGGGCCAGGCTGACCTCGTCCAGGGCAAAGACCTGGCGGTAGTCGCGCAGCAGCACCTGCAGCAGCTCCTGCAGCGAGGCCGCACCGATCAGGCGATGCTCCAGCCGCTCGAAGCGGCGCATCTTCTCCTCATTGGCGCGCGCCTCCTGCAGCAGGGCCTGCAGCTGCTGGCGCAGGCGCTGGTTTTCGGCTTCGAGCGGGGCGGCGGCGGCGTCCATGCGCGCAGCTTAGCCCAAGCTCAGGCCAGGGCGCGGCCGATCAGGATCTTCTGGACCTCGGAGGTGCCCTCATAGATCTGGGTCACACGCACGTCACGGTAGATGCGCTCCACCGGGAAGTCGCTCACATAGCCGTAGCCGCCGTGGATCTGGATGGCGGCGGAGCAGACCTTCTCGGCCATCTCGCTGGCGAAGAGCTTGGCCATGGCCGCTTCCTTGAGGCAGGGCTGGCCGGCGTCCTTGAGCGCGGCGGCATGCCAGATCAGCTGGCGCGCGGCCTCGATCTGGGTGGCCATGTCGGCCAGCTTGTGCTGGATCACCTGGTGCTCGAAGATGGGCACGCCAAAGGCCACGCGCTCCTTGCTGTACTTCAGCGCGGCCTCAAACGCGGCGCGCGCCATGCCCACCGACTGGCTGGCAATGCCGATGCGCCCGCCCTCCAGGCCGCTGAGCGCGATCTTCAGGCCCTGGCCTTCCTCGCCCAGGCGGTTGGCGGCCGGGATGCGGCAGTTCTCGAACAGGATCTGGGCCGTGTCGCTGGCGTGCTGGCCCATCTTGTCCTCGACGCGGGCCACCACATAGCCCGGCGTCTTGGTGGGCACCAGGAAGGCGCTGATGCCCTTCTTGCCCGCGGCCTTGTCGGTGACGGCCATCACGATGGCCACATCGCCGTTCTTGCCGCTGGTGATGAACTGCTTGACGCCGTTGAGCACGTACTCATCGCCCTCGCGCACCGCCACGGTCTTGAGCCCGCCGGCCTCCGAGCCCACATGCGGCTCGGTCAGGCAGAAGGCGCCCAGCATCTCGCCGCGCGCCAGGGGCTTGAGGAAGCGCTCCTTCTGATCCTCGTTGCCGAAGGCCATCAGGATGGAGCAGACCGGGCAGTTGTTGACGCTCACCACGGTGGAGGTGGCGCCGTCACCCGCGCCTATCTCTTCCAGGATGATGGCCAGGGCCAGATAGTCCAGGCCCGCCCCGTCGTACTCGGTGGGCACGGCCACGCCGTAGCAGCCCAGCTCGGCCAGGCCCTTGAGCTCGGCGGCGGGGAAGTGGTGGTTCTTGTCCCACTCGGCCGCCTTGGGCGCGATCTGGTCCTGCACAAAGCTGCGCACGGCATCCTGCACCGCGCGGTGGTCGTCACTGAGGATCATCGGGGGTCTCTTTCGTCTCGCTCTCGTGATGGGGAAGGCGGCCTCACCAGGCCAGAACCTGACCGTCGTAATTGAAGAAGCTGCCGCTGTGCTCGGGCTTGAGCGTGCCCAGCACGGTGCGCATGCCCGCCACGCTGGTCTGCACATCGATGTCGGCGCCGGCGCCGCCCATGTCGGTGCGCACCCAGCCGGGGTGGAAGCTGCACAGGCTGGCCTGGCCGGCCAGCACCAGGGAGGCGTCCTTCATGACCGAGTTCACCGCCGCCTTGGAGGCGCGGTAGAGCCAGCTGGCGGCGCTGCTGCGCAGGCCGATGGAGCCCATGCGCGAAGACAGGATGGCGATGCGCGCGCCCGGCGCCAGCGCATCGGCCAGCTGGGGCAGCACGCGCATGGGGCCCAGCACATTGGTGTGCATCACGGTGTCGAACTCGGCCTCGGTGGGCGTCTGCAGGCCCTCGCTGCGCGAGCCGATCACACCGGCATTGATCACCACCAGATCGAACTGGTGGCCGTCGATCTGCCAGGCCAGGCCCGAGGCGCTGGCAGTGTCGGCCACGTCCAGCTTGAGCGCCGTGGCGCCCAGCGCGCGCAGGGCGGCCAGGCCCTCCTCGCTGCGCGCCGTGGCCACCACCCGGTCACCGGCCGCGCGGTACTGCCGCACGAACTCCAGACCGATGCCGCGCGAGGCGCCGATGATCAAGACACTGGACGAGGACATCCCAACTCCGATCCGCTTTGATTGCTCCGGCTCGCCCCCATGGCGGCACGCGGCGGCTATTGTGCCGCAGCGATCCGGGCGCGGCGGGGCCAAGCCGGGCCGAGCCCGGCCGCGCTTGGGCGATCGCAAAAACCTGTGTTTCAAGGCCGGGCCGCGCGGCCCGCGTTCAGCCCCGCCCCATCTCCTGCAGCAGGCTGCGCACCTTGGTGGTGATGATGTCCACCGCCGGGCCGTTGGCGCCGTGGGGCAGGATCACATCGGCATTGCGCTTGGTCGGCTCGATGAACTGCTTGTGCATGGGGCGCACGGTTTCCATGTACTGGTTCACCACCGACTCGGTGCTGCGTCCGCGCTCCGAGATGTCGCGCTGCAGACGGCGGATGAAGCGCACATCCGAGGCCGTGTCCACATAGATCTTCAGGGACATCATGTTGCGCAGCTTGCTGTCGTAGAGGGCGAACAGGCCCTCCACCACGATCACCGGCGCGGGCTTCACGGTGATGGTCTCGCGGGAGCGGTTGTCGGCCGCAAAGTCGTACACCGGCATCTCAATCGCCTCGCCCTTGCGCAGGGCGGCCAGGTGCTGGGTCATCAGCGGCCAGTCGAAGGCGTCGGGGTGGTCGTAGTTCTGCTTGCGCCGGTCTTCGGGCGCCATGTGGGACTGGTCGCGGTAATAGTCGTCCTGCATCACCACCGCCACGTTCTCCGCGCCGATGGCCGTCAGCACCTCGCGGGTCACGGTGGACTTGCCGCTGCCGCTGCCGCCGGCGACACCGATGACAAAGGGCTTGTGGGGGGATTTGGCGGGCATGAGCGGGAGACGGTGAGGGAGTGGGCCCGCGGGCGGGCAGGCAGACATCCTGATTTTATGAGGGGCCACGGCGGACCTTCTCGCAGGGCCCGATCACGGCGCTTGGACCTCCGTTCAACGCAAATTCAACGCCAGCCCCCAAAACTGAAAGGTTGGGTCGCGGCCGGTGGAGGGCCGACGCGGCGCCCTCTCCCCCCGACAACACCAAGAAAGAGGATCCCCGATGGAGCAAGAACTCCGCCGCCGCCGCCGGCCGCTCGAGTGCGGGCCGCTGCGCTCGTCCTGGGCCGCCCGCCTGCTGGCCCCCACCCTGTCCTTGCTGTTGCTGAGCGCCTGCGGCAGCGGGGGCAGCGACGACAGTCCCGCGCCTGGCTCCGATCCCAAGCCCGCGACCGGTCTCGCCCTGGCCAAGACCCAGGCCATCGCCGAGGGCAGCGTCAGCCCCTGCCCCTACGGCGGACAGCTGCTGCAGACCGGCCTGGACCGCAACGGCAATGGCGTGCTGGACGCCGACGAGATCAGCAATGTCCAGCACATCTGCCATGGCCAGCCCGGCACGCCGGGATCGCCGGGCCGCCAGGCCCTGCTGGAGATGAAGCCCGAGCCCGCCGGCCTCAACTGCGCCCAGGGCGGCACACGTGTGCTCAGCGGCCTGGACCTCAACGGCGACCGCGTGCTGGGCAGCGACGAGGTGCTCGGTACGGCCTACCTCTGCCATGGCAAGGAAGGCGCCGCGGGCCAGCAGGCCCTGTTTGCCGTGGATGAAGAGCCGGCGGGCAAGAACTGCGCGGCAGGGGGCAACCGCCTGTCCAGCGGCCTGGACCGCAATGGCAATGGCGTGCTGGAGGCAGCCGAGATCAGCAGCACCCGCTATCTGTGCCGCGGCACGCCGGCCGCCTTGCTGCTCAACATCAGCGATGAGCCCGCCGGCAGCTACTGCAGCCATGGCGGCAAGCGCCTGGACAGCGGCCTGGACCTGAACGGCAACCAGTTGCTGGACGCCAGCGAGATCAGCAGCAGCCAGCGCCTGTGCCATGGCGCCAGCGGTTCCAACGGCAGCGCCGGCATGAACAGCCTGCTCACCATGAGCCCCGAGCCCGCTGGCGTGAACTGCCCCCAGGGCGGCCGCAAGCTCAGCAGCGGCCTGGACGCCAACGGCAACCAGTTGCTCGACCCCACCGAGGTGAACGCGAGCAGCTACCTCTGCCACGGCAGCAGCGGCCTGAACTCGCTGACCAGCATCAGCAATGAGCCCGTCGGCGCCAACTGCGCCCACGGCGGACGCAAGATCGACAGCGGCCTGGACAGCAACCGCAACGGCGTGCTCGATGCGGGCGAGGCCGGCGCCAGCCAGTACGTCTGCAACGGCGCGCCCGGCAACACCGGCGCCGCCGGCCGCAACTCCCTGCTGGAGGTGCTGAGCGAGCCGGCCGGTGCCCACTGCGCCAACGGCGGCAAGCGCCTCAACAGCGGCCTGGACAGCAATGGCAACGGCGTGCTGGAGGCCGGCGAGGTCACCGCCAGCAGCTATGTGTGCAATGGTGCCAACGGCGCGAATGGCTCGAACGGCAGCAACGGCAGCGCCGGCCAGAACTCCCTGCTGGCCGTGGTGGATGAGCCCGCGAGCAGCAACTGCCCGGCCGGCGGCAAGAAGATCAGCAGCGGCCTGGACGCCAATGGCAACGGCAGCCTCGACGCCGCCGAGGTGAGCGCCACCGCCTATGTCTGCCATGGCGTCAGCAGCAACGATCTGAGCTATCAGACGGTCAGCGCCGCCAGCACGGCCATGGCCAGCAACAAGGGCTACCTCGTGACCGGCAGCGTCGAGGCCGAACTCGTGCTGCCGGCCGCCCCCGCCGTGGGTGACCGGGTCGCCGTCACCGGCGCAGGCACCGGGGGCTGGCGCATTGCACAGAACAGCGGCCAGCACATCGATGCCACGGCCTTGGGCGCGCAAGGCGTCAACTGGGGCTACACGAGCAGCGCCGCCGGGGTGGACACCCTGGCAAGCTCGGCCAATGGCATGCGCCTGGTGGCCCATGAGGGCTCGGCGGCCTTTCTGCAGATCTCGGACGACGCCGGTCTCAGCTGGAGCAACCGCAGCAGCCCCGTGCTGGCACGCCTGGCCAGCTCGGCCGACGGCAACCGCCTGTTCGGCAGCGTGGAAAACGGCAAGCTCTACACCTCGGTGGACCGTGGCCTGAACTGGACGGCGCGCGAAAGCGATCGTGACTGGTTCACCGTGTCCTCGTCGGCCGACGGTCAGGTGCTGCTGGCCGCCGGCCCAGGCACCCAGCTCTACGTGTCGACTGACGCCGGCGCGAGCTGGGCCGCGCGGGACTCGGCCCGCCAGTGGTACTCCTCGGCCGTCTCGGCAGACGGCAGCGTGATGCTGGCCGGCGACTTCAACGGTCAGCTCTATGTCTCGACCAACAGCGGTGCCAGCTGGACCGCGCGCGGCCCCAGCAAATCCTGGCGCGGCGTGGCCATGTCCTCCGACGGCCGCACCATGCTGGCCGGCCCCATGAACGACTACCTGTATCTGAGCAGCGACGGCGGCCAGAGCTGGGAGGCGCGCGGCGACTCGCGGGCGTGGTTCCGCGTCAGCGTGTCCGGCGACGGGAAGAAGCTGTTCGCCACGGTTGACAGCGGCAGCCCAAGCTGGTCGTTCAACGGCGGCTGGAGCTGGTCCACACCCACCGGCGGGGGCAACGCGAGCTGGACGAAAGGCGTGCTGTCCACCGACGGCAAGCGCCTGCTGACCGCAAGCAACAGCAGCCTGGTGGTGGTGGCCGACGGCCGCAGCAGCCTGGGCAGCAGCGGCAGCCTGAGCGGCGAAGCCGGCAGCGCCGTGGTGCTGCAGTACGTGGGCAACGGCCGCTGGCTGGCGCTCAGCGGCAGCGGCGCCATGACGGCGAAGTGAGGGCTGCCGGCGGCCCAGCCAGCTCATGGGCTGGCTGGGCTGGCCTGTGATGCTGCCTCACAGCGGCGGAAAGCGATGCACGCCCGGCGCGGGCAGCTTGTGCATGCAGGCCGCAAACAGCGGGGACGCCAGCCAGCCGTCCAGCCAGGCCTGCAGCGCGGGCAGGCCCAGCGTGGCAAACCAGGCCGGGTCCACCGCGGCGAACTGGCGCACAAAGGGGAACAGCGCCCAGTCGCTGGCGCAAGGCCTGGCCCCGCCCAGAAAGGGCGCGCCCTGCAGCCGCGCCTCCAGCGGGCGCAGCAGCAGCTCCACCGCCTGGTCGCGGTGCTGCTGTGGCAGCGGCCCGGCTTCGCTCACATAGCGCTGCGGGTACTTCCAGCGGTCCAGATGCCGCTTGAAGGCGCCGTCATTGCGCTGCAGCAGGTCCAGGTTCTCCGGCGTCTGGGCCTGCGCCCACTGGGCCTGGGCCTGGGCCTGGGCGTCAGGCGCCGCCGTCAGCAGGGCCCAGCGCATGATGTCCCAGCTTTCGTCGATCACGCGGCCGTCCGGCAGCTGCAGCACCGGCACCGTGCCCTTGGGCGACAGGGCCAGCAGGCTGGGCGGCTTGTCGCGCAGGCTCACCTCCACCGCCTCGAAGGCCTGCCCAGCCTGCAGCAAGGCCATGCGCGCGCGCATGGCATAGGGGCAGCGGCGAAAGGTGTAGAGGCGAGGCAGCCGCAGCGGCGGCGCGGCGGGCTCGGTGCCGGGGGGTGGTGTCGGTGTCGACGTGTTCATGGCGATGGCGTGGCGGCAAGGGCGACGGAATGAGCGGAGGGCGGGCGCGGGGCTCACGCCACCCGCAGCACCTCGAATCGCTGGCGCCTGGAGGCCACCTGGATCGCCACCTCATCCCCCTCGTGCTTGCCCAGCAGGGCCTGGCCCAGGGGCGAGGCCGCGCTGAGCACCTGCACCGCCGGCCCGTCGCTCTGCAGCAGCTTCATGCTGCCGCCCTCCGGACCGAGGAACAGCACTTGTTCCGCGGGCTGGCTTGCCTCCTGGGCATCCAGCAGATGCACCAGCGCACCGAGCTGGATGCCCTGGCCCTCGTCATACGCACGCGGGCGGAACTGCTGCCACTGGCCGATGGCCTGGCGGATGGCCTCGGCCCGCCGGGCCTGGCCGGTGGCCAGGTAGGCCGCCTCCAGGCCCAGGGTGTCGTACTTGTTCTCGGCGATGTTCTCCTCGTGGGTCGCCGTTTCATGCGCCGTGCGCGCACCCTGCTCGGCCTGCGCCAGGTCCTGGGCCAGCTGGGCCAGCACCTGCTGCTGCAGCAAGAGTTTGTCCATGGTGAAAAGAGAGAGAGGGAGAGAGGGAGGGAGCGGGAATGGCCGGGCGCGCGGCCGGGTGGAAGCCAGGGCCGGATTGTGAAGCCCCCGCGGCCTCGCTCACTCACTCGCTCGCTCAGAGCGCGCGGTGCCCGTAGCTCAGCACGCGGGTGATGCGCCACTGCGCGCCCTCCTGGCGCCAGACCATCATGAAGTCCGCCGCCCCCTCGCAGCGCACGGAGCCGTGCTGGCAGAAGCGGTGCACACCCTGGGCGAGCGCGCCGAAACCCTTGATGGGATAGACCCGCAGGCTGCCCGGCACCAGCTCGCGGCGGAACTTGCCGCACACATGCTTTTGCGTGTTGGCCCTGCCACCCATACTGCAGGACCCGATCTAGCGGACAGGTTGCATGCAACAGCGGCAATCGCACGCTAGGGAATTCGCGCAAGCAGACGGAGACTGTCGACGCTCAAAATTGGTCGGGCGAAGGTCCAAATTTAGATCGGGGCCAATAGGTAGGGTTTCGCCGTAAATTCCGCGAACAATTTACTCATCCAGGGAGCGTTTCATGACTGAACAATCGGTCAAATTTTTCTCTAAAGATTCCACAAAAGCGGAATTGCAACGGCTGATGGCACTCCTCCCAACCAGAGAATCTGACAAGGGAATCGATCGCTGCGCCCCCTATCTAAAGCAAATCATTAGATCCATGATTTCCGCGCCAGCGGCATTCGATGAGCACTGCCAGGTAAATATCGAATGGATCGGCGATACTTTCTACAGTTCAATTCGGGAATTCACCCCAGATCAGGAGAACTCAAGAGAGGCGTTGATCAATATTTTCACCATGGCTTACAGATTCCTGTGTGAATTGCAGTTTTCGATACCAGACAACTTGACACCAGAGCTTCGACAGGTCATCAGCTATGTACAAGAGAGTTTTGATGATTTCTCAGGAAGAAATCGTAGTCAGCTAGTTTTTGCCAGCTTCACAATGCCCGTGGAGATCGCCAAGAAGCTAATAAATCACCCCGACATACTAAGCATCCGCCAGCTAGCTCAAGATCAAATATCCGCCCCCAAATTAAAAAAACAATGGGACGAGGAGTTAACCGGGAGGGAGCAGAGGGTAGAGGCGCTAAAAACGATACTAGACGGTCTGGAGACTGGCTACAACTTCGTAGGCCTTGCACACGGCTTCAAAGATCTTGTAGGTCGCAAGAAGTCAGAAGAAAAGACAGCCTTCTGGTGCTTGCTGCTACTGGGTTTTTTGGTGATTGCTCCTTTGATCTTTGAAGTTGGGCTGATCTTGAAGTATGAAACCTCATTTTCCAAATACAAGGAATTTGCGCTTTACATTATCCCTCCCGCCCTTGCACTTGAATTGGTACTTATCTATTTCTTTAGGGTTGTGCTATTACATTTCAGATCAATCAAGGCGCAGCTACTGCAACTGGAACTAAGAACCGCCCTCTGTCAATTCATTCAAAGCTATTCAAACTATTCATCTGACATCAAGAAGGCGAATAGCACTGCGCTGGAAAAGTTTGAGAACCTAATATTCAGCGGACTACTTGCGAACGAAGACAAACTTCCAGCAACGTTCGACGGCGCAGATCAACTGATAAAAATTTTTAAGAGCGCAAGGGGTGGGTAATCTCGTTTCTTCACATAACGCAACAACGTTGCTTGCAGATGTGAATGGCACGAAGAAAATAACTAATAAATAACTTGAGAAATTCCAGATTTTTCAAGAATTTATTGAACGGTAGATTTCAGGCGTCGACTTCAACGAAACGACAGACCGTAACGGCTGCAAAGCTGCCACTCAAAGCCAGCGGGCCGAAGGGGCCTGATACACCCCAACACCAAACAAAAAGCCAGCCGCCCTCCCAGGCAGCTGGCTTCTTTTCTTCAAGAGGCGCTGAGCCCTTCCCGCTCAGCCCTCCCCACCGGCAGCCCTCACGAGCCGCCGCCGCTAAACGTCAGATCAGCTCCACGCCCACAGCCGTGGCCTCGCCGCCGCCGATGCACAGCGCCGCCACGCCGCGCTTGCCGCCGCGCTTCTTCAGGGCGCCCAGCAGGGTGACCAGGATGCGTGCGCCGGATGCGCCGATCGGGTGACCGATGGCGATGGCGCCGCCGTTGACGTTGACGATCTCGTGGGGCAGCTTGAACTCGGCCATGGCGGCCATGGTGACGGCGGCGAAGGCTTCGTTGACTTCCCACAGATCGACGCTCTTGGCGTCCCAGCCGTTCTTGGCCAGCAGCTTCTGGATGGCACCCACCGGGGCGGTGGTGAACCACTCGGGCGCGTTGGCATGCACGGCGGTGCCCACGATGCGGGCCACGGGCGTGAGGCCCAGCTTGGCGGCATGGCTTTCACGCATCAGCACCAGGGCGGCGGCGCCGTCGCTGATGGAGCTGGAGGTGGCGGCGGTGATGGTGCCGTCCTTCTTGAAGGCGGGCTTCAGGCCGGGGATCTTGTCGAGCTTGGCCTTGAAGGGCTGCTCGTCGCGGCTGATCACCACATCGCCGCCCTTGCCGGCCAGGGTGACAGGGGCGATTTCCCAGTCGAAGCTGCCGTCTTCATTGGCCTTCTTGCTGCGCTCGGTGGAGGCAATGGCAAAGGCGTCCTGGGCTTCGCGGCTGAAGCTGTACTTGCTCACGCACTGCTCGGCAAACACGCCCATGGCCTTGCCGCGCTCGTAGGCGTCTTCCAGGCCGTCCAGGGCCATGTGGTCGTACATCTGGGCGGCACCGTACTTCACGCCCTTGCGCGCGAACATCAGGTGCGGGGCGTTGGTCATGCTCTCCATGCCGCCGGCGATCAGGATGTCGGCGCTTTCGGCCTTGAGCGTGTCGTGGGCGAACATCACGGCGCGCATGCCGGCGCCGCACATCTTGGAGAGGGTCACGGCGCCCACCGACTGGGGCAGACCGGCCTTGAGCACGGCCTGGCGGGCGGGGGCCTGGCCCTGGCCGGCCATCAGGCAGTTGCCCATGAAGGCTTCCTGGATGGCGTCGCCGGGCACGCCGGCGCGCTCCACGGCGGCCTTGATGGCCACGGCGCCCAGCTCCCAGGCGGAGAGACCGGCGAAGTCGCCGAGCAGGCCGCCGATGGGGGTGCGGGCGGCTGAGACGATGACGATGGGATCAGCAGACATGAAAGACTCCTTCTTGATCACGGCTTGGGGTGGTTGAACTCAAATCAGGCGGTGGGCAGCTCGCGCGTCGGCGCGGGCTCCCGCTCAGGCGGCGGCAGGGCATCGGGCGCGGCGGCCTGGTGGGGGACGAAGCGCTTGTGCGCCTCGTAGGGAAACACATCGTGCACATAGCCCGCGCGGATGCGGGCCTGGTGGGCCTGCCAGAAGGCAGGGTCCAGCAGCTCGGCATGGTGCTGCATGAAGACCTCGCGCACGCCGGGATGGCCCAGCAGAAAGGGCGCGAAGGTTTCGGGAAACACATCGCGCGGCCCGACCTGCCACCAGACCTCGCCCGAGAGCTCTTCCTCTTCGGTGCGCGGGGCGGGCACGGCGCGGAACTGGCAGTCGCTGAGGTACTCGATCTCGTCGTAGTCGTAGAACACGACCTTGCCGTGGCGGGTGATGCCGAAGTTCTTCCACAGCATGTCGCCGGGAAAGATATTGGCGGCCACCAGGTCCTTGATGGCCTGGCCGTACTCGATCACCGCGTGGCGCAGCTGGGCCGGGCTGGCCTCCTGCAGATAGAGATTGAGCGGCACCATGCGGCGCTCGATATAGAGGTGGCGAATGATGATCAGGTCTTCGCCGCGCTCCTCGATCAGGCTGCCGCAGCAGGCCTTGAGCTCCTTGATCAGCGCCTCGTCGAAGCGCCAGCGCGGGAAGGCCACATTGCTGTATTCCAGGGTGTCGGCCATGCGACCCACGCGGTCGTGGTGCTTGACCAGCAGGTACTTGCCCTGCACCAGCTCGCGCGTGGTGTGCTCCTTCTGCGCGGGGAAGGCGTCGCGGATGAGCTTGAAGACAAAGGGGTAGCTGGGCAGGTCGAAGACCAGCATCACCAGGCCCTTGATGCCGGGCGCGATGCGGAACTTGTCAGAGGAGTGCCGCAGGTGCTGCAGAAAGTCGCGGTAGAAGAGGTTCTTGCCATGCTTGTGCAGACCCAGGGCGGAATAGATCTCGGCGCGGGGCTTGCGCGGCATCAGCGAGCGCAGGAACTGCACGTAGGCGCTGGGCACATCCATGTCCACCATGAAGTAGGCGCGCGCAAAGCTGAAGAGCAGGAGCAGATCGTCTTCGCCGAAGAGGGCGGCGTCGATGTACAGGCGGCCCTGTGCCGACTCGTCATGCAGGATGGGCAGGGCGAACGGCGTCTCGTGGAAGCCGTTGACGATCTTGCCCACCACATAGGCGCCCTTGTTGCGGTAGAACAGGCTGGACAGGACCTGGATCTGGAAATTGGTGCGCCAGCGGAAGTCGCCCAGCTCGCGCTGCACGGCGGCCAGCACCCGGTCCACATCGCGGCCCAGATCGGCAAACTCGCGCGCCAGCTGGAAGTTCCAGAGGATGCGCATCAGGGTGTCGCGCAGGGTCTCCGGGCTGGGGTAGTAGGCGCGGTAGGTGGGCTGGGCCGCGGGCTCCAGGTTCTCGATGTACTCGGTGGAGATGGCCGGCCGCACGAAGATGAAGTCGTTGCGGAAGTAGCCGTGGTGCAGGATGCGGGTGCTGACCGAGTTGAAGAAGGTCTCGGCCAGCTCGGGCTGCAGATGGTTGGTGAGCAGGCCGATGTAGTGCAGCTTGACCTGCTGCCAGACGTCCATGGGCAGGGTGCCGGCCTGGTAGCGCTGCTCCAGCAGCTGCACCGCCTCTTCCACGCGCTGTTCGTAGAACTCGATGCGCTCGCGCTGCGCGCGCTGCTGGCCGTGCCAGTCGGCTGCCTCGAAGCGCTGCTTGGCGGCGGCGGTGGTGGCCCGGAAGAGCTGGTAGTGCCGGTTGAAACCGCCCAGCAGGGCCTGCGCGATCTCGAAGGCGCGCGCATCGCTGAGCTTCTGGGGGACCATGGCCGCTGGCTGTCCGGGCGGGGCCGCTAGCTAGCGCTCGTAGCGCTGCTTGACCTTGGCCAGGGCGCGCTTGAAGGCGGGCTCCACGGCCTCGGCACGATCGGCCGTGATCTGCAGGTCTTCCAGCAGGCCGTTGTGCAGGCCATAGACCCAGCCGTGCACCACCACCTCCTGGCCGCGGGCCCAGGCGTCCTGCACCACCGTGGTCCGGCAGGCGTTGCGGGCCTGCTCCAGCACATTGAGCTCGCACAGCGCGTCCACGCGGCGCGCCTCGGCCACGCTGTCCAGCCATTCGCCGTGGTCGTTGCGCACATCCTGCACATGGCGAATCCAGTTGGACACCAGGCCCACGCGCGCATCGGTCAGGGCGGCGCGCACGCCGCCGCAGTTGCTGTGGCCCACCACGATGATGTGCTTGACCTTGAGATGGTCCACCGCAAACTGCATCACCGAGAGGCAGTTGAGGTCGGAGTGCACCACCACATTGGCCACATTGCGGTGCACGAAGAGTTCGCCGGGCAGCAGGTCCACCAGCTCGTTGGCGGGCACGCGGCTGTCGGCGCAGCCGATCCACAGGTATTGCGGGGTCTGCTGCTTGAGCAGGCGGGAGAAGAAGCCGGGCTCGCGCTCCTCGGTGTCCGAGGCCCAGCGCTTGTTGTTGTCCAGCAGGTCTTGCAGTTCGTTGGTGGGGGTCATGCTCATGCCTGCATTCTCCCCGCCCTGGCTGACACGCGGCTCACACCGGCCGTCCGGCACGCTGTCACGAGGCCGCCCACTGCTGCAGCAGGGCCAGGGACACACCCACGCCGCCGCAGACCTCCACCAGGGGGCGCTTGAAGCGGGCAAAGAGTTCGGGGTAGGCGTCCACCGCGGCCAGGGCTGCGCCGCAGGCCGGCTCCACCATCACCCGCATCTGCTCGGCCAGGCGCACCGCGGCCTGGCAGGCCTGGCGGTCGCTCACCAGCACGCTGTGGGTGGGATGCTCGCGCGCCAGGCGGAAGGCCTCCTCGGCCACGCGGCGCGCGCCCAGGGAGGTGGCCACCGAGCTGATGGCCGGCAGGGTCACCAGCGCGCCGGCCGCCAGGCTGGCATGCAGGCTGGCCGCGCCCTCGGTTTCCACCGCGATGACCGGGATCTGGTCCAGGCCATGGCGGCGCAGGCCCTGCACGATGCCGGCATAGAGCCCGCCGCCGCCCACGGCGGTGACCACGGCGTCAAAGGCCAGGCCCTGGTCCAGCACCTCGTCGATGAGGCTGGCATGGCCTTCCCAGAGCAGGGGGTGGTCGAAGGGGTGCATATAGCTGGCGCCGCGCTCGGCCGCCAGGGCCTGGGCGAAGGCGTGGCTCTCGTCCCAGACCTTGCCATGGCGCAGCACCGTGGCGCCGCGCTGCTCGATCAGGCCCTGCACGGCGGCGCTGCTGGTTTCGGGCAGCACGATGGTCACGGCCAGGCCCAGGGCCTGGGCCGCATAGGCTGCCGCGAAGCCGGCATTGCCACCCGAGGCGCAGATGATCTCGCGCGCGCCGTCCTGCGCCGCCTTGCGCACCAGGCGCCCCACACCGCGCAGCTTGAAGCTGCCGCTGGGCTGCAGCGCGTCCATCTTGAGCCAGACCTCGGGGTGCGAGAACTGGCCCGGCGCGGCGCGCAGCAGCGGGGTGTTGAGGTGCAGGGGCTTGGGCATGGACGCCTTCCGGGGCAAGAGGCTTACATCGTCTCCGCGAACAGCTCACGGCCGATCAGCATGCGGCGGATTTCGGACGTGCCGGCGCCGATCTCGTAGAGCTTGGCGTCGCGCAGCAGCCTGCCGGTCGGATAGTCGTTGATATAGCCGTTGCCGCCGAGCGACTGGATGGCGTCGAGCGCCAGTTTCGTCGCCATCTCGGCGGAATAGAGGATGCAGCCGGCTGCATCCTTGCGCGTCGTCTCGCCCCGGTCGCAGGCGCTCGCCACGGCATAGACATAGGCGCGGCAGGCATTGAGCGCGACATACATGTCGGCGACCTTGCCCTGCATCAGCTGGAACTCGCCGATAGGACGGTCGAACTGCTTGCGCTCGTGAATGTAGGGCACGACCACATCGAGGCAGGCGGCCATGATGCCGAGCGGGCCGCCCGAGAGCACGACGCGCTCATAGTCGAGGCCGGACATCAGCACGTTGACGCCGCGCCCGACCGTGCCCATCACGTTCTCTTCCGGCACCTCGCAATCGACAAAGACGAGTTCGCAGGTGTTGGAGCCGCGCATGCCGAGCTTGTCGAGCTTCTGGGCGGTGGAGAAACCCTTGAAGCCCTTCTCGATGAGGAAGGCGGTGATGCCGCGCGAGCCGGCCTCGGGGTCGGTCTTGGCATAGACCACCAGAACGTCCGCATCCGGCCCGTTGGTGATCCACATCTTGTTGCCGTTCAGCACGTAGCGGTCGCCGCGCTTTTCCGCGCGCAGCTTCATCGAGACGACGTCGGAGCCTGCGCCCGGCTCGGACATGGCAAGGGCGCCGACATGCTCACCGGAGATCAGCTTCGGCAGGTATTTTTCGCGCTGCGCCGGCGAGGCGTTGCGCACGATCTGGTTGACGCAGAGGTTGGAATGGGCGCCATAGCTGAGGGCGACCGAGGCCGAGGCGCGGCTGATCTCCTCCATCGCCACGCAATGGGCGAGATAGCCCATGCCGGAACCGCCGAGGCTTTCCGGCACGGTGATGCCGAGCAGGCCGAGATCGCCCATTTCCCGCCAGAGCGGCATGGGGAAGTTGTTGCTGCGGTCGATCTCCGCCGCCTGCGGCGCGATCTCGGCTTGGGCGAAGTCGCGCACCGCGTCGCGCAGAGCGTCGATCTCTTCACCGAGTTGGAAATTCAGGCCGGGCAGGTTCATGCGTGTCTCCAGATTCTGCGGATTCGATCCGGGCAGAGTCCCGCATGCTAGGCAGGCCGGCTCGCCCTGTCGACTTACGTTTACGTAAACGTCAATTCTAGAGCGACTCGGTGTGCTGCGTCACGAGAAGCCGGAATTGCAGGCGCGGCCCAGGTCTCGGCTCAGCGGCCAACCTGGCGCCGCATCAGCTCGATGAAGCGCCGCGCCCCCAGGCCCAGGGGGCGGTCATGGCGCCAGACCACATCCACCCACAGCCGTAGCTCATTGCTCATGTTCTCCAGCTCCACCGGCAGCAGCTGGCCGCCGGCCAGCAGGGGCGCCACCAGGCGCTGCGGCAAGAAGGCCCAGCCCAGGCCGGCCTGCACCAGGCTGAGGCTGGCCAGATGGCTGTCGGTGCGCCAGACCTGGCGCGAGATCAGCAGCCGCGGGTCCTCGGCCGCCGCCTCGCCCCGCGCCACCACGATCTGGCGCAGCTCGGCCCACTGTTCCTGACGCAGGGCCTGGCCGGCCAGGGGATGGCGCGGCGCGATCACCGCCAGCAGCAGCTCGCTGCCCAGTTCCTCGAAGCTTTCGCGCTCGTCAAAGCCCACCCGCTCAAAGACCAGGGCCAGGTCCACGCTGCCGGCGTGCAGCAGGCGCAACACCTCGGCCTGGGGCGCGCTGCGCAGTTCCACCTCAAGGCCCGGGAATTCCTGGGCCAGGGCCGCCAGCGCCTCGGCCCAGGCCACGGCGAGCAGCTCGGGCGCGATGGCCAGGGTCAGGCGCCGCTCCAGGCCCTGATGCAGGGCCAGGGCATGGGCCTGCAGCCGGCCCAGCTGGCCCACGAGCTGGCGGGCCTGGGGCTCCAGGGCGCGCGCCACCTCGGTGGGCCGCAGCTCGCGGGTGCTGCGCTCGAAGAGCTGCAGGTCCAGCTCGGCCTCCATCTGGGCCACGGCCATGCTCACGGCCGAGGGCACCCGGCCCAGGGCGCGTGCCGCGGCCGAGAAAGAGCCCTGGTCCAGCACGGCTAGAAAGAGCTGGAGCTGATCGCTGTTCAAAGCCATGGCCTCAATTTGTCAGAAAAACTGACAACTGTCGACTTTGGCTGTCAGAAAACAATGCCTACCATGCAGGGCATACGCAGTTCAAGGCGGCGCCCTGCCGCACCCATCCCCATGCAAGGTCTGAAGCGCAAGCTGGTCTATGTCTCTCTGTACGAACTCTTTGCCGTGGCGCTCACCAGCGCCGGCCTGACCCTGCTGGCGGGCAGCTCCCCGGGCCATGCCGGCGTGGCAGCGGTAGCCTCCTCGGCCATCGCCCTGGTCTGGAACCTGGTCTACACCCACCTCTTCGAGGCCTGGGAGGCCCGCCAGGCCACCCGCGGCCGCAGCCTGGGCCGGCGCGTGGCCCATGCGGTGGGCTTCGAGGGCGGCCTGATCGTGATGCTGGTGCCGCTCTTCGCCTGGTGGCTGGACATCAGCCTCTGGCAGGCCCTGCTGCTGGACTTCGGCCTGATCGTCTTCTTCCTGGTCTACACCTTTGTGTTCAACCTGGCTTTCGACCGCGTCTTCGGCCTGCCGGCCTCCGCGAGCTGACTACAGGAAGCGCTCCAGGATGCGCTTGGACGCCCGGTCCAGTGCAAAGCGATCCGGCACGATGAACTGCAGGCCATGGCTGCTGGTGATCAGCAGCCGGCCTTCGCCCAGGCGGCGGATGTCCTCTTCGCTCTTGAGGATGAAGCGGGCGGCGCCGCGCTCGGTGTCCACGGTCCACTGGCTGGGCGTGGAGAAGGTGGAGACGGCCAGGATGGCCCGCACCTGGGGCATGAACTCGCGCACCGCGAACTCGCCTTCCAGCAGCTCGCGATCGACGGGCGGCAGGTCCGAGAGCCGGGCGATCCAGACCAGCTCGTGACCATCGACACCGACCAGGGAGATGCCCTCGTCCGGCGCGCTGATGGGGTGGGCACGCACAGGCGTCACGCCCTCGTGCTCGCGGCCCTCCAGATCGACCAGGACCAGGCGGCCGAAGGCATTGCGCAGCAGGCTGCGGTAAGGGCTGGCAGTAGACGACACAGCAGACATCAGGCGACCTCCGCCGTGTGGACATTCTGGTTGGGCGGCAGCAGGGGCATTTCTTCCTCGGCATCGACGCGACGGGCCTGGGCCTCGTAGAGCCGCCAGTAGGCGCCCTGCTTGGCCATCAGTTCCTCGTGCGGGCCCACCTCGACGATCTGGCCGCGGTCCATCACCACCAGGCGGTCGGCCTTGCGCAGGGTGGACAGGCGGTGGGCGATGGCGATGGTGGTGCGGCCCTTCACGAGATTGTCCAGGGCCTTCTGGATTTCCTTCTCGGTCTCGGTGTCCACGGCCGAGGTGGCCTCGTCCAGGATCAGCAGGCGCGGATCGATCAGCAGGGCGCGTGCAATGGCGATGCGCTGGCGCTCGCCGCCGGAAAGCCGGTTGCCGCGCTCGCCGACATGGGTGTCGTAACCATGGGGCAGGCGCAGGATGAACTCGTGGGCATGGGCGGCGCGGGCCGCGGCCACGATCTCCTCGCGCGTGGCGTCCGGCTTGCCGTAGGCGATGTTCTCGGCAATGGTGCCGAAGAAGAGGAAGGGCTCCTGCAGCACCAGGCCGATATGACGGCGGAAGTCCGAAACGCCGATGCGGCGCAGATCGGTGCCGTCGATGCGGATAGAGCCCTCCGTCACGTCGTAGAAACGGCAAATCAGGTTCACCAGGGTGCTCTTGCCCGAGCCGCTGTGGCCCACCAGGCCGATCATCTCGCCGGGCCGGATATCCAGGCTGAGGCCGCGGATCACCGCGCGGTTGCCGTAGCGGAAACCAATGTCCTGCAGCTGCAGGCCGCCCTGCACCTTGTCCAGCTTCACCGGATTGGCGGGCTCGGGCACATTGCTCTGGTGGTCCAGGATGTCGAAGATGCGTTTGGCGCCGGCCGCGGCCTTCTGGGTCACGGAGACGATGCGGCTCATCGAGTCCATGCGGCCATAGAAGCGGCCGATATAGGCCAGGAAGGAGGTCAGCACGCCGACCGTGATGCTGCCCCCGGCCACCAGGTAGATGCCGAAGGCCCAGACGACCAGCAGGCCCATTTCGGTCAGCAGGGACACGGTGGGGCCGAACAGGCTCCAGGTCTTGTTGAGCCGGTCATTGACCTTGAGGTTCTTCTGGTTGGCTTCCTTGAAGCGCGCTGCCTCGCGTTTTTCCTGGGCAAAGGCCTTGACCACCCGGATGCCGGGAATGGTGTCGGCCAGCACGCTGGTGACCTCGCCCCAGACCCGGTCGATCTTCTCGAAGCCGGTGCGCAGGCGGTCTCGCACCAGATGGATCATCCAGGCGATGAAGGGCAGGGGCAGCAGGGTGGCCAGCGCCAAGGAGGGGCTGATCGACACCATCATCACGGTGATCATCACCAGCATCAGCACATCGGTGATGAAGTCCAGCGCATGCAGGGACAGGAAGACGCTGATGCGGTCGGTCTCGGAGCCGATGCGCGCCATCAGGTCGCCGGTGCGCTTGGAGCCGAAATACTCCAGCGACAGGCTCAGCAGATGCTCGAAGGTGGCGGTGCGCAGATCCGCCGCGATGCGCTCGGACACCAGGGACAGGATGTAGGTCTTGGCCCAGCCCAGCAGCCAGGACACCAGGCCCGCCCCCAGCAGGCCGCTCAGGTAGAAGGCCACCAGCCAGGGGTCGATTTTCTGCCCCTGCTGAAACGGGATCAGCACCTCGTCCATCAGCGGCTGGTACAGATAGGGCCCCACCAGGGTGGCGCCCGTGGCCCCCAGCATCAGCAAAAAACCCAGCAAGAGCTGGCCCTGGTAGGGCCGGGCGAAACGCCACAGGCGCAGCAGCACCCAGGTGGAAGGCGGGGTGTGCAGCTCGCGGGCGCAGGTGGGGCATTCATCGTCGCCCTCCTCGCTGCGCGGGGGCAGGGGTGCCTTGCAGCTGGGGCAGAACTCCAGCTCCTCGGCGCCGGCCTGGGCGGGCTCGTCGCGCTTCTCAAAGAGTTCCTGGAAGCGCTGCACCTGCAGATTGATCTGCAGGGTGAAGCGCCACAGGGCCAGGCGTTGCGTGGCGTCCTGCAGCTCCAGGCAGCCCAGGCCGGCGTGGTCCGACATGCGCAGCTGCAGGCCCGGATGCAGGGCCCATTCCTGCCAGCGGCCGCCCCCGGCCGGGTCATAGGCCAGCAGACGCTGGCGGGTGAGCACCAGCAGGCCGTGGCCGAAGCGCAGCTGCGAGTCCAGGTCAACCTCCAGGCTGCCCAGCACGTTCTCGTCTTTCGCCAGGCGTCCCAGGGCCGTCGCCAGTTGCGGATGCTGGTCTGGCACTTTATCGGAATCGTGATGCTGCATTGTTGTTTGTTCTGTGATGAGGGCCCGGGCCGGCGGCCGACACCCAACAGGGCCCCGCCGGGGCGCGATTTTCGCCCATCCCGGCCCGCCCGGTGAAACAGTCCGTCTGATTCGCCCCGCACAGACCTGGCGCCAGAACGCGCACAATGTCGGCTTATTGCCGAAATTCCTGCCCTCCCCTCCATGAGCAGACACGAAGACATCAAGCTGTTGCGCATCAACTACCTGCGCGGACCCAATATGTGGACCTACCGCCCGGTGCTGGAAACCTGGCTGGACCTCGGCAAGCTGGAGGATCATCCCTCCAACACCCTGCCCGGCTTCAACGCCCGGCTGACCGAGCGCCTGCCGGCCCTGATCGAGCACCACTGCGGCGTGGGCGAGCGCGGCGGCTTCCTGCAGCGCCTGGAGGGCGGCACCTGGATGGGCCATGTGCTGGAGCACATCGTCATCGAGCTGCTCAATCTCTCGGGCATGCCCACCGGCTTCGGCCAGACCCGCTCCACCAGCCAGCACGGCGTCTACCGCATGGTGTTCCGGGCCCGCGACGAGCAGGTGGCCCGCGCCGCCCTGGCCGAGGGCCACGCCCTGCTGATGGCCACCATCAATGACGAGCCCTTCGATGTGGCCGCCGCCGTGACCCGCCTGCGCGACAAGGTGGACGCCTGCTATCTGGGCCCCTCCACCGCCGCCATCGTGGGCGCGGCCACCGACCGCCGCATCCCCCATATCCGGCTCAACGAGGGCAATCTGGTGCAGCTGGGCTATGGCGCCCGCCAGCGCCGGATCTGGACCGCCGAGACCGACATGACCAGCGCCATCGCCGAAAGCATTGCCGGCGACAAGGACCTGACCAAGACCCTGCTCAAGGCCGTGGGCGTGCCCGTGCCCGAGGGCCAGGCCGTGGCGAACGCCGAACAGGCCTGGGAAGCCGCCCAGGACATCGGCCTGCCCGTGGTGGTCAAGCCCAGCGACGGCAACCATGCCCGCGGCGTGACCCTGGACCTGCGCAAGAAGGAAGACATCCTGGCCGCCTTCGAGCTGGCCGAGAAGGAAGGCTCCGAGGTGCTGGTGGAGCGCTTCATCCCCGGCGTCGAGCACCGCCTGCTGGTGGTGGGCGGCCAGCTGGTGGCGGCCGCACGCGGCGAGGAGTTCTGGATCACCGGCGACGGCCAGCACACCGTGCTGGAGCTGATCGAGCAGCAGCTCAACACCGACCCGCGCCGCGGCGTGGCCGAGGAATTCCCGCTCAGCCTGATCGTGCTGGAGGACGAGCCCGTGATCGCGCTGGACCTGCAGCGCCAGGGCTTCCCGCCCGAGTCCGTGCCCCCGGCCGGCCAGCGCGTGATGGTGCAGCGCACCGGCACCTCCTCGAATGACTGCACCGACCTGGTCCACCCCGAGGTGGCCCATGCCGTGTCCCTGGCCGCCCGCACCGTGGGGCTGGACATCGCCGGCATCGACCTGGTGTGCTCCGACATCTCCAAGCCCCTGAGTGAGACCGGCGGCGCCATCGTCGAGGTCAATGCCGGCCCGGGCCTGCTGATGCACCTCAAGCCCGCCGAGGGCATGCCCCGCCCGGTGGGCCAGGCCATCATCGACCACCTGTTTGCCGCCGACGAGAGCGGCCGCATCCCCATCGTCGGCATCGCCGGTTCCCAGGGTGGCGCCCAGGTGGCGCGCCTGGTGGCCTGGCTGCTGCACCTGAACGGCCGCTCCGTGGGCCTGGCCTGCGGTGAGGGCCTGTTCCTGGGCAACCGCCGGGTCGAGAAGAAGAACTGCGCCGGCTGGGCGCCTGCCCACCGCCTGCTGATGAACCGCGGCGTGGACGCGGTGGTGGCCGAGAACGGCGCCAGCGCCATCCTCAGCGACGGCCTGGCCTATGACCGCTGCCTGGTGGGCGTGGTCACGGATATGGACGGCCTGGGCCAGCTGGACGCGCACGACATCCGCAGCGAGGAGCAGCTCTACAAGGTGCTGCGCACCCAGGTGGACGTGGTCCTGCCCGAGGGCGTGGCCGTGCTCAACGCCGCCGTGCCCGCCCTGGTCGAGATGGCCGAGCTTTCCGACGGCGAGGTGCTGTTCTACGCCGCCGACCCGGCCCTGCTGGCCGCCCACCGCGAGAAGGGCGGCCGCGCCGTCTTCCTGCAGGGCGGCATGGCCATGCTGGCCCAGGGCAGCTCCGAGATGCCCGGCGCCCAGGTCGACACCGTGCTGGCCCGCTACGCCGCGGCCGGTGTCAGCGGCCTGAGCGCCGAGACGGTGCTGGCCGCCGTGGCCACCGCCTGGGCCCTGAACATCCCGCCCGAGCTGATCTCCGCCGGCCTGGACACCTTCCAGCCCCTGCAGGCCTGATCCCGACGACGCCCCTCGCCAAGAAGAAACACCACCATGGAAGTCTCCCGCATCCGCGCCCTGCGCGGCCCCAATATGTGGAGCCGCCACACGGCCATCGAGGCCGTGGTCAGCTGCAGCGACACCGAGCGCAATATCGCCGAGATCCCCGGCTTCGAGGGCCGGCTGCGCGCCCTCTTCCCGGGCATCGGCGCCCTGCGCCCGGCCAGCGCCCAGCGCCTGCCGGTCTCCCTGGCCCATGTGCTGGAGCAGGCCGCCCTGGCCCTGCAGGCCCAGGCCGGCTGCCCGGTCACCTTCAGCCACACCCATGTCACCAGCGAGGCCGGCACCTACCAGGTGGTGGTCGAGTACAGCGAGGAAGACGTGGGCCGCCAGGCCTTCGAGGCCGCGGTGGAACTGCTGCGTGCCGCCCAGACCGAGGGCGGCAGCTTTGACACCGACGCCACCGTGGCCCGCCTGCGCGAGCTGGACGAGGACGTGCGCCTGGGCCCCTCCACCGGCTCCATCGTGGACGCCGCCGTGGCGCGCGGCGTGCCCTTTCGCCGCCTGACCCAGGGCAGCCTGGTGCAGTTCGGCTGGGGCGCCAAGCAGCGCCGCATCTGGGCCGCCGAGGTGGACAACACCAGCGCCGTTTCCGAATCCATCGCCCAGGACAAGGACCTGACCAAGCGCCTGCTGCAGTCGGCCGGCGTGCCCGTGCCCATCGGCCGCCCGGTGGACACCGTGGACGACGCCTGGGAAGCCGCGCTGGAGGTGGGCCTGCCCGTGGTGGTCAAGCCCCAGGACGGCAACCAGGGCAAGGGCGTGACGGTCAATGTGGCCTCGCGCGAGCACATGGAAGTGGCCTACAAGGCCGCGGCCGAGATCGGCCAGGTCATGGTCGAGAAGTTCCTGCCCGGCAGCGACTACCGCCTGCTGGTGGTGGGCGACAAGCTGGTGGCCGCGGCCCGCCGCGACCCGCCGCATGTGATCGGCGACGGCGAGCTCACCGTCAAGCAGCTGGTGGACAAGGTCAATGCCGACCCCAAGCGCGGCGACGGCCACGCCACCTCGCTCACCAAGATCCGCTTCGATGACATCGCCGTGGCCCGCCTGGCCCTGCAGGACCTGACCCCGGATGACGTGCCCGAGAAGGGCCGCCGCGTGATCCTGCGCAACAACGCCAACCTCTCCACCGGCGGCACCGCCACCGATGTGACCGATGACGTGCACCCCGATGTGGCCGCTCGCGCCATCGCCGCGGCCCAGGTCGTGGGCCTGCATGTCTGCGGCGTGGACGTGGTGGCCGAGAGCGTGATGCGCCCGCTGGAAGAGGTCAGCGGCGGCATCGTCGAGGTCAATGCCGCGCCGGGTCTGCGCATGCACCTCTCGCCGAGCTACGGCAAGGGCCGCAATGTGGGCGAGGCCATCATCAGCCACCTCTACGGCAGCGGCCACAAGAGCGAGGACGGCCGCATCCCCGTGGTGGCCGTCACCGGCACCAATGGCAAGACCACCACCTCGCGCCTGATCGCGCACCTGTTCGCCACCTGCGGACTCAAGGTGGGCATGACCAATACCGACGGCGTCTATGTGGACGGCCGCCAGACCGACAGCGGCGACTGCTCCGGCCCCAAGAGCGCCCGCAATGTGCTGATGCACCCCGATGTGGAAGCCGCGGTGTTCGAGACCGCGCGCGGCGGCATCCTGCGCGAGGGCCTGGGCTTTGACCGCTGCCAGGTGGCCGTGGTCACCAATCTGGGCGAGGGCGACCACCTGGGCATGAACTTCCTCAACACCGTGGAAGAGCTGGCCCTGGTCAAGCGCGTCATCGTGCAGAACGTGGCCCAGACCGGCTATGCCGTGCTCAATGCCACCGACCCGGTGGTGGCCAACATGGCCGCGGTCTGCCCCGGCCAGATCATCTTCTTCGCCGCCGACCGCCACCATCCGCTGATGGCCGCCCACCGTTCCCAGGGCAAGCGCTGCGTCTATGTGGACGGCGACCAGCTGGTGGCCGCCCAGGGCAGCTGGCGCGAGACCATCCCGCTGCGTGACATCCCCTTCACCCGCGCCGGCAGCATCCCCTTCCAGGTGGAGAACGCCATGGCCGCCGTGGCCGCCGGCTGGGGCGTGGGTCTGGACTGGGACACCATCCGCCGCGGCGTGGCCAGCTTCAGCAGCGATGCCGACAATGTGCCGGGCCGCTTCAATGTGATGGACTACCGCGGCGCCACCGTGGTGGCCGACTACGGCCACAACGGCGATGCCATGCGCGCCCTGGTGCAGGCCGTGGAGGTCATGCCGGCCAAGCGCCGCTCGGTGGTGATCTCGGGCGCCGGCGACCGCCGCGACGAGGACATCCGCGTCCAGACCCAGATCCTGGGCGCGGCCTTCGACGAGGCCATCCTGTTCCAGGACGCCTGCCAGCGCGGTCGCGAGGACGGTGAGGTGCTGGCCCTGCTGCGTCAGGGCCTGGAAGGCGCCAGCCGCACCTCCCATGTGGAAGAGATCCGCGGCGAGTTCGCCGCCATCGACCGCGCCCTGGAGCGCCTGCAACCCGGCGACCTCTGCCTGGTGCTGGTGGACCAGGTGGAAGAGGCGCTGGCGCACCTGAACCAGCGCATCGCCGGGGGCTGAAGCCCCGCGGCCATGGCAGGGCCGCCATCTCGCCCTAGGCACGATGGCGGCGCTCCCCGTATGCTCGGGCCCTGGCGGTTCCGGGCCTCGAGCCGAAGGATCGGAACCCTCTGATCAACGGCCGAGGAGACCCGTGCATGAGCCCGAACGCCCTGTCCCCATCCAGCCGCCCCAGCGCGCGCGAGCAATCCTGGCGTGAAGCCGACCGGCTGCTGCTGGTCTGGATCGCGCTGCAGGCCGTGATCGCCATCATCCTCGGGCACTACATGGACAGCCCCGGCCTGGCCTGGGGTCTGGCCCTGCCCCTGCTGCTGCTGGCCCTGGCTGGCCACGCCGTGGCCGGGGGTCAGGCCTTGAGCGCGCACCTGATGGCCGTGGTGGTGATGGCCATGGTGGCCCTGCACATCCAGCTCGCCCGCGGCCTGCAGGAGTTCCACTTCGGCGTCTTCGTCTCCCTGGCCTTTCTGGTGGCCTACCGACACTGGGCCCCCATCCTCACCGGCGCGGTGGTGATCGCGGTGCACCATGTGCTTTTCGACCGCCTGCAGGCGGCCGGCGTCGGCGTCTACTGCATCAGCGAAGCCAATTTCCCGCGCGTGCTGATCCACGCCGGCTATGTGGTGGTGCAGACCGCCTTCCAGGTGCTGGTCGCGGTGCGCATGCACCAGCGTGCGCGCGAGCAGGCCGAGCTGGTGGACCTGGTGGAGCAGCTCACCGCCGATGAGTACATCCACCTCAAGCCCGAGGGCGGCTCAGGCCGCGGTGCCACGGTCGGCGTCTCGCTGCGCCTGCAGCAGGCCCTGTTGCGCATCCGTGAGGCGGTGCAGCAGGTGCAGGGCGCGGCCCAGAGCATCAGCAGCGCCAGCGCCGAGATCGCCGCCGGCAACCAGGACCTCTCCAACCGCACCGAGCAGACGGCCGCCAGCCTGCAGCAGACGGCCTCGGCCATGAGCCAGCTCACCGAGGCCGTGGGCCAGACGGCCGGCTCGGCGCGCGAGGCCCGCGGCCTGGCCGGCGGCGCCTCCGACGCCGCGGCCAAGGGGGGTCAGGTCGTGTCCCAGGTGGTCAGCAGCATGCAGGCCATCGACGCCAGCGCCAGCAAGATCGCCGAGATCACCGGCCTGATCGACAGCATCGCCTTCCAGACCAATATCCTGGCACTCAACGCGGCGGTGGAAGCCGCCCGGGCCGGCGAGCAGGGCAAGGGCTTTGCCGTGGTGGCCGGCGAGGTGCGCTCCCTGGCCCAGCGCGCGGCCGCGGCGGCACGCGATATCAAGACCCTGATCGGCCAGTCAGTCGAGGAGGTGGCCGGTGGCACCCAGCTGGTACGCAGCGCCGGTGACGCGATGCGGGAGATCGAGAGCGCGGTGCAGCAGGTGGCCAGCCTGATCGGCAGCATTGCCGAGTCCTCGGCCCAGCAGAGCGCGGAGATCGCCCGGGTCAACCAGGCCATCACCCAGCTGGACCAGGCCACGCAGCAGAACGCGGCCCTGGTCGAACAATCGGCCGCGGCGGCGGCCAGCATGCAGACGCAGGCCGACCGCCTGAGCAGCAGCACGTCCGTCTTTCGCACCGAGGGCTGAAGACTCCCCCTTCATCCCCCCATCGGCGGACGCCAAAGCGCGCAATACTGCGCAGACCCTGCCGCGACGGACAAGGTCTGCCACCTAAGATCCCCGAGCCCGTCTGCCCGCCCGGCAGCGCTTTCATGACGGCTCCGTGATCTACGCACTCGCGTTCAATCTGCTGATCAATCTGGTGCTCGGCCTGGCCCTGTGGCTGGTCTGGGTGCGCGACCGTCGCCAGCGCTTCAACCGTCTGCTGGGCGCCAGCTTCCTGGTCCATGCCCTGGCCACGCCGGCCTATCTGCTCTGGCTGGATCCGCACACCCTGGCTCACCACCTGGGCGGCGCGGGCATGGTGGCCGCCGGAGCGGCGGGCACCACCTTGCTGGCCATGGGCCTGCGCGAGCTGATCGGGCGCCCCGTCGGCCAGCGCGCGGCGCTGGCCCTGGTGCTGGGCCTGGGCCTGGTCTTCGCCCTGCTGCTGAGCCTGGGCCTGCCCGAGGCCCAGGCGGCCGGCGCCGGCCTGCAGACCTGGCTGGGCCTGGTGGGCCTGCGCTGGCTCTGGCCCCAGGGCCGGGCCGAGCGCGTGGCCGGCGTGCTGCTGCTGCTGCTGGGCCTGCTGCAGCTGCCCTATGCGCTGGGCGTCGAGGCCCATCTGCCGGCCCAGGCCGCGGTGGGCGCAGCCCTGCGCCTGCTGCTGGGCTGCTGCCTGATGCTGGCAGCCCTGCGCCGCGTCAGCCAGGAGTCGAACCAGCTGCGCCAGCAGCTGCACCTGCTCACCGAACACTCCCACCAGGGCGTGGGCATCAAGCGCGGCCGGCGCATCCTCTATGCCAATGCCGCCCTGCTCAAGCTCTATGGTGTGCCCGATCTGGGCGCCTTCGAGGCCCTGCAGCAGGCCCAGCCCGAGGCCCTGCGCCGCGCCACCGCCCAGCGTCACCGCGCGGTGCTGGCCGGACGTCTGGACCAGGCCCACTGGGAAGGCGAGCGCCTGCGCAGTGATGGCAGCCGCCTGCATCTGGTCTTCTCCTCCTGGCGGGTGGACTGGCAGGGCCGCGCGGCCGAGCACATCGTGGTGAGCGACGACACCGAGCGCCACCAGGCCGCCCAGGCCCTGCTGCACCAGGCCACGCACGACCCGCTCTCCGGCCTGCCCAACCGCAGCGCCCTGCAGCAGCGCCTGCGCGAGCGCTGCGCCGCGGGGGAAAGCTTCGGTCTGATCTGGCTGGACCTGGACCGCTTCACCCAGCTCAACGAGGCCTATGGTCACAGCGCCGGCGATGCCCTGCTGCGCCAGCTGGCCCACGTGCTATGCGAGGAATTCGAGCCCGCGCTCGAGGTCATGCACCTGGGCGAGGACGAGTTCGCCCTGCTGGCCCCGGGCAGGGCCGCACCCGAGGCCCTGGCCGCCCTGGTGGCGCGCCTGCGCCAGCGTCTGAGCCGGCCACTCCAGGCCCTAGGGCATGAGATCTATGTGGACGTGTCCATGGGTGTGGCCAGCTGTCCGCACACAGCCAGCGAGCCCGAAGCCCTGATGCGCGAGGCCAGCATCGCCATGCACGAGGCCAAGCAGGACCCCGGCACGGCCGAGCGCTGGGCCCGGCCGGACCGGCGCGACAACAGCGCCAGCATGCGGGCCGAGCAGGCCATGCGCGCCGGCCTGCGCGATGCGGAGTTCCATCTGCGCTACCAGCCCAAGGTAGCGGCCAGCGACGGCCGCCTGCTGGGCTTCGAGGCCCTGGCCCGCTGGCAGCGCCCCGGCCACGGCCTGGTCAGCCCGGCGGACTTCATCCCCGCCGCCGAGCGCACCGGCCTGATCCTGCCCCTGGGCGCCCAGCTGCTGGCGCAGGCCTGCCGCCAGCTGGCGGCCTGGCGCGCGGCCGGCGAGCCGGCACGCCTGGTGCCGGTGGCGGTGAATGTCTCCCCGCTGCAGCTGCTGGACCCCGGCTTCCCCGACTTCGTGGCCGCGACCCTGCAACGCTATGAGCTGCCCGCCGCCCTGCTGCAGCTGGAGCTGACCGAGAGCGCCGCGGTGCGCGATGCCGAGCAGGCCCGCGAGCGTCTGGCCCGGCTGCGAGCCCTGGGCATCAAGCTGGCGCTGGACGATTTCGGCACCGGCTTCTCCTCGCTCAATCTGCTGCGCAGCCTGCCGCTGGACACGGTGAAGATCGATCGCAGCCTGATCCAGCCCATGCCCCAGGCCGCGGCCAGCGCGGTGGTGCAGGCCATCTGCCAGCTCGCGGCCGCCCTGCGCCTGGAGGTGGTGGCCGAGGGCATAGAGACCGCAGAGCAGGCCCGCGCCAGCCGCGCCGCCGGCTGCCAGGCCCTGCAGGGCTATCTCTATGCCAAGCCCCTGCTGCCGGTGGAGGCCGGCGTCTGGCTGCAGCGCCAGGAAGCCGCCGCGGACGCGACGGCCCTGGCCTGAGCCCTCAGCCCGCTGAGACCGTTCAGCCCGGCTTGGCGGCCTCGCCAGCCTCGTTCCACTCGGCGAAGCGCCGCTCCAGCGTGCGCCGCGAGATGCCCAGCAGCTCGGCGGCCTGCTGCTTGTCGCCCTCCACCGAATCCAGCACCGCCAGGATGTGCTGCTTTTCCAGAGTCTGCAGATCGGTGGGGCCCGAGAAGCGCGAGCGCGGCGGCCGCGGATTGCCCTGGGTGCGCGCCAGGCTCTGGTAGAGGGCCGAGACATTGAGCGCCCCGACGATCAGGGAGCGCTCGATCAGGTTGCGCAGCTCGCGCACATTGCCCGGCCAGTCGTACTGCTGCAGATAGCGCATCTCGTCCTCGGTGACGGCAATCGGCGGCATGCCCAGCTGCAGCGAGAGCGTCTCCACGAAATGCGCCACCAGCTCGGGAATGTCTTCCTTGTGCGCGCGCAGCGGCGGCAGGCCCAGCTCCACCACCTGCAGCCGGTAGTAGAGGTCCTTGCGGAAGCGTCCGGCCGCCACCTCGTCGGCAAGGGGCCGGTGGGTGGCGGCGACGATGCGCACATCCACCGGAACCTCGTGCTCGCTGCCCACGGGGCGGATGTGGCGGTCCTCCAGCACCCGCAGCAAGGTGGCCTGCAGGGACAGGGGCAGCTCGCCCACCTCGTCCAGGAACAGGGTGCCGCCCTGGGCGTAGACAAAGAGGCCGTCGCGGCTCTTGTGGCCGTCGCTGCCCCAGCCGGCCTGGCCGAAGAGCTCGGACTCGATCAGGGCCGGCGAGAGCGTGGCGCAGTTCACCGGCACGAAGGGCGCATTGGCATTGGGGCCCTGACGGTGCAGGGCCTGGGCCGCCAGTTCCTTGCCGGTGCCGGACTCGCCGGTGAGCAGCACCGTGCTGCTCACCTGGGCCAGGCGCTGCAGGGCCGTGCGCAGGCTGCGCATGGCGATGGAGTCGCCCACCAGGGCCTCGTCGGCGCTGCGCCGCGAGAGGCTGCGCCGCAGCACCCAGTTCTCGCGCTTGAGCCGCGCGCGCTCCAGGCAGCGCTCCACCACATTCAGGATCTGGGCGGCGCGAAAGGGCTTGAGCAGGAAGTCGCTGGCGCCGGCCCGCACCGCCTCGATGGCCGTCTCCAGATCGGCAAAGGCCGTGATCAGCACCACCTCGCTGGCATCCACCTGATCGCGCAGCTCGCGCAGCAGCACCAGGCCGCTCTTGCCGGGCAGGGTCACGTCCAGGATCACCAGGTCAAAGCGGTGCTGGCGCAGCAGGGCCTCGGCCGCCTCGGCCGAGCCGGCCGTCATCACACGCCCGCTGGTGCGCGGCGCCAGCGTCTTCTCGAGGAAGTGCTGGATGCCCGGCTCGTCATCGACGACCAGGATGGCGGCGTGGGGCCAGGGTTTGCTGGAGCGGGGGTTCAAGGACGGCAGACAGAGCTGGGTGCCGGATTCTAGGAAGGGCCTCGCGACAACTTGTCGCAGGGGGCAGTTTGTCCGCGACAGAGTGCCAACTTTTTCCCGGGCAGGCCCGGATGGGCAAGGCGACGCGCATGAAGTCTCATCGCAGCCGCCGAAGCTGCCACGCCACGGCAGCCCCTCGTCGACTTCCGGAGCAGAACAAGAATGTCCTCAACAATCGCAAATCCCATCGGCGCTGCGCCTGCCGCGCCGGGCTGGCTGGACAAGGAGCGCACCATTGCCTCCCCCGGCTTCAACCGCTGGCTGGTGCCGCCCTGCGCCCTGGCCATCCATCTGTGCATCGGCATGGCCTATGGCTTCTCGGTGTTCTGGCTGCCCCTGTCCAAGGCCCTAGGTGTGGCCGGCACGGGCGCCCTGGCCTGCGGCAAGGACGTGGGCTTCTTCGCCCAGCTCTTCACCACCAGCTGTGACTGGAGCGTCGCCACCCTGGGCTGGATGTACACCCTGTTCTTCGTGTTCCTGGGGTGCTCGGCCGCCATCTGGGGCGGCTGGCTGGAACGCGCCGGCCCGCGCAAGGCCGGTCTGGTGAGCGCCGTCTGCTGGTGCGGCGGCATGCTGCTCTCGGCCCTGGGTATCTACACCCACCAGTTCTGGATGATGATCCTGGGCTCGGGCGTGATCGGCGGCATCGGTCTGGGCCTGGGCTATATCTCGCCGGTGTCCACGCTGATCAAGTGGTTCCCGGACCGCCGTGGCATGGCCACCGGCATGGCCATCATGGGCTTCGGCGGCGGTGCCATGATCGGCTCGCCCCTGGCCGTGGAACTCATGAAGCATTTCGCCACACCCACCGAGGTCGGCGTCTGGCAGACCTTTGTGGTGATGGCCCTGGTCTACTTCGTTTTCATGGTCGCCGGTGCCCTGGGCTACCGCGTGCCGCCCACCGGCTGGAAACCCGCCGGCTGGACCCCGCCGCCGGCCCAGGCCAGCAACACCATGATCACGCAGCGCCATGTGCATGTGAAGAAGGTCTGGGGCATCCCCCAGTTCTGGCTGGTGTGGATCGTGCTGTGTATGAACGTGAGCGCCGGCATCGGCGTGATCGGCATGGCCAGCCCCATGCTGCAGGAGATCTTCGGCGGCGCCCTGGTCGGCCTGCCCACCCGCTTCAGCGAGCTGAACAAGGAACAGCTGGCGGCCATCGCGGCCGTGGCCGGCGGCTTCACCGCCCTGCTGAGCCTGTTCAATATCGGCGGCCGTTTCGTCTGGGCCAGCCTGTCGGACAAGCTGGGCCGCAAGATGACCTACTCGGTCTTCTTCGTGCTGGGCGGCCTGCTGTACTTCAGCATCCCCTCCTCGGCCGCCGCGGGTTCCACCCTGCTCTTCGTGGGTGCCTTCTGCCTGATCCTGTCGATGTACGGCGGCGGCTTCGCCACGGTGCCGGCCTATCTGGCCGACCTCTTCGGCACCCAGATGGTGGGCGCCATCCACGGTCGCCTGCTGACCGCCTGGGCCACCGCCGGCATCCTGGGTCCCGTGGTCGTGAACTACATGCGCGAGTACCAGCTGGGCCTGGGCCTGCCGCGCGAGCAGGTCTACAACCAGACCATGTACATCCTGGTGGGCATGCTGGTGATCGGCATGATCGCCAACCTGCTGATCCGTCCCATCGCCGACAAGCACTTCATGAGCGAGGCCGAACTGGCCGCCGAGAAGAAACTGGCGCATGAGCGGGCTGCCGCCGCCGAAGTGGGCAGCGGTCCCGGTGCCGGGGCTGCCACGCCCACGGCCATGGTGCTGCTGGCCTGGGCGGCCGTGGGCCTGCCGCTGGCCTGGGGCATCTACAAAACCCTGCTGAGCGCGGCCAAGTTCTTCCACTGAGCCCGCCCGGATATCGACCACAAGACGCGGCCGGCCACGGCCGGTTAGCATCGCGAGGCCTCGGTTCTCCTGCTTGGGTGAACCGGGGCTTTGCGCCCTGCGGGGACCATTGCCATGAGTGAACAGAAAATCCATTTCTACAAGGGCCCGGCCGGCGGCTGGGGCGCGCTGAAGAGCGTGGCCCAGCATCTGCAGGCCCAGGGCATCGCGCTCAAGGGCGCCAAGACCCTGCTGTCCGCCAACCAGGCCGACGGCTTTGACTGCCCCGGCTGCGCCTGGCCCGACCGCGACCACCGCTCCACCTTCGAGTTCTGCGAGAACGGCGCCAAGGCCGTGGCCGCCGAGGCCACCGCCCACCGTGCCACGCCCGAGGTGCTGGGCGCGCACACCGTGTCCTGGCTGGCCGAGCAGAGCGACTTCTACCTCGAGAACCTGGGCCGCATCACCCATCCCCTGGTCTACGACGCGGCGAGCGACCGCTACCAGCCCATTGCCTGGGACCAGGCCTTCGAGCTGATCGCCGCCCAGCTCAATGCCCTGGCCACGCCGGACGAGGCCATCTTCTACACCTCGGGCCGGGCCAGCAACGAAGCGGCCTTTCTGTACCAGCTCTTCGTGCGCGAGTTCGGCACCAACAACTTCCCCGACTGCTCGAACATGTGCCACGAGCCCAGTGGCCAGGGGCTGAAGCCCACCATCGGCATCGGCAAGGGCACGGTCACGCTGGAGGACTTCGAGCAGGCCGAGGCCATCTTCATCTTCGGGCAGAACCCCGGCACCAACCATCCGCGCATGCTGGGCGAGCTGCGCGCCGCGTCCAAGCGCGGGGCCCGCATCGTCAGCTTCAACCCGCTGCGCGAGCGCGGCCTGGAGCGCTTTGCCGACCCGCAGGACAAGCTGGAAATGGCCACGCTGGGCTCCACGCCCATCTCCACCCACTACTTCCAGCTGCGCATCGGCGGCGACCTGGCCGCCGTCAAGGCCATGGCCAAGCGCCTGCTCGAGCTGGACGATTCCGCGCGCGCCGCCGGCCAGCCGCGCGTGCTGGATGTGGACTTCATCGCCGAGCACACCCAGGGCTTTGCCGAGTACGAGGCCGATCTGCGCGCCGAGCGCTGGGAAGACCTGATCGAGGCCTCGGGCCTGAGCCGCGACCAGCTCTTTGCCGCCGCCGATCTCTATGCCCAGGCCAAGAGCAGCATCCTCTGCTGGGGCATGGGCATCACCCAGCACCAGCACTCGGTGGCCACCATCCAGCAGATGGCCGGCCTGCTGATGCTGCGCGGCAATCTGGGCCGCCCCGGCGCGGGGGCCTGCCCCGTGCGCGGCCACAGCAATGTGCAGGGCGACCGCACCATGGGCATCTACGAGAAGCCCCCGGCCGCCTTCCTGGACAAGCTGGGCGAGGTCTTCGGCTTCGAGCCGCCGCGCAAGCACGGCTACGGCACGGTGGAATCCATCCAGGCCATGCTGGACGGCCAGGGCAAGGTCTTCTTCGCCCTGGGTGGCAATTTCGCGGCCGCCACGCCCGACACCGCCGCCACCTGGCGCGCGCTGCGCAACTGCGAGCTGACCGTGCACGTCACGACCAAGTTCAACCGCAGCCACACCATCCATGGCCGCCAGGCCCTGGTCCTGCCCTGCCTGGGCCGCACCGAGATCGACCTGCAGGCCAGCGGCCCGCAGAGCATCACGGTGGAAGACTCCATGAGCATGGTGCACCTGTCCAGCGGCATGAATGCGCCGGCCTCCGAGCACCTGCTCTCCGAGCCCATGATCGTGGCGCGCCTGGCCGCCGCCACGCTCAAGGGCCGCAGCCAAACGCCCTGGCTCTGGCTGGTGGAAGACTATGCGCGCATCCGCGACAAGATCGCCGCCGTGCTGCCCGACTTCCACGACTTCAACGAGCGCGTGCGCCAGCCCGGCGGATTCCGCCTGCGCAACACGCCCTCGGAGCGGGTCTGGACCACGCCCACGGGCAAGGCCAACTTCATCCCCTTCAAGCTGCCCAGCGACACGCCGCTGCGTCAGGCCCAGCGTCAGGCGCGCGACACCGTGGTCTTCACCCTGGCCACCGTGCGCTCGCACGATCAGTACAACACCACCATCTACGGCATGGACGACCGCTACCGCGGCGTCTGGGGCCATCGCCGCGTGGTCTTCATCCACCGCGAGGACCTCAAGGCCATCGGCATGAAGGCCGGCGACTGGGTGGACATCACCAGCCTCTGGTCCGACGGCCAGCAGCGCCGCGCCGAGAAGTTCGTGCTGATCGAGTACGACATCCCGCGCGGCTGCCTGGCCAGCTACTTCCCCGAGACCAATGCCCTGGTGCCCCTGCACAGCGTGGCCGTGGGCGCGGGCACGCCCACCTCCAAGTCCATCCCCGTGGTGCTGAGCCTGCGGCCTCAGGACCCGCCCCTGGCCCAGGCCCGCAGCGTGGAGGACGCCGCCGCGCATGAGGCCTGAGGACGGCACCCGCAGCTCCGAGAGCCCCGACAGCCCCGAGGCCCTGGCCGAGGCCGCGCTGCGCGCCCTGGCCGAGCTGGACCAGGGCCAGGGCGTGTCCCTGCCCCGCCTGGCCAAGCACCTGGGCCTGCGGGTCAGCGTGCTGCTGCGCCTCTACACCCTGATGAGCGAGGCCACACTGGGCGAGCAGGCCGGCCCGGGCTGGGTGCGCCTGGTGTGCGACGATGCGGGGCGCTGGCGCGCCTGGATCACGGCCGCCGGCCGCGGAGAACCCGAGCCTTTGGAGAAGAGCGTCTGACCATGAAACGCATCGCGCTGGACACATCCGAGCAGGCCCTGCCGGCCGCCGTGGTGGAGGTGCACCCGCTGCGCCTGGGCTCGAGTGGCCCTCAGGCTGACGCGGCCGCCGGCGAATGGGTGGCCGAGGAAGTGCCCATCGCCCTGGAGTTCAACGGCCTCTCGCATGCCGTGATGCTGGCCACGCCCCTGGATCTGGAAGACTTCGCCCTGGGCTTCGCGCTCAGCGAGGGCCTGCTGGACTCGCCGGCCGATCTGCTGGACCTGGAGTTGCAACCCCAGTGCCAGGGCCTGGCCCTGCGCCTGACCGTGACCGCGCGCTGCGAGATGCGGCTCAAGGAACGGCGCCGCAGCCTGGCCGGGCGCACCGGCTGCGGCCTGTGCGGCACCGACAGCCTGGACCAGGTCTTCCGCCCCCTGGCGCAGCGGGTCAACCCGCCGGCCGTGAGCCTGGAGGCCCTGGCCCGCGCCATGCGCGAGCTGGCCCAGGCCCAGCCCCTGCAGCGCCGCAGTGGCGGCGTGCATGCCGCGGCCTGGTGCAACACCGAGGGCGCCCTGCAGCTGGTGCGCGAGGATGTGGGCCGCCACAACGCCCTGGACAAGCTGGTCGGCGCCCTGGCCCGCCAGCCCGGCCATGAGCCGCAGGCCGGCTTTGTGGCCGTCACCAGCCGAGCCAGTTTCGAGATGGTGCAGAAGACCGCCCAGGCCGGGATCGGCCTGCTGGCCGCCGTCTCCGCCCCCACCCATCTGGCCATCCGCCAGGCCCAGGCCGCCGGCCTGGCACTGGCTGGCTTTGTGCGCGAAGGCCGGGCCACCTTCTATGCCGGCGCTCCGGCCGGCATGGGCCCGTCCGCTTGACCATCCCCAACTCACGGTGCCGGGACATCGCCCGGCATGACGCCCTCGCGTCCATACTGCGGCGCAACAAAGTGAAGACGAGGGAGTCACACATGGACCCGGAAGCCCTGCGTGGGCGCTATGAGCGCCTGCGCCGCGAACTGGCCACCGCCTACCAGGAACTGCCCTGGCAGAGCAGCCGCATCGACCGCATTGCCGAGGAGCTGGCCCTGACCGAGCGCGAGCTGCTGGCCCTGCCCGCCGGGGCCCTGAGCCTCAGGGCGACGGCTGCAGATGCGGCCGCAGCACCTCGCTGAGCCAGTTCATGAAGACCTGCACCCGCTGCGGCAGCTGTCGGCGGTGGGCGTAGACCAGGGACACCGGCAGCGGCGGCGCCTGGAACTGCGGCAGCAGCTCGACCAGGCGCCCCTGGGCCACCAGGTCTGAGAGCCCGGGCACCGGCACCTGCACCAGGCCCGCGCCGGCCAGGCAGGCGGCCTCGTAGGCCTCGGAGTTGTTGACGGTCAGCGTGCCCGCCATGGGCAGGCTGCAGGCCTGGCCGGCCGCGTCCACATACTCGAACCCCGCCGAGCGCTGGCCCAGCACCGAGGCGTAGTGGATCAGGCGATGCCCGGCCAGGTCCTCCAGGCTCTGCGGCACACCATGGACACGCAGGTACTCGGGGCTGGCCAGATTGAGCTGGCGCAGCCAGCCCAGGGGGCGGGCCACCAGGCTGGAGTCGCCCAGGGCGCCCACGCGCAGCACGCAGTCAAAGCCCTCTCGCACCAGGTCCACGCGCCGGTCGGTGCAGCTCAGCTCGATCTCCAGCTGCGGATGCGCGGCTATGAACTCGGGCAGGCGCGGCAGCACCAGCTGGCGGGCCGCGCCCACCGGCAGATCCACCCGCAGCCGCCCGCGCAGGGCCGCCGGCGTGGGCAGAAAGAGCTGCTCCAGCTCCTCCAGATCAGCCAGCACATCCTTGCAGCGCTCGTAGAAAGCCTGACCGTCCTGGGTCAGCTGCACGCGCCGGGTGGTGCGATGCAGCAGGCGCGTGCCCAGCTGGCGCTCCAGGCGCTGGACCGTGGCCGAGACCGTGGCCTTGGGGCAGCCCAGGCTCTCGGCGGCCTGGGTGAAGCTGGCCAGCTCGGCCACCCGGGCGAACTGGCGCATGGCATCGGGCTGGATCATGCGGGCCTTGATTGTTCAATTGACCAAGACAGTTTAAACATTTATCGCATATTTATCTGCCAAACAGCGACCAATAGACTGCCTGCATTCCCTCTCCAACCCTTGCAGGAGCCTCCCGATGAACAACCCCACTCCCGCCACCTCCACCCCCCGCATTGCCCTGATCACCGGCGGCAGCCGCGGCCTGGGCCGCAGCACCGCCCTGGCCCTGGCGCGCCGCGGGGTGGATGTCATCCTCAGCTATCGCAGCCGCAGCGCCGAGGCTCAGGCCCTGGTGGCCGAGATCGAGGCCCTGGGCCGCCGCGCCCTGGCCCTGCCCCTGGACACCGGCGCCAGCGCCGCGGACTTCGCCCGCTTCGCCGAGACCCTGCGCCCCCTGCTGCGCCAGCACTGGCAGCGCGAGCAGTTCGATGGCCTGGTCAACAACGCCGGCGTGGGCGTGTACGCCAGCTTCGCCCAGACCCAGGAGGCCGAGTTCGACGAGCTGATGCGCGTGCATCTGCGGGGCCCCTTCTTCCTGACCCAGGCCCTGCTGCCCCTGCTGGCCGACAGCGGACGCATCATCAATATCTCCAGCGGCCTGACCCGCTTCGCCCTGCCGGGCTATGCCGCTTATGCAGCCATGAAGGGCGGCGTGGAGGTGCTGACCCGCTATCTGGCCAAGGAACTGGGCCCGCGCGGCATCGCGGTCAACACCGTGGCACCGGGCGCCATCGCCACCGATTTTGGCGGCGGCGCGGTGCGCGACAACGCCGAGATCCATGCCTTCATCGCCAGCCAGACGGCCCTGGGCCGCGTGGGCGAGGCCGAGGACATCGGCCCCATGATCGCGGCCCTGCTGGGCGAGGACAACCGCTGGGTCAATGCCCAGCGCATCGAGGCCTCGGGCGGCATGTTCCTCTGAACCGCGCCGCGGTCCTCGCGGTCTAGACCCGGGTCGTCGGCCAGGCCGTGCAGCCGCAGGCGCCCACCTGCTCCTGCCACAGAGCCAGTTGGGCCGGCACCGGAAAGGCCGCGGCCAGAGCCAAGGCCGCGGCCTGGGCGCTGGGGAAGGAGTCGCCCCAGGGCATGTCCTCATGCTTGACCCGCCAGCGGCCCGAGAGCCGACACTTGATGCAGAAATGCCCCGCGGGGCTGTCGAAACGGTAGGCGACGGTATCCAGATCCATGGCTGATTCCTCAGCGCGCCGGGAGAGGCGGCGCCGCTGTTTGTAGCGGCAGCTTTGCCATGTATCAGCTTTATTTCGCGCCGTGCGCCTTGCGCCCAAATCGGGGCAGATCAGGCCGGACGGCGCGGGCCATGGCGCAGGGTCAGCAGCGCCCCCAGCCCCAGAGCCACCAGGGCAAAACCCGGCCCACCCAGGGCACCCACCCGGTCCACCAGCAGGCCACCGCCCACCGCGCCGCTGGCGATGGCGATCTGGAAGGCCGCCACCAGCAGGCCCCCCGCGCCCTCGGCCTGGTCGGGTGCGGCCCGGGTGATCCAGGTCTGGAAGCCCACCGGAAAAGCCGCGAAGGCAAAGCCCCAGAGCAGCACGGCTCCGGCCGTCAGCGGCACCGAGCGGCCGGCCAGCAGCAGGGCCCCAGCCAGCAGGGCGATCAGGCCCGCGGCCAGGGCAATGGCCAGGCGCTCGCTGCGCTCGGCCAGCAGGCCGCCCGCGATATTGCCGAAAAAGCCTGCCATCCCATAGCCCAGCAGCACGGCCGAGATGGCCCCCACCTCCAGGCCCGTGACCTGCTCCAGCAGGGGGCGGATATAGGTGAAGCCGGCGAAATGCCCCGAGATCACCAGCAGCACCGCCAGCAGGGCCAGGCGCACCTGGGGCCGGCCCAGCAGGGCCGCCAGCACGCGCAGGTCCGGCTTGTCCCGCGGCGGCAGGGGCGGCAGGGCCCGGCTTTGCACCAGCAGGCTCACCAGGCTCACCACCCCGGCCGCCACAAAGGCGCTGCGCCAGCCCCAGAGCGCACCCATCCAGGCGCCCACCGGGGCCGCGCAGACCGTGGCCACCGAGACCCCGGTGAGGATCAGGGCCATGGCCCGGGCGAACTGCGCGCTGGGCACCAGGCGCAGGGTCAGGGCCGCCGACATGGACCAGAAGCCCCCCAGCGCCACGCCCAGCAGCACCCGCGCCAGCAGCAGCAGGCCCAGGCTCTGGGCGAAGACCGAGATCAGATTGGAGGCCAGCAGCAGCAAGCTCAGCACCAGCATCACCTGGCCGCGGTCGCGCTGCCGGGTCAGCAGCGGAATGCTGGGCGCGGCCAGGGCGGCCACCAGGGCGGTGGCGGTAACGGCCTGGCCGGCCGCGCCATCGCTGATGTGCAGATCTGTCGCCATGGTGGTGAGCAGGCTGGCCGGCAGGAATTCGGCCGTGACCAGGCCGAACACGCCCAGGCTCAGGGAGACCACGGCCGGCCAGTGCGCGCGCGCGGGCTCGGCCGGCGCCACCGGCGGGGGCACCCCGGCACTCGGGGAAGATGAGGCGCCCTCTTCGGGGCAGGTGATGCAGGACATGGCAGACAGCGCCTGTGTGATGACGAGGCCGCCGAGCATAGGGATAAGATCCAGGCGCTTCCATGTCGGAATCTCCGGAATGCTTGACTTTTCGTCCAGCCCATCGCCCCTGCTGCCCGGTGTAGGCCCGGGCGCCCGCGACACCCTGACGGCCCTGCTGCTGGGCCTGCGCCTGGACGGCGTGGAGTACGGGCGCAGCCAGCTGAGCCGGCCCTGGGCCATCGCCCTGCCGGCCCAGCGCCATGCCCGCTTTCATTTCATGGCCCAGGGCAGCGCCTGGCTGCAGGGGCCGGACGGCCAGTGGCAGGCCCTGCACAGCGGCGACGCCGTGCTGCTGCCGCGCGGCAGCGCCCATGTGCTGGCCAGCGATCCGACCCTGACCCCGGTGGCAGAAAGCCACCTGGCCCGCGTGCCGGTGGCCGAGCAGCTCTACCTGCAGCGCTGCCCCGGCGCCGCACCGGCCGAAGGCGAGGGCGAACTGCTCTTCAGCGGTGCCATGCGCTTCAATCTGGACCCGCTGCATCCGCTGCTGGCCATGATGCCGCCCCTGCTGCATGCCGGCGAGCTGGCGCGGCGCGACCTCAGCGTGCCGGCCCTGCTCGAGGCCATGGAGCGCGATGTGGCGCTGGACCGCATCGGCGCCTGCGGCATCCTGGCCCGTCTGGCCGATGCCCTGGCCGCCAGCATCATCCGGGCCTGGGTGGAGGGCGGCTGCCACAGCGACAGCGGTTGGGTGGCGGCGCTGCGCTGCCCCAAGATCGGCCGCGTGATCGCCGCCATCCATGCCCAGCCCCAGCACGACTGGAGCGTGCCCGAGCTGGCGGCCCTGATCGGGGTCTCGCGCTCGCGCTTTGCCGAGGCCTTCAGCCGCACCATGGGCGAGAGCCCGGCCCGCTATGTGGCCAAGATCAAGATGTTCCAGGCCCGCCAGTGGATCAGCCAGGAGGGCCTGCGCATCGCCCAGGTGGCCGAGCGCCTGGGCTATGACTCCGAGGCCTCCTTCAGCCGCGCCTTCAAGCGCATCATCGGCCACCCGCCCAGCGCCGAGCGCCCGGCCCTCTATGCCGCGCCCCGCGCGGCCGGCGCTCAGCCCGCGCGGTAGCGTCCGGGCCGGTGGTTCCAGGCCAGCACCGCATTGAGCACGGCCGCGGCCAGCAGAGACCAGCCCACGCGCGCAGGGGGCAGCAGGCTCAGCGAGGCCCCGAGAATCAGCAGGTCCAGGCCCAGCTGCACCCAGCCCAGGCGCCAGCCCATGCGGCGCTGCAGAAAGAGCGCCAGCAGGCCCACGCCGCCCAGGCTCGCACCATGGCGCAGCATCACCAGGATGCCCGTGCCCAGCAGCACCCCGCCGGCCAAGGCCGCGAAGGGCGGCGCCACCTGCACCTTCAGCAGCTGGCGAGCCAGCTCCACCGCCCCGCCCAGGGCGATCACGGCCAGCAGGCTGCGCAGGGTGAAGCGCGCGCCCAGGGCGCGCCAGCCCAGCAGGTAGAAGGGCAGATTCACCAGCACCAGCACCAGCCCCAGGGGCCAGCCCGTGGCATAGGCCAGCAAGAAAGCCAGGCCTGGCGCACCGCCGCTGGCCAGGCCCGCGCTGCCCAGCAGGGTCAGGCCCAGGGCCAGCAGCAGCAGGGCCGTGAAGCCGGCCTGCAGATCATCGAGCAGGCTGTGCGGCGGCGCCGGCAGGGTCAGGCCGGGTGAGGGGGAGGAGGTGGCGGCGGACATGGTCCGCAGTCTGGCCCCAGGGAGCGCGCGACCGCTTGATCCAGCACAGAGACCGCCGCTTTGGACGGCACCCGCGGGGACTCAGGGCCTGAGGCTGACCTGGCGCAGCGAGAGCTCCAGCAGATCGTCCACCTGGGCCAGCAGGCCGGGGCTGGCGGGCTGGCCGGCCTGGATCTGGGCGCAGATGCCCAGCAGGCGGTGGAACGGCAGGGGCAGACCCGGCTCCTGAGGCGGCTCGGGCGCCTCGATGAACAAGGGCGGCGGCGGCGAGGCCGGGCGCTCGGTCAGGTCCACCATGGTGCCGACCATGCGCAGGGGCTCGCCCAGGGCGTCGCGCGCCACCACGCGGCCGCGCGAGTGCATCAGGCGGTAGCCCGAGCCATTGCTGCGCAGGCGAAAGCGCGCTTCATAGCAGGGGCTGAAACCATCCATATGCTCGCGCAGGGCCAGCAGCATGGGTTGCAGATCCTCGGGATGCACGCGGCAGCGCCAGAAGGCCGCCGCATCGGCCGCCTCCAGCTGCGGGAAGCCCAGATGCGCCTTCCAGCGCGGCGAGTAGTGCACGGTCTCGCGCAGCAGGTCCAGGTCCCAGACGCCGAACTCGCCCCCCTCCACGGCGGAGCGCCAGCGCTTTTCATCGGACCAGAGTGCACCCATGCGGCATTCTTGGCCCGACGCCCGGCGTGGGTCAACGCTTTTGCGCGCGCCGCAGGCCGCTGTGGTGCCCAGGCTGCGCAATCCTGCACGCTGCCGGGCCTGTCTTTCGGCACGCGCCCCGCCGGGACTAGCCCCATAGACTGGCGCCATGAACATTCTGATCCTGGGCGGCACCCGCTTTGTGGGCCGCCATCTGGTGGACACCCTGCTGGCCCGGGGTCACGACCTGACCCTGTTCAACCGCAGCCAGTCCGGCCCCGCGCCCGCGGGCGTGGCCTTGCGCACGGGCGACCGGCGCGGCGATCTCTCGGCGCTGGCGCAGGGCGAGTGGGACTGGGTGCTGGACTGCTGCGGCTATCTACCCCGCGAGGTGGCGGCCAGCGCCGAATGCCTGCGCGGGCGCATCGGCCGCTACCTCTTCATCTCCTCGATCTCGGTCTATGCCGACTTTCAGCAGCCGCCCGAGGAAGACGCGCCCCTGGCCCGGCTGGCCGACCCGCAGACCGAGCAGGTGGACGGCCAGAGCTATGGCGGGCTCAAGGCCTTGTGCGAGGCCGCCCTGCAGCAGCGTCTGGGTGCGGCGGCCCTGGCCCTGCGCCCGGGCCTGATCGTGGGACCGCTGGACCCCACCCAGCGCTTCAGCTACTGGCCGGCCCGCCTGGCCCGCGCCCGGGCCGGCGAGCCCATCCTGGCCCCGGGCCGGCCGGACGCCCCGGTGCAGTGGATCGATGCCCGCGATCTGGCGGACTTCATTGCGCAGCTCATCGAGAGCGGCCGCCCCACCCCGCCCGCGCTCAATGTGGTGGGCCCCAGCCAGCCCCTGGGCGAGCTGCTGGCCGCCTGCGCCGCCGCCGCGGGGCTGGACCAGCCGCGCTGGCGCTGGACCGCCATGCCGCGGCTCGAAGCCCTGGGCCTGCAGGCCTGGAGCGATCTGCCCCTGGCCCTGCCCGACACGCCGGCCTGGGCCGGCTTTGCGCGCGTGGACGCCCGTGCGGCGCGGGCCCTGGGCCTGCGCTGCCGCCCCACGGCCCAGACCGTGGCCGATACCCTGGCCTGGTGGCGCGGCCTGCCGGCCGAGCAGCAACTGTTCACCCGTGCCGGACTGAGCCCCGAGCGCGAGGCCGAGGCGCTGGCGGCCCTGGGCGAGGCTTGAGGCGGGCGGGGCGGGGTGTGGGCGGGGCTATAGTCCCGCCCTCCCCTCGTCCCGGCCCTTTTGTTTTTGCATGAGTCTTGCCGAGCTGCGCGCGGCCTTGGAGGCCGAGCTGGCCGCCACCCCCGAGTTCTACGACTTCAAGGTGCTGCACAGCGAGCCCGAGGGCGCGCTCTGGCGCGTCAGCCTGGAGCCCGGCTATGTCTTTGCCGAGGGGCAGCCCCCGGGCCTGGCCGCGGCCCAGGCCCTGCTGGATGACAGCCTGGACGGCGCCTCCGCCTGGTGGGGCGCACCGCAGCGCGGCGCCGCCAGCGTGCTGGCCCTGCTGCCCGAGGCCGACCAGCTGCTGCTGCAGAACGCCAGCGCCCCGCCGCCGGGCGCGGGCCATCTGATCCGCCTGTACCCGCCGCGCTTCCTCAAGCCCCTGGCCGAGGCCTGGTGGGACGCCAGCTGGGCGCCGCGTGCCTGGGACTGCCTGCCGGATCTGGCCGCGCCCGAGACGGTGGACGAGGGCCTGCAGCTCAGCGGCGCACCCTTTCGCTGGCTGCGCGAGGGTCAGCGCCGCGCCCTGGCCCTGCCGCGCCACAGCAGCGCCTTTCTCTGGGGCCCGCCGGGCACCGGCAAGACCACCACCCTGGGCGTGATGCTGGCCGAGTATCTGGAGGCCCGGCCCCAGGCGCGCGTGCTCCTGCTCTCCAGCACCAATGCCGCCGTGGACCTGGCCACCCTGGCAGTGGACAAGGCCTTGCAGAAAGGCCGGCGCGAGGCCCTGCGCCCCACGGTGCAGCGCCTGGGCACGCACTTCAATGCCGCGGCCTATGCCGGGCGCGAGCACCTGATCCCCAGCGCCGATGCGGCCCTGCTGGCGCGGCTCTCGCGCGCCGAGGCAGCGCGCCCGGCCGGCCGTGAGGCGGCGGCGCTCAAGGCCTGGGCGGACCGCGTGGCCGAGCTGCGCGAGGCCTTGCGCGCCGCGGCCCTGCAGGTGCTGCGGCGCAGCCGCCTGGTGAGCATGACGGCCAGCCGCGCCTGCTTCACCCTGCGCAGCCTGCGCGAGCTGGCCGGGCCTGAGAACGCGGACGAGCCGCCCTTTGATCTGCTGGTCTTTGACGAGGCCAGCCAGCTCAGCCTGGCCCAGGCCCTGGTCCTGATGCCGCTGGGGCGTGCGCGGCTGTTTGCCGGCGACCCGCAGCAGCTGGCGCCCGTGCTGCGCAGCCGCGAGCGCGGCGCCCAGCGCTGGCTGGGTCGCTCGGCCTTTGGCGAGATGCCGCGGGGCGCGGCCGCGCCCTCGGTGGTGCTGCTGGACGAGCAGTCGCGCATGGCCGCGCCCATTGGCGAGCTGGTCAGCGAGCTTTTCTACGAGGGCGCGCTGCGCGTGGCGGCCGACAGCGCCCAGCGCCCGGACTGGCTGGCCGCGCGCCGCCGCGCCCTGGGCGAGGTGGGGGCCGAGACCTATGTGCAGCTGCAGTGGATGCGCAGCGAGGGTGCCTGGTCGGCCACGGAGCGCGGGCCGCTGCGGCGCGAGTCGGCCGAGGCCATCGCCCAGGCCGTGGCCCAGGCCCTGGAGAGTGGCGACTGGCGGGCCGAGGAGCTGATCGTGCTGACGCCGTTTCGCGCCCAGCGCGCCCTGATACGCCACTGCCTGCGCCGACGCGGCGTGGCACTGGACGGCGAAGGGGGCGGCCTGCGGGTGAGCACGGTGCACCGCGCCCAGGGCAGCGAGGCGCCGGTGGTCTTTTTCGACCCGGCCGATGCGGCCCAGCCTTTTCTGCAGACCGAGGCCGCGCTGCGCCTGCTCAATGTGGCGCTGAGCCGCGCCCAGGCCAAGGTGCTGGTCTACCTCTCGCGGCGCGATGCCGAGCAGCCGCTGCTGGCGCCTCTGGTGCAGCGCCTGCGCCTGGCGGCGGATGGGCGCGAAGCCCTGCCGCTGGAGCGGCTGGCGGCGCAGCCGGACTTTCCGGCCAATGCCTTGGGGCGGCGCGTCATGGCGGGCCGCCACCGGGGGGAAATCGTGCGGGTGAGCCCGGATGGGCGCCAGTTCTGGCTCGTCAACGAGCGCAGCGGCGCCACCCAGCTCTTCGATACCGCGTTCTGGCGCGCCAAGGCGGGCCAGACGCCGTAGCCGCGGCGCCCCGTCGAGCGCCGCTGGGCGGTGTCACCGGGCCGTTCAGGCCTTGGCGTTCAGTGCGTCCTTCAGGGCCTTGCCGGGCGTGAAGCGGGCGCTCTTGGAGGCCGGGATCTCCAGGGCAGCGCCGGTGGCGGGGTTCTTGCCGGTGCGGGCGGCGCGCTCGCCGACCTTGAAGGTGCCGAAGCCCACCAGGGACACCGAGTCACCGGCCACCAGGGCTTCGGACAGGCTGGCCAGGGTGGCGTCCAGGGCCACGCCAGCAGCGGCGCGGGAGATGTCGGCCTTGGCGGCGATGCGTTCGATCAGTTCGGTCTTGTTCATGATGTCGATGTAATTCAATCCCTGCCAGAAGCAGCAAAGGGGCGCGATTATCGACGCAAGCGGCGCCTGCGCCTTGAACGGCCCGTGACAGGATGTACATCGACGGCCGCCGCGAGGGCTCGCGGCGGCCCGAAACCGCGCACGATCAGCGCGGCATGATGACCTGGTCGATGACGTGGATCACGCCGTTATCGGCCTGGATATCGGTCTTCACGACCTGGGCCTGGTTGACCTTCACACCGCCCTGGGTGCTGACGGTGATGTCGCTGCCCTGCACGGTGCGCACCATGCCGGGCTTCACATCCTTGGCCATGACCTTGCCCGGCACCACGTGATAGGTCAGCACGGCGGTCAGCTTGGCCTTGTCCTTCAGCAGGGCGTCCAGCTGGTCCTTGGGCACCTTGGCAAACGCCTCATCGGTGGGGGCGAACACGGTGAAGGGGCCGGGGCCCTTGAGCGTCTCCACCAGGCCGGCCGCCTGCAGGGCGGTGGCCAGGGTCTTGAACTGGCCCGCGGCCACGGCGGTGTCCACCAGGTCCTTGGCCTGGGCACTGCCCAGCGTCATCAGACCCAGGCTCAGGGCGGCAAAACTCATCTTCAGGCTCATCGCAATCACTCCTTGTTGACAAGACAGAGACAGGGCTCCGCCGGCCGCGCCGGAGCGCGGCGCGGCGGACACCCTCAGGGGGAAAAAACGCTCAGATCGAGAAGCTGGGGATCAGCACCTTGCTGATCACATGGATCACGCCATTGCTGGCCCGCACATCGGTGGCCGCGATGGGCGCCGGGGTGCTGGTGGTGTCGATGATGCGCAGGGGCGAGCCCTGGACCACGAAGCTCTGGCCCGACACCGTGCTCACCGGCGCACCCAGGGTGATGTCGGTGGACAGCACGCGGCCGGCCACCACGTGGTAGGTCAGCACGGTGGAGAGCTGGCTGGGCGTGAGCGCCGCCACGGTGGAGCTGATGGCGGCAAAGGCCTCATTGGTGGGCGCGAACACGGTCAGCGGACCGGCGCCGGCCAGGGTGCTGTCCAGCCCGGCCTGCTTGACGGCGCCCACCAGGGTGCTGAAGGCGGGGTTGGCCTGAGCCATCTGCACCAGGTTCAGCACGCCGGGCGGCACCAGCACCTTGTCAACCACGTGCACCACGCCGTTGCCGGCATTGATGTCGGCCTGGCTGACCTTGGCCGCGGTCAGCACCGCATCGGTCAGGCTCACGCCGCCCGAGGTGCTCAGGGCCAGGGTGGCCGCACGGCCCTCGAACTGGTAGAGCGTGGGCAGGCTGGTGCCGGCGCTGCCGAGGTCGGCGGCGCTGCGGCGCGTGGCCAGCACGTGATAGCTCAGGATATTGGACAGGGCCGAGGCCGGCAGCGCGTTGACCATGGCGGTGGCGTCGGCGAAGCCCAGACGGCCGGCCAGGGTGTTGAAGGCCGCATCGGTGGGGGCAAAGACGGTGAGCGTGGCATTGGGGTCGCTCAGGGCCGTCGCCAGGCCGGCCTTGTTGACCGCGGCTACCAGGGCGTTGAAGCCATTGGACTGGGCCACCGCCACCACGGTGGCGGGCGGGTGATCGTCATCGCTGCCACCGCAGGCAGCCAGCGTCAGGGCCAGGCCGGCCGTGACCATCCCGATAAAGGCGCGTTTGAGCCATTCGTACATGGGTTGCTCCATCAGCTTGTTGTCGATGAGGATTCGCTCCCGGAGGAGCGATTCATACCAATCGGTCTCGTTTGCGAACCGATTGGTATCGACGTTAAACCGCGTAGTTCACAAATTCAACTTCGCAGTTGTAAGCACCCATGACGCACTCGGGCATGCGGCAGCCGACCGGGCTGTTGCGGCCGGCTTGTGGCACTCGTGCTGGCGCGTCAGCGCGCGACGCGCAGGGCCGTGGGCAGTTCGCCCGACCAGCGCTTGAAGGCGCGACGGAAGGAACGCGCGTCGGCATAGCCCAGGGCCTGGGCCACCTCGGCGATGCTGAGCTCCGTGTTGATCAGCAGATCGCGGGCGCGCTCATACCGGGCCGCATCGCGCAGGCCGCGGTAGCTGGCGTCCTGGGCCACCAGGCGCCGGCGCAGGGTGCGCTCGCTGACGTTCACCTGCGCCGCCAGGCCCCGCTGCGAGGGCCGGTCCTGCAGGCCATGGCGGATGCGGTTGACCACCGAGGCCAGCAGATCGTCCTGGCCGATGGGCGTGGGCAGCAGGCGGTTGAGCTGCTTGCGCACCACCTCGCTGGTCAGGCGGTCAAAGCCGGGCAGGCGCACCTGCAGCCATTTGCTGTCCACGGCCAGGCGGTTCTGGTCGGCATCAAAACGCACCGGGCAGCGAAAGAAGCGCTCGTACAGGCGCGGATGCGCCGGGCAGGCATAGGCGAAGTCCACATGCAGGGGCTTGAACGTCGGTCCCACCATGGACCGCACCACGGCCACCGCGCCGGCAAAGGATTCCTCCACCAGAAAGCTCTCGATCTCCAGATCGAAGATCAGCGGCGTGGAGCTGAGGTAGAGGCGATCGTCCTCGAGGCTCAGCAGATGCGGCGTCATGGAGCCGATCACGGTCTGGCGCTCCAGGCCGTAGCTCACCGCCTCGCCCAGGGTCTCGCAGCTGAGCATGGCCAGGCCAGCCAGGCCCCAGGAGATGGGCGTCTCGCGGGCCCCCACGGCCAGGCCCAGGGCGGGCTCGTCCAGCTCGCGCTGCACGCGCAGGATCAGGGCGCGGGTCTGCTGGTGGGACAGCAGCACGCCTTCCTCGCACAGGGTCTGGGGCGTGAAACCCAGGCCCCGGCACAGGCGCTCGACGGACAGGCCGCGGTCCTCCGCCAGGGCCAGCAGCACGCGCGCGATGGCCGGCACCAGATTGGCCTGGGTGCGGGGGTCGACCTCGGCCTCGCCGAGGGCGGCGGTGGGGGGAATGGGGCTCATCTCGAAGGGAACAGGAACAGGGAACCGCGCGAACAAGGACAAAGGCACTGGCCGAATTTGATCACTCGCCCTCGCCTCTTCATGAGTGTTTTATGACATGAAACTCGCTTGTTCTTCGCCATTTTTCATAAGTAGATCACGGAGATAAGCAGGCACGCACCAGCGTGGAGCATCTTGTCCGCAACTATCCCCTACCTGGCCGAAAAGATTCCCTTGATATCGCGGCTCGCCCTCTAGAGTTCGCCCCGTTGCGATTTGCCGTTCCGAAAACTCAGCCATGTCACACAGCGATCTGCGCGCCTCGATGGCGCCCCCTGCCTCCACCGCCCGCCCGGCCCATGCCCTCCCGCCCCTGCTGCTGGCCCTGGCCCTCCTGGGCTTGAGCGGCTGCAGCCCCTCGGGCGACAAGAGCACCGCCGCGCCCGCCGCGCCGCGCCCCGTGCTGGTGGCCAGCGCCCTGCCGGCGGCCAGCGTCGGCGCCGAGTTCATCGGCGAGGTGCGTGCCCGCCAGCGTGCCGAGCTGGCCTTTGCCCTGCCGGGCCTGGTGCGCCAGGTGATGGTGGAAACCGGCGAGCGCGTGAAGCGCGGCCAGTTGCTGGCCACCCTGGACCTGGCGCCCAGCGAGGCCCAGCTCAAGACCAGCCAGGCCGAGCTGCAGCGCCTGCAGGCCGGCCTGGATGAGGCCCGCCGCAAGCACCAGCGCCTGCAGGCCGCGCATGAGCGCCAAGCCGCCAGCGAGGCCGAATGGACCGCCGCCCAGGCCGAGCTGCGCATGGCCGAGGCCGCCCTGGCCAGCGCCCAGGCCCAGCGCGAGAACAGCGCCTGGAACCGCGCCCAGGCCGAGCTGCGCGCGCCCTTCGACGGCGTGATCGCCGCACGCCAGCTGGAAGTGGGCCAGGCCGTGGGCTCGGGCCTCCCGGTGATCACGGTGGACGGCGCCGGCCGCGAGCTTTGGGCCCTGCTGCCGGCCGGCCTGCCCGCGCTGAACGTGGGCCAGCGCGCCCGCCTGCTCACGCCCCAGGGCGAGCTGGACAGCCGCCTGCTGCGCCTCTCGGCCCGCCAGGAAGCCGGTGGCGCCCGCCGCGCTGTCTTCGAGCTGCCGGAGCAGGCCCGTGTGGGCGAGACCCTGAATCTGCGCCTGCTGGCGGGCGCAAACGATGGCGCGCACGTCTGGGTGCCGCTGCGCGCTGTGCAGGGCACAGCCGCCAAGAGTAGCGAATCGAGTGGTGAGGTGCTGCGCCTCAAGGCCGATGGCCAGTCGCTGGAGCGCGTGCCCGTGCGTCTGGGCGCCACCCAGGGCGATCAGGTCGAGGTGCTGGCCGGCCTGAAGGCGGGCGAGCGCGTGGTGCTGGCCGGCGGTCACAGCCTGGCTGCCGATGCGCGCGTCAAGCCGGTGAACCACCTGCGCTGAAACGAGGGCATACCGTCATGAGCAGTCTTTCCGATTACGCCCTGAAGCGCCCGCGCTTTGCCTTTCTCGCCGCCCTGCTGCTGGTGCTCTCGGGCCTGTGGCTGGCGCTGGACTTCCCGTCCACCGAAGAACCCCAGGTCACGGTGCGCACCGCCACCGTGCTGACCCTGGTGCCCGGCGCCAGCACCGAGCGCATGGAAGAGCTGGTGGCCCGCCCCAGCGAGGAGGCCATGCGCAGCCTGGCCGAGGTCAAGCGCATCAAGACCGCGGTGCGCCCCGGCTTTGCCTTCAGCTATGTGGAACTCCGGCCCGATGTGAGCGCTCAAGAGCTGCCCGCCGTCTGGCAGCGCCTGCGCAACCGCATGGCCGAGCTGCAGCCCCGCATGCCCCAGGGCGCCACCGGCCCCCTGGTGGACGATGAGTTCGGCCGGGTGGCCGTGCTGACCCTGGGCCTCACCGGCCCCGGCTACAGCGCGGGCGAGCTGCGCGAGCAGGCCCGCCAGCTGCGCGACCAGCTCTACCGCCTGCCCGGCGTGGAGCGCGTGAGCCTGCACGGCCTGCGCGAGGAGCAGGTGCAGCTGGTGGCCGATATGGCGGCCCTGCAGGCCAAGGGCCTGTCGATTGCCGCTCTCTCCCAGGCCCTGGCCCAGCGCAATGTGCTGGCCCCGGCCGGACGCGCCCAGGTGGGCGGCTCCGAGCTGGCCCTGACCGTGAGCGGCGACGCCAAGCAGATGGCCGAGCTGGGCCAGACGCCCGTGGCCCTGCCCGGCGGCGGCTGGCTGCCCCTGAACCAGCTCGCGCGCCTGGAGCGCGTGCCGCAGGACCCGGCCTCGGTCGGCGCCTTCGTCGATGGCGAGGCCGCGGCCGTGGTCGCGGTCTCCATGGCGCCGGGTCTGAACGTGATCAGCTTTGCCGAACGCCTGCGTGGCGAGATCGCCCAGCTGCAGGCCCAGCTGCCAGCCGGCATGAGCCTCACGCCCATCACCGACCAGGCCCAGATCGTCACCAAGCAGCTCAAGCAGGTGAGTCAGGTCTTTCTGGAGACCACGGTCATCGTGATGGGCGTGGTGGTGCTCTTCCTGGGCCTGCGCACCGGCCTGATCGTGGGCGCCATCGTGCCCACCACGGTGCTGGGCAGTCTGGTGGTGATGAAGCTCGTGGGCATCGAGCTGCACACCATCTCCATCGGCGCCATCATCATTGCCCTGGGTCTGTTCGTGGACAACGCCATCGTGGTGGCCGAAGACATGGAGCGCCGCCTTGCCCTGGGCGAGGACCGGGCCGCCGCCGCGGCCGCGGCAGGCCGCACCATGTTCGTGCCCCTGCTGGTGTCCTCCCTGGCCATCATCCTGACCTTCATGCCCCTGGTGCTCAGCAAGACCGAGACCGGCGAGTACCTGCGCAGCATGGGCCTGGTGATGGCCATCGCCCTGCTGCTGTCCCTGCTGCTGGCCGTCACCGTCACGCCCCTGCTGTGCCAGCGCTTCGCCCACCACCATGCCGAGCTGAGCCGCACCGCCCGCGCGGTGGAGGCGCTCACTGGCTGGTACCGCGGCAAGGTGCGCTGGGTGCTGGGCCACAAGACCCTGTACATCGGCACCATGGTGGCCCTGCTGCTGGCCGCCGGCTGGCTCTTCGCCCACGTGCCGTCCGAGCTGATGCCCGCCTCCGAACGTCGCCAGCTGCAGATGGCCATCGAGCTGGCGCCCGACACCAGCGGCAACACCACCCTGGCCACGGCCCAGCGCATCAGCCGCGCCCTGGGCGACGCCAAGCGCTTCCCCGAGCTGCAAAGCCAGGCCGTGTATGTGGGCGACGGCGGCCCGCGTTTCATCCTGGCACTGAACCCGCCCACCCCGGCCGCGCACCGCGCCTATGCGGTGCTGACCCTGGCCCCCGGCTACACGCATGAACAGGCCCTGCAGCGCCTGCGCAGCGAGCTGCCCCAGCAGTTCCCCGATGTGCGCTTCGAACCCAAGCGCTTCTCCATGGGCTCCACCGAATCGGGCACGGCCGAGTTCCGCCTCAGCAGCCGCGACGGCCAGTCGCACCGCGTCGCCGCCGAGCAGCTGATGAAGGCCTTACAGGCCCAGCCCGACATCGTGGAAGTGCGCAGCGATGCCGAGCGCCAGATCCTGCATGTGGCCGTGGAGGTGGACCAGCTCAAGGCCGCCGCCGCCGGCATCAGCAGCGCCGAGGTGGCGCGCAGCCTGGAGCGCCTGCTCTCGGGCGAGACGGTGAGCCAGTTCCGCGAGGGCGACACCCTGCTGCCCGTGCTGGTGCGCGGCCCGCTGGAGCTGCGCGAGCGGCTGCAGCAGCTGCAGGCCGCGCCGCTGGAGCGCGCCGATGGCCAGCGCGTGCTGCTGGGCCAGATCGCCAAGATCAGCCTGGCCAGCCAGCCCTCGGTGCTGCAACGCGTGGACCAGAGCCGTGTCGTGACGATCAGCGCCCGCCATGCCCGCTGGACGGCCCAGAGCCTGGTGGACGCGGTGCAGCCCGAGCTGGCCCGCCTGCAGCAGGACGGCCAGGTGCGCATCGCGCTGGGTGGCGAGATCGAGGAAGGCGCCAGCGCCAACAACGCCATCACCGCCCTGCTGCCCGCCTGCGTGCTGGCCATGTTCCTGCTCTTCGTCTGGCAGTTCGAGAGCCTGCGCAAGAGCCTGATCGTGCTGGCCAGCATCCCCTTCGTCAGCATCGGCGCGGCCATCGCGCTCAAGCTCACCGGCACCACGCTCACCTTCGTCGGCACCCTGGGGTTGCTGGCCCTGGCCGGCATCATCGTGAACAACGCGGTGCTGCTGCTGGACGCCATCGACGAGGCCATTGCCCATGGACTGGCGCCCGCCGCCGCCATCGAGGACGCCGCCTCCAAGCGTCTGCGCCCCATCGTGATGACCAAGGCCGTGTGCATCCTGGGCCTGCTGCCGCTCTACCTCTTCGGCGGTGCGGTCTGGACCAGCCTGGCCGTGGTGATGATGGGCGGCCTGGCCCTGGGCACCCTGATCACCCTGGGCCTGATCCCCGCCCTGTACGCTGCCTTCTACCGCGTGCCGGCGCCCCCGGCCGCTGCCTGAACCCGAGCTCGCCATGTTGTTTTACAAGCACTTTCTGTCCCCCCTGGCCCTGGCCGCGGCGCTGAGCCTGGCCGGCTGCGCCAGCGTGGCGCCGCCCAGCCAGCTGCCCGCCCTGCAGGCCCGCCATGAAGCCAGCCTGCCGGCCGCCGCCACGCTGCCCGCCGCCAGCACCGCCACAAGGAACTGGTGGCTGGCTCTGCAGGATCCGCAGCTCGACGCCCTGATGCAGCAGGCCCTGGATCGCAATCTGGACCTCAAGGCCGCCCTGGCCAGCGTGCAGGAAGCGCGCGCCCTGGCCGGCCTGGCCCGGCGCGAAGGCGGCCCGCAGGGCAGCCTGGGGCTCTCGGCCCAGGTCTCGCGCGCCTCTTTGCCCGAGGTGGACCCCTATCGCCAGGGCCAGCCGCGCCCGCCCGAGCAGCGCCTGATCGGCCTCAACCAGAGCCTGAGCTGGGAGCTGGATCTGTTCGGTCGCGTGGGCACGGCCCAGGCCGTGGCCGAGCGCGAGCTGGACATGGCCCGCGCCGATCTGCAGGCGGCCCAGGCCCTGCTGCAGGCCGAGCTGGTGAACCGCTATGTGCAGCTGCGCGCCGCCCAGCAGCTGGAAGCGCTGAACCAGCAGCACGGCGCCCTGGCCGAGCAGCGCCGCCAGCAGCTGCAGTCCCGCGTGAGTGCCGGCCTGGCCGATGCCCGCGAGCTGCGCGCCGCCGAGGCCGAGCTGGCCCAGCGCCAGGCCGAGCGCAGCGCGGCCCAGGCCCAGGTGCAGCAGAGCCTGGCCGCCCTGGCCCTGCTCTGCGGCCGTGCGCCCACCGCGCTGGACGGCGAGCTCAAGCCCCTGCGCCAGGCCCAAGCCCTGCCCGCCCTGCCGCTGGAAAGCAGCCTGCAGCTCAGCGAAGGCCTGCTGCAGCGCCTGCCCCAGGTGGCCCGCGCCGACGCGGCCCTGCGCGCCAGCCTGGGCCAACGGGTGCTGGCCGAGCGCGCCCATCTGCCGCGCCTGAGCCTGGCCGCCACCGTGGGCCTCAACGAAGGCGCCTCGCGCCTGGGCCGCGCCGGCGCCCTGCGCTATGCGGCCGGCCCCGCCCTGCAATGGGACTGGCTGGACGCCGGCCGCCGCGAAGCGCGCGAGAGCGCCGCCCGCGCCGGCAGCGAGCGTGCCTGGGCCCAGTTCGAGCAGAGCGTGCTGCAGGCCCTGGCCGAGGGCGAGGGTGCTTTGCGCGGCTGGAGCGCCCAGCTCAGCGCCTGGGAACAGGCCCAGGCCGCCGAGCGCGCCGCGGCCGAGGCCGCGCGCTATGCCGGCGAACGCCAGCGTCTGGGTCTGGAGCCGCGCTTGAGCGCCCTGAACAGCGAGAGCCAGCATCTGGACGCCCGCCGCCAGGCCCTGAGCCAGCAGGCCCAGGCCCTGCAAGCCTATGTGCAGGTGCAGCTGGCCCTGGGCGCCTGGCAGCCCGAGTGATGCGCAGCCCCCTGCCGACACGGGGCCTGCAGGCCCTGGCTCTGGGTGGCTTGCTGCTGCTGAGCGCCTGCTCCAGCTACCGGCCCTGGATCAATCCGCCGCGCCAGGTCGAGGCCACGACAGCGGCGGTCGCAGCGCCGCAGCGCGCCCCCAAGCCGGTGGTGGTGGCCGTGGCGCTCTCGGGCGGGGGCGCGCGGGCCGCGGCCTTCGGCCTGGGCGTGCTCAAGGGCCTGAAGGCGGCCGAGTTCGTGCTGCCGGGACGCCACACCTCCTTGCTGGACGAGCTGATCCAGATCAGCGGCGTGTCCGGCGGCAGCATCCTGGCGGCGCATTACGCCGCCTTTGGCGATGCCAGCCTGGAGCGCTTCGAGCCCGACTTCCTGCTGGCCCCCTTCGAAGGCCGCCTGCTGCGCGAGCTGCTCT